>NZ_LRQV01000128.1 GCF_001567585.1 Micromonospora rosaria
CGGCTCCAAGGTCTCTCGGAGGCCCACCTCAAGGGCGGTAGCGTTTGGGACATAAGTGCCCGGGTCGCACACCTTGTCCGGCACACTGCCCCGCCGGGATGGCCGAAGAGGTACGCGACTGGCTCGACACCCTCGACGCGACCACGCACGCCCGGGTCGGGTAGGCCATCGATACCCTCGCTGAGGCCGGGCCTGGGCTTGGACGACTGGTACCGCGAAGCCATCCCCGTGGCGGAACAGCGCTACGAGATCTACCTGAAAGAACGCGCCGAGGAGGAGGGCGGTCAGCCGTGAGCAGCTACGTCCGCTGGAAAGACATCCGCCCCGCCCACGTCGAGCGCGCCGGGGGCGAGCAGGCCGTCGAAGCCGGCAAGCAGGAACTGCTCGCCACCGTCGTCGGACACCGCCTCGCCGAGGTACGCCGCAGCAGCTGGGCTGACCCAGCAGCAGGTGGCCAACCTCATGGGCGCCACCAAGGGCCCCATAGGCTTTGGGGTTGGACCTGGCCTGGGCCTGCTTGTGGACGTGGTTGCCGGTCTTCTTAGCCTCGTTGGCGGCCTTGTTGCTGGTGGAGTTGACCTTTGCGGCGGCTTTTTTTGCCGCCTGGGCTGCCTTCTTCGCTCGTTCGATGGCGGCTTTCTTGGCTGCCAGGGAACTATCGAAGGGCTGCACCGTTGCTGCAAGAGCGCAGGCTTTGGGCGTTTCCCGGCTCGCATCTCCCAGAAGTCATCGCGGCTGCAGCGTAGATAGTTGCTTTTTATGATTTCTCGATGATTGCGTGATATTGGGTAACCGAATTTCAGCTCGTCCTTCGCGTCGCCCGCGCCGCGAGGCGTCAGAAACTCTCGCAAGAAATTGCCCATGCAGCACTAACCGAGCATCGCATCCTCATCGAACCCAAGCTCGACCTCAATTCGCAAAGCCACTGCCGCATGCCATCGAATCACGCCTGGCCACCCATCCTTAGTCATTTCTTCAAGGAACTTGTTTGCCTCATCCGTCTCCAGTTCACTAAGGGCAAATATGGCCTTCTGACTCAACCAATATGCGGGTGAATCAGAGTCCAGACGGCGCCGCAACGTTCGAAATATCACACCTGCGCTCTCGACAGCTTTAACCTCACCGAGAATATCAACCAGATCCTCCTCATTGAGCCCACTTTCACCCCTGTCCAGCAGCTCGGACAACACCTCACTCAGGCCGACAACTCGAAGCGCAGCAGCCAAATTCGAGAATCGTCCAACCCTACTCCAATCACACTCGTTCGCAGCGTCCCGTATCCAGCTCACCAGCGACTGGGACACTTCCGGAAACTCATCTTTAACGCGTTCAGCAATAGCGGCAGTGACTGGGCCTTGAGAGATTATACGATCCACCACTCCTGCCGCTTTATTCGACTTTCGAACCATCACCAACCCTCAATCCTGCGGAAGCGAACAATATTATCGTTGAAGACGTGAACAGATCCAGTCCTCAATCCGAATGCCTCAAAGCCGCGCTCGGATTTCAAGTGCACGGAATCCTTGTCTTGACCAATTACTTTCGGCAGCTTTCCAACAGCCATGAGCGCGTCCCGGGTACCGTCTTCTACGTTGTACTCAACCAATACAGTGTATTTTTCAGCGTTGCGCCCACCCCGACGCGAAGTGCGGTCCCTCAAGCCTTCTAGGTATGCACGAGATTGGGTCAGGGGCCACCCCCGACGGCGCGACCTGGGCCACCAAGAAGTTCGGCGAGACCGGTCCCATCGGGTTCAGCGCGGCCGGCGCCAGCCACTTCACCTACTCCTTCGAGAGCATCGGCGCGACGCCGGTGACGGCCACCGGCGGCAAGGCCACCGTGCCCAACCTGGCCCCCCGGCACGCCGGACCGACCACCCTGCAGGTGTACGCCTTCGACGCGGCCGGCAACCGCAGCGTCCGGACCGACTACACCTTCTACGTGCCGCCGGGCTCGACGGCCGACCGTCCCGGCGACACGACCGGGGACGAGATCCCCGACCTGCTGCTCGTCGACGCCACCGGAAACCTGCGCAACTACGCCGGTGACGAGGGCGGGGAGCTGTACTCCTGGCTCGCCGCCTCGTACACCAGGGGCAACCAGTTGAACCCGCCCGGCCACTGGTACGACCCGGGCACCGGCACGGCCGCGCTGATCACCAAGCACTCCGACACGTACCCGGGCGACGGCATCACCGATCTCTTCGCCCGTACCCCCGACGGCCGTTTCTGGCTCTACCCCGGCGACGGGTACGGCAGCTTCGACGTGGACCGGCGGCTGCAGGTCCTGCTGCCGCCCGGCACGCCGAATCCGGCGACCTGGACCCAGATCAAGGCGATCGGGGACGTCACCGGCGACGGCCGCCCGGACCTGGCCGTACGGGCCGGCACCGCGTTCTGGATGCTCGGCGGCTACACCGGGGCCAGCTTCCAGGAGGCGACCCTGATGGAGGGCACCGCCTGGGCCCGCCGCGAGGTCGTCAACGTGGCCGACACCGATCTGGACGGCACCCCCGACCTGGTCTGGCGCAACCTGGACAACGGCAACATGTACATCCGCCACGGCCGCCCCGGCCCGACCGCCGGCAGCGTCGACCTGAACTCGCTCAAGCAGGCCGCCAACTCGCGCGACGGTGACGTCTCCTACGGCACCGGCTGGTCCGAGGGGGCGATGAGCGCGGTGATCGCGATCCCCGACGTCAGCGGCGACCAGGTGCCCGACCTCTGGGTCCGATCCGGTACGGACGGCCAGATGCGCGTGTACCACCCCTCCACCACCAGCGCCGGGGTCCCGATGAAGGTCGTCCTGGGGGACAACTGGAGCGGGATGAAGTCCTTCGGCTGACCACTCGGGCGGTGCTGCTCGCACCCGGTGCCCGGCCGTGTCGCGCGTCCGGCGTGACGGTGTGTCGCGGCCCCGAGGCGATAGCGCGGTGGCGAGGTACCGCAGGCGCATGACCGCGCCGCCCGCACCGATCCGACAGGCCGTCGAACCGGCGGGCCAGGAGGGCCGTAGGTCGGGTGCCAGTCTGCACCGACCTGCGGGAGGTACCCCGGTGGAACACCGACGACCGATCGACGAGGACGACCAGCGTGGCGCGTACCCCGGTCGCGCCGAGGCGGAACGCGAGCGGCGGCAGGAGGCGGACGAGCGGCTGCGGCGGGAGGCCAGCGACCGCATCCAGAACGAGAAGGACCTCGACCGGGTGCGGGGAATCCTCGCCGACCACGGCGAGCAGGACTCGGTCGAGTACGCGGAGGCCACCCGGGGGATCCAGGTGGCGCGCGGCGGCAGGCCCTTCACCCGCGCCCATGTCGCGGCGCTGCGCAGCGACGCGATCCACGAGAGCCATCAGCTCGACAGCGCCGGGAGCGCCGACAGCACCGAGAGCAGCGACAGCAGCCGTCGACCGCCTGGCCACGGCCCGGTCGACCAGCAGGACGACCGGCACCGGGCGCGCCGCCGGGCGCGGTGACCGCAGGCGGCCCACCGTGCCGGGCACGGCCACCGGGAGCGCCGGTCGAGGGCGGGCGGCGGCCGGGTCAGGCCGGGCGGCGCAGGAGGAAGGTCTCCAGCTCCTCGCCGCCGTACCAGTCGGTGCGGCGGCCGACGTGGGTCATGCCGAGCCGGCGGGCCACCGCCATCGATGCGGTGTTCTCCGGGTGCACCACGGCGTACACCACGGGGGTGCCGGTGGCGAGTTCCCGGTCGACCAGGGCACGGGCCGCCTCGGTGGCGTAGCCGTGGCCCCACGAGTCGGGGTGCAGGTGCCAGCCGACCTCGATGTCGTCGGTGAGCCGGCTCTCGTCCCGGCCGGGCAGCGGCTTGAGCAGCACCGTGCCGACCACCAGCCCGCTGTCGCGGACCTCGATCGCCCAGACGCCGTACCGGTCGCCGTGGTCGGCGTGCCGTTCCTGCCACCGGGTCACCCGGGTGCGCGCCTGGGCCGGGTCGGTCAGCGGCAGGTTGGCGGAGGCGCCCAGGAAGCGGGCGATCTCGGGCCGGGAGTACATGTCGTAGAGCCGGGCCAGGTCGGCGGGGGCCTCGGTCCAGTTACGCAGGACGAGTCGTGGGGTGGCGGCGATCGTCATCTGCGTGATCGTAATGCGTGCCGGACGGGTGGACGGGGAAGAGAGTCGCGATGGGCAGCGGATGGCAGCGGGCGCGGCGGATCACCCGGGCCGCGTTCCGTCCGGTACGGGGGCGGGACCTGTCACTGCACGCCGCCGCGATCACCTTCTACGGGGGGATCGCGGTGGTACCGGTGGCGCTGCTGGCGATCTGGCTGACCGCGCTGCTGGCCGGCGGGGAGCGGGTACGCCGGCTCACCGCGTACGCGGTGGACACGCTGCCGAACGCGATCGGCGCGCCCCGCGCGGTGGAGGCGCTGGTCACCGCCGGGGTGGAGTTGACCCCGCTGCTCGCGTTGGCCGCCCTGCTGCCGGCCTCGCTGTACGGCGAGGGGTTCCGCCGGGCCTTCGTCTCGGTGGCGCGCTCCGACGGGGACGAGTCGCTGGTGGGGTGGCGGGGCCGGGTGCTGCTGCTGCCGCTGCTCGCCCCGGCCCCGGCGCTGCTGCTGAGCATCCTCATCGCGCTGCCCACCACCACCCGGCTGGTCCGGGAGGGCGGCTGGGTGGGGTTCCTCGGCATCGTGCTGTCGTTCCTGGGGGTGTGGCTGGTGCTCACCCCGGTGCTGCTCTGGGTGTTCCGGGTGGTCGGGCCGGCCTCCCCGGACTGGCTCTCCGCGCTGGCCGTCGGGTCGTTCACCGCCGCGAACCTCGCCGGGTTCCTGCACGGGTTCGTGCTGTTCTGCTCGCTGCCGCTGGACCTGGGGGTGCCGTTCGGCGGGTTCGTCGAGATCGGTGCCGGGGTGGCGGTGCTGCTCTGGTTGTACGTGTTCCACGTGATCGTGCTGGCCGGGTACTCCGCCACCCTGGCGCTGTCCGACTGGCGGGCCCGCCGGGCCGGAGCCGGCACACCGGCCTCCGACCCGGCCTGACCGCCGGCCGCGTCCCGCAGGCGACGCCGCCGCGCTTCTCAGGCGCGGAACGGGCCGGTGACCTCGTACGTGATGCCACCGCTGCCGGCGCTGGCCCCGGAGGTGCCGCGCTGGGAGGAGAAGTACAGCCGCCGGCCGTCGGGCGAGAACGCCGGGCCGGTGATCTCCGACGAGTTCTGCCCGGCGATGCGCAGGATCGGGGCGACCACCCCGGCCGGCGTGATGACGTTGATCTCCATGTTGCCGCCGTCCTCGGCCACGTACAGGTCACCGCCGCTGGTGCCGGTGATGTTGTCCACCCCGGTCAGCGGCGCGGTGCCGGCGGGCACCAGGTTGTCGTCGTACGCCAGGTCGATGCGCTGGTTGACCGCGTCGTACGCCCACACCCGGTTGTCGCCCTTGGTGGTGAACCAGCAGGTGCCCCGGTCGTACCAGCAGCCCTCCCCGCCGTTGAAGTGCTTCGCCGCGCTGACCTGGAGCCGGGTGGGGACCGGGATGCCGTCCCGGTCCGGCACGTCCCGCCAGGTCACCGGCCCGGCGACCTGGTCGGTGGGGCCGCAGAGCACCTGCAGCGTGCCGGTGCGCAGGTCGCCCCAGGTGTCCGGGACGAACCGGTAGAAGCAGCCGTCGGACTCGTCCTCGGTCAGGTACACCACCCGCCGGTCCGGGTCGCAGGCGGCGGCCTCGTGCGTGAACCGGCCCATCCGGGTCCGCTCCTCGGCCTGCCGGCTGCCGTCCGGCCAGGTCTCGAAGACCCGCCCGAGGGGCACCTCCTCGCAGGAGAGCCAGGTCCCCCACGGGGTCGCGCCACCGGCGCAGTTCACGTTGGTGCCACCGAGGATCCGGTACGCCGAGGCGATCGACCCGTCGGCGGTGAACCGGATCGCCGAGGCGCCCCCGGCCACCGGGATCTCCGAGTTGGAGACGTAGATCCAGCCGGTACCGGAGCGGAAGCAGGCCCCGCCGTCCGGGGCCCGGTGCCAGGCGTACGAGGTACCCGGCACGTTCTGCCCGGAGCGGGCGATCACCCGGCTGGTGAACCCGGCGGGGAGGTGGATGCCGTTGGCGTCGGCGGCGAGCAGCGCCCCGTACGGGCTGGGGCCGGGCTGGGCGACGGCGGCGAACGCCTGCTGCCACAGCGCGCCGGCGAAGGTGGCGGTCCCCGCGCCCAGGACTCCCACGCGCAGGACGGTACGACGATCCATGGATACCTCCCGATGAGTCGATGCCCGGCCGACCCTAGGCCCGCCGGGCGTCGACCACCCCCGCCGGAGGGTGAACGGGGGGTGACGCTACGCGGTGCCCCGGGCGACCCGGCCCGCCTCCCCACCGCCGCCGGCACCGTCGTCGCCGAGTTCCTCGTCGCCGGCCTCGCGGATGCCCCAGCGGCGGTAGACCCGCCCCAGCGGCCCCGGCGCCCACCAGTTCCACCGGCCCATCAGCCGCATGGTCGCCGGCACCAGCAGGATCCGGACCAGGGTGGCGTCCACCACGATCGCCACGATCATCCCGATGCCGATCAGCTTGAGGTACGTCATCCCGCCGGTGGCGAAGCCGGCGACCACGACGATCAGCAGCAGCGCCGCGGCGGTGATGATCCGCCCGGTGTACTGGAGCCCGGCGGCCACCGCGGCGGTGTTGTCCCCGGTGCGGTCCCACTCCTCGCGGACCCGGGAGAGCAGGAACACCTCGTAGTCGGTGGCCAGGCCGAAGAGCACCGCCAGCATGAGGATCGGGTTGGTCGGCTCGATGAAGCCGGTCGGGGTGAAGTCGAGCAGCCCGGACAGGTGCCCGTCCTGGAACACCCAGACCACCACGCCGAACGACGCCCCGATCGAGACGAGGTTCATCAGCACCGCCTTGATCGGCAGCAGCACCGAACCGAAGGCCAGGAAGAGCAGGACCAGGATGGCCACCGCCATCAGCACGGCCATCCACGGCAGCCGGTCGACCAGGCTGTCCAGCAGGTCCCGGTCGGCGGCGGGCCGACCGCCGACCAGCACCTCCGCGCCCTCCGGGGCGGGCAGCGCGCGCAACTCCCGGACCACGTCGTGGGCCTCCTCCCCGGTCGGCTCGCCCGGGTAGCTCACCGCGAGCAGGGTCGACCCGCCCCGGTTCGCGGTGGGCGTCACGTCGGTCACGCCCGGCACCTGGGCGACCCGCTCGGTGAAGGCGGCCACCGTCTCGGCGGAGGCGCCGGAGACGAGGACGTCGATCGGGGCGACGCTGCCGCCGGGGAAGTCGTCGGCGATCCGCTCGGCCACCTGGCGGGGCGCGGCGCCCGCCGGCAGCACCCGCTCGTCGACCCCGCCGAACTCGACCCGCAGGAACGGCGTGGCCAGCGCCAGCAGCAGCGCGGTCACCCCGATCAGGTACGGCACCGGGCGACGCATCACGCTGTGCGCGATCCGGGCCCACGCGCCGGTCCCGGGCTCGACCGGCCGCTGCGGGCCTCGCCGCCGCCACGGCAGCGGTATGCGCAGCGCGTCGATCCGACGCCCGAGCACCACCAGCAGCGCCGGCAGCACGGTGAGCGCGCCCAGCATGGCGACCAGCACGGCGGCCATCCCGCCGAGGGCGATGGAGCGCAGGAACGCCTGCGGGAAGATCAGCAGGCTGGCCATGGCGAGCGCGATGGTGAGCCCGGAGACCAGCACCGTCCGGCCGGCGGTGACCATGGTACGGGCGATCGCGGCGCTGGTGCTGCGGCCGGCGGCAACCTCCTCCCGGAACCGGCTGACCACGAAGAGCGAGTAGTCGACGGCCATGCCCAGCCCGATCAGCGTGATCACGTTGATCGCGAAGATCGACACGTCGGTGAAGAGGTTGACCACCCGCACCGCGACGAACGCGCCGAGGATCGCCACCCCGCCGATCAGCAACGGCATGGACGCGGCGATCAGCCCACCGAAGATCAGCACAAGCAGCACCAGCAGCACCGGCATGGAGATCAGTTCGGCCCGGAAGATGTCCCGGGTGGTCTGGGTGTTCACCGTCTCCAGGAACGCCACCGCCCCGCCGACCTGGGTGCGCAGCCCCGGCGCGTCCAGCAGCGGACGCAACTCCTCGTACGCGGCGAGCTTGCCGTCCTCGTCGGGGGCGCGCAGCTGCACCAGCGCGTACGTGGCCCGCCGGTCGGTCGAGACCAGCGCCGGCGCCTGGGTGTCGTACCAGGTGGTGACCGTGGCGACGGCGGGCTGCCCGCGCAGCCGGTCGACCGTGCCGGCCACCGGCTCGGCGAAGGACGGCTCGTCGACGCTGGCGTCGGTCGCCGACCAGAGCACGATCAGGTCGGCGCCCTGCGGCCCCAGTTCGGTGGCGATCCGCTCGGCCGCCCGGCTCGACTCGCTCGCCGGGTCGTCGAAGCCGCCCCCGGTGAGCTGCCCGAAGACGCCCACTCCCCAGGTCGACCCGAGCACCACCAGCGCCACCGCGGCGGCCAGCACCCCCCACCGGGCACGCACCACCGCCCGTCCCCACCAGGCGAACATTTTTCCTCCAGTAAGGAAGGGCCCCTTGTTAACGCATACGGTAGAGAGGGGTTCCCCTCTCACATCTGGGGGGCACGGGGTGGGGCAGAGCGACGCTAGGCTTCCCGCCATGAACCCTGAGTTGCCGTCCCGGGCGGACGTCGTGATCGTCGGGGCCGGGCACAACGGGCTGGTCTCCGCCGTCCTGTTGGCCCGCGCCGGGCTCGACGTGCTGGTCCTGGAGGCCGCCGAGGTGATCGGGGGCGCCACCCGCACCGAGCGCCCCTTCCCGAAGGTCCCCGAGCTGCGGCACTCCACCGGGTCGTACCTGCTCGGCCTGATGCCGCCGGAGCTGCTCGCCACCCTCGACGTGCGGATCCCGGTGCTGCGCCGCGACCCGCACTACTTCCTGCCCACCCCGGGCGGCCCCGGCTCGCCGTACCTGCTGATGGGCAGCGACCGGGCGGCGACCCGGCGGCAGCTCACGGAGTTCTTCTCCCCCGCCGACGTGGCCGCCGACGACGCCATGCAGGCCGAGCTGGCCGCGCTGCGCGACGACCTCGCGCCGGCCTGGCTGGCCGAGCCGCTGCCGGTGGCGGAGACCGCCGAGCGGTACGTCCGCCCGGCGCTGCGCCAGGTCTTCGTCGACCTGGTCGACGGCTCGGTCGCCGACTACCTGGCCCGCTTCGAGTTCCGCTCCGAGCTGCTGGTCAGCATGTACGCGGTCACCGACGGCCTCTCCGGGCTCAACGCCGGCCCGGACGACCCGGGCACCGGGCACAACTTCCTGGTGCACAACATGTGCCGGCTGCCCGGCGCGGACGGCACCTGGATGATCGCCGAGGGCGGGATGGGCACCGTCTCCCGGACCTTCGCCGACGCCGCCCGCGCCGCCGGGGCCACCATCCGCACCGGTACGCCGGTCACCGCGATCACCCTCTCCGGTGGCGCGGCGGAGGGCGTGCTGCTCGCCGACGGCCGGCACGTCGCCGCCCCGGTGGTGCTCGGCGCCTGCGACCCGTACCGGCTGATGGAGCTGCTGCCCGACGGCGCGCTTCCGGCGCCGCTGCACGAGCGGATGACGGCGGTCCGCCGCACCGGCACCACCCTCAAGCTCAACCTGGCGCTGACCGGGCTGCCCCGCTTCTCCTGCCTGCCCGAGCAGGCGGCCAGCCCGTTCGGCTCCACCATCCACCTGCTGCCCGGGTCCGCCTCGCTGGTCGGCGGCGAGGGCGAGCCGCCGATGGCGGCGCTGCGCGCGATGTGGGCCGACGTGCGGGCCGGGCGGCTGCCCGCCGAGCCGACCATCGAGTGGTACCTGCACACCACGGTCGACCCGTCGCTCTCCGACCCGGCCGGGCACCACTCGTCGGCGCTCTTCGTCCAGTCGGTCCCGTACGAGCTGGCCGGCACCACCTGGGACGCGGCCCTGCCCGGGTACGTCGACCGGCTGCTGGAGATCTGCGAGCGGTACGCCCCCGGCACCGCCGACCTCGTCGCCGACGCGGTGCCGCTGACCCCGCCCGGGATCGAGGCGCATTTCGGCATCACCGGCGGCCACATCCACCACGTCGACAACACGGTCTCGTTCACCGACCGGATGCCGTACGCCACCGGGGTCCCCGGCGTGTACGCGGGCAGCGCCGGCTGCCACCCGGCGGGCAGCGTGATCGGCGCCGCCGGCCACAACGCCGCCCGCCGCATCCTCACCGACGTGTAAGGAAGGGCCCCCTGTTAACGCATACGGCAGAGAAGGGAGCCCTTCTCACCACCCGCGGCCGAGCGCAGCCGCAGAGCGAGCGCGGCGCCCGGCGGGCGGGTCAGGCGGTGGTCTTCTCGGCGCGGATCTTGTGGCCGACGCTGGTCAGGCAGCGGCCCGACGGCAGGTCGAACTTCCAGCCGTGGAGCTGGCAGGTGAGCTGGTCGCCGTCGACGATGCCGAACCGGCTCAGGTCGGCCTTCAGGTGCGGGCAGCGCCGCTGCACGGTCCAGTCGCCGAGGGTGATGTCCTCGGCGTCGACGGCCCGCTCGTGCTCGTCGTACCAGCCCTCGGCGTACTGGAGGCGCTCGGTGGAGAGACACTTGAAGAAGGCGTACACGAACTCGTTGTACTGGCCGATCCGGGCGGCGGAGAACCGGCAGGAGAGGAAGAGCGAGTTGACCCAGTCCACCTCGCCGATGTGCAGCAGGTGCTCGACCAGCGCCCGCTCGGTGCGGAACCGGTACCGGACCTTCTCGTCGGCGTACGGGCGGACCTGCTTGCCCGGGAAGTCCACCACGATCGACTCGACGCTCTCGCCGTCGTACCCGACGAGGTCGAAGCGGACCGGCCCGCCGACCCCCTTGGCGAGGTAGATCGACTCCTCCAGCAGCGGCTCGACCCGCCGCTTCAGCTCCTTGAGCACGTCGACCTCGGGGTGCCGCCAGGACGCCTTCTCCGCCTCGATGATCGGCCGCTTGCGCTCGCGCATCTCCTCCAGGTGGGCGACCTTGTTGGCGAAGAACTCCTCGACCGGCTGCGGGTGGGTGGTGGTCGCGCCGGAGGTGGTGACCTCCGCGACGCTGCCGGGCAGCAGCACGATGCCGTTGGTGCCACCGACCTTGGCGTACTCGGCCAGGAAGACCGACTGGTCGGGGAAGATGTTGCCCTCGTCGCCGTGGATGTCGTTGAACTGCCACAGCTCGTCGTCGAGGAAGCAGGGTGGGCCGGCGATCGGGAAGACGTGGTCGGCCTTCAGGTCGTCGATGTACCGCCAGGTCCGGTCGAACTGCCGGTCCCGCTTCTGCTTGCCGAAGGCCGTCTTCGCCGACTGCGGCAGCTCGTAGACCATCGGGTACCAGATCGCGCCGGAGAACTGGAGCAGGTGCGCGTGCACGTGCCCCAGCTCGGCGAAGAGGCTCAGGTCGGTCGGCCGGGCGTCGTTCTGGTTGAGCAGCCGGACGCCGTCGTACTCCACCCAGAGCGAGGAGTCGCCGATCGGGCCGTCGGTCGGGCTGGTCAGCGCCTGAATCATGATCTTGAGCCCGCCGTCGAGCTCCACGACCTGCTCGTTGGGGGCCTTGAGGAACTTCGTGAAGCCCAGCTCCCGCAGCTCGTCCTCCATCTCCGAGGTGGGGAACTCGGGGAGCAGCACGGTGGCGTCCTTGGAGACGTACCGCCTGAGGTGGGCCGCGTCGAAGTGGTCCCGGTGCAGGTGCGAGACGTACAGGTAGTCGACCTGGCCCAGGGCCTCCCAGTCGAGCAGCGAATTGTCCGGGAACGGGAACCACGAGGCGAAGTACGCGGGATTCACCCACGGGTCGCACAGGATGCTGCCCGCGGCCGTGTCGATCCGCATGCTGGCATGTCCCGTACCGGTCACTCGCACCGCAGTCTCCCTCAACAAGCGATAAGGCGTACGTCAGAACGCTACCGGAGGCAGTGTGGCCGCCGGCCCGCGACGCCGGTAGTGACCTTCGACCCCCTCCCGGGTCCCGACCGGCACCCGCAGGTGGACCCTGCGCAGCGGCGGGGGCGGGGCGTGCCAGACTGATCGGAGATCGGACGAGCGAGGGAAGGACCGACAGTGGCTGGAAGCGAGCCGGTGACGTCGCCAGATCAGCACAAGCCCGGAAACCGCAAGGCCGGGCGGATCGGTGCCGTGGTCACCGCGTTGGCGATGCTTGCGATGCTGTGCGGCAACCACGAGGGCCGGGTCGAGGATCTCTGGCTGGTCGGCATTGCCGTCGTACTGCTGGGCATCGTCATCGGCGACGTGGTGCTGCGCCGCAACGGCCTGCGGTCCTGATCCCGGCGGTCTCCTGACCCCTGCCGGGCCCGACGGGCCTGCTGGCCCCCCGCCCGACGGCCCTGCCGGAGCAGACGCCCACGGCGAGGGTGGTCAGCCAGCGACCAACCGCGTGCACCCGGAACCAGCGACGGCCCGCTCCCGGAACCGGGGCGGGCCGTCGTTCGTCGGGTCGCCGACGGGCGGCGCGGGCTCAGCGGCCGAACAGGATGTCCTGCACGTCCTTGAGCGCGGCGTCGACCTCGGCCTCGAAGTAGCCGCCGGGCACCAGCCCGAAGCGGAGAGTGTCCAGGTCCTTCGGGTTCACCGGCATCGGGCCACGCCCGGCCATCCCGCTGAGCAGGCTGTCGAAGAAGTGGTCCACCTGGTCCGGGTCGTACCCGCTGCCGAAGCGGCGGGCCTGGAAGCTGCGGCGGATCTGGTCGACCCGGTGCAGGTCGCTGCCGGGCGGACCGGCCATCGGCGGGCCGGCCACGGCCGGCGGCCCCGCCGGTCCGGGACCGGGGGCGCCGGGCGCGGGCATCGGCGGGCCGGCGGGGCCCTGCTGCGGTACCGGGGGCGGGCCGGCCGGACCCCGACCACGCAGCTCCCGCAGTTCCCGTTCCGGCATCCGGATCTCGGCGGTCATGTCCGTACGCCCGTGCCGGCCGGCCGCGAAGCCGTCGAACCGGGGCTCGTCCGGCGGGCCGTACCCGTCGCGGGGCTCGTCCGGGCCGTACCCGCTGGGGCCGGCCGGCAGCCCCCGTGGCGGCGGACCGCCGTACGGGGCACCCGGGCCGGCACCCGGGCCACGCGGCGCGTCGTACCCGCCCCGCGGTGCGTCGTACCCGCTGGCGAAGGCGCCGCTCGGCTCCTCGTACCGGCCGCCGTACCGGTCGGCCGGCGGCCCGGCCTGCGCGGGCGTGGGCCGGGGCGGCATCGGCTGCGGCCCGGCGGTCAGGCTCCGGTCGTCGCGCATCGGCGGGCCCATCCGATCCGGCGGACCCATCCGGTCGGGGGGACCCATCCGATCCGGCGGGCCGAGCCGGTCCGGCGGACCCATGCGGTCGGGCGGACCCATCCGGTCCGGCGGACCCATGCGGTCAGGGGGCCCCATCCGGTCGGGGGGACCCATCCGGTCCGGGGGGCCGAGCCGGTCGGGGGGACCCATCCGGTCGGGGGGACCCATCCGATCCGGCGGGCCCATGCGGTCCGGCGGGCCCATGCGGTCGGGCGGACCCATCCGGTCGCGCGAGTCACCGTGCCCCGGGGCGCCGCCGCGCTCCTCCAACTCGGCCAACTGCCGCTCGACGCGGTCCAGGTGCAGGTCGACCTGCCACTCGTCGTAGCCGTTGAAGCGGACCCGGAAGACGACGTCGTGGACCTCCTGGGAGGCCACCGGGGCGCCGACCGGCCGCCCGTCGAGGGTGGCCTCGACCCGGTCCAGGAAGGCGTCCACCTCGTCGACCTTGTATCCGCGGCGGAGCGCCTTGCGCCGGAACCGCTGCCCCTGACTCGCCACTATGTCTCCTGGTCCTGTTCGCTAAGCCCGGTCACGCCGTAGCCTCCCGAGGGGGCTCGGTGTCCCGCTCCTCGGCGGCGGCGAGCTGCCCACACGCCCCGTCGATCTCCCGTCCCCGGGTGTCCCGCACGGTGGTGGACACGCCGGCGGCCCGCAGCCGGCGGACGAACTCCCGCTCCACCGGCTTGGGACTGGCGTCCCACCGGCTCCCCGGAGTGGGATTGAGCGGGATCAGGTTGACGTGGGCCAACCGTCCCGCCAGCAGCCGGCCGAGCAGGTCGGCCCGCCACGGCTGGTCGTTCACGTCTTTGATCATGGCGTACTCGATCGACACCCGGCGGCCGGTCCGATCCGCGTAGTCCCACGCCGCCTCCAGCACCTCGGCCACCTTCCAGCGCTGGTTGACCGGCACGAGCTCGTCGCGCAGATCATCATCGGGCGCGTGCAGGGACAGCGCAAGGGTGACGGCGAGGTCTTCGCTGGCCAGCCGCTGGATGGCCGGGACCAGACCGACGGTGGAGACGGTGATGTGCCGCTGCGACAGCCCCAGCCCCTCCGGCGGCGGGGCGACCAGCCGGCGGATCGCGGCCACCACCCGCGAGTAGTTCGCCAGCGGCTCGCCCATCCCCATGAAGACCACGTGCGACAACCGGGGCGGGGACCCCGACACCGCCCCGGAGGCGGCCACGCCCGCCAGGTAGACCGCCTGGTCGACGATCTCCGCGGTGGACAGGTTACGGGTCAGCCCGGCCTGGCCGGTGGCGCAGAACGGGCAGGCCATCCCGCAGCCGGCCTGGCTGGAGATGCAGACCGTCACCCGATCGGGGTACCCCATCAGGACGCTCTCCACCAGCGAGCCGTCGTGCAGCCGCCAGAGCGCCTTGCGGGTCGCGCCGTCGTCGCAGGCCAGCTCGCGGACCGGGGTGAGCAGGGTGGGCAGCAGCCGCTCGGCGAGCCGGTCGCGGGTGGCGGCCGGCAGGTCGGTCATCCGGGCGGGGTCGCGGACCAGCCGACCGAAGTAGTGGGTGGAGACCTGTCGGGCCCGGAAGGCCGGCTCCCCCAACTCGGTCACGGCCTCCTGGCGCCCGGACAGGTCCAGGTCGGCGAGGTGGCGGGGGGGCATGGCCGGCCGGCGGCCGGGCGCGTCCGGCGTAACGGGAATCAGGGGCAGACTCGTCATGACCCGACCAGTCTCCCACGTCGCGGGCGAGACGCACCTGTCCGGAGGGGCCGAACCGCACCTGGTCGCCCGGCCGGAAGCGGACGCTCGGCGTGATTCATCCCTCAGCCCACCACCGGTACGAGGACCGCCAGGATCAGGTACGCCGTGGGCACCGCGAAGAGGACCGAGTCCAGCCGGTCCATCAGGCCGCCGTGGCCGGGCAGCAGGTTGCTCATGTCCTTGATCCCGAGATCCCGCTTGATCATGGACTCGGCCAGGTCACCGAGGACCGCCGCGGCGGAGACCGCCACCCCGAACAACGCGCCCCACCAGGGCGCCACGTCGAACAGCAACCAGATCAGCACGGCGCTGCCCAGCGCCGTGGCGGTCAGCGAGCCGGCGAAGCCCTCCCAGGACTTGCTCGGGCTGATCGACGGGGCCATCTTGTGCCGGCCGAGGTTCGCCCCGGCCGCGTACCCGCCGGTGTCGGAGAGGACCACCGCCACCAGGGTCACCAGCACCCGCCAGTGCCCGTCCCCGGGCACCGCGGCCAGCAGGGCGGTGAAGCCGCCGAGGAAGGGCACGTAGACCGCGATCAGCAGGATCGCGAGCAGGTCCGGCCGCAGGTTGGCGCGACCGTCGCCGAGCCGCCAGATCGTCGCGCCCAGCACGGTCACCAGCAGGCCGAGGGTCAGCGCGTCCGGGCCGGCCCACCAGGCCAGCCCGATGGTGAGCACCCCGCCGGCGACCAGTGGCACCGCCGGCGGGTGGGCGCCACGGCGGCGCACCGCCCGGGTCATCTCCCAGATGCCGACCCCCACCGCGCCGGCGATCACCGCGAGGAAGGCGGGCGGCCAGGTGAAGAGCGGAACCAGGATGAGCGCGCCGAGGCCCAGGCCGACACCGATGGCCGCCGGCAGGTTGCGCCCGGCCCGGCTCGACCGGGGCTGCTGCGTCGGGGGCCGTTCGGCGCTCGCCCGGCGACGGCCCGGCCCACGTCGGCCGGCCGGCGGGTGGGTCTCCGGGTCCGGGTCCGGCTCCGGCCGGATCGCGGCGAACTGGGCGGTGGGCCGGTCGTCGTCGCCCCGGTCGACCGCCCCGCCGGGCCGGTCGGCGGCCGGCGGCGCGAGGTGGGCCCGGAGCGGGTCATCGCCGGGGTCGCCCGGCACGTCGAACCGCCGGCCCGGGGCCCGGTCGCCGGCCGGCTCCGGGTACGGACCGCCGGGCGGCCACGGGCCCGCGCCGGCCGGCTCGTCGGGGTACCGGTCGGGGACCTGGCCGGCCGGGCCGGGGACGCCCGCGGGGGGCCCGTCGGCGTACGGGGCGGGGCCGCCACCAACCGGGCGGTCGTCGGCGTACGGGTCCGGACGCCCACCGGGGTACCGGCCCGGGGCGGCGTCGCCGGGTGGGGCGACGGCACGGTCGTCGGCGGATGGGCCGGCCGGCGGCGGAAACCGGTCGGGTGCTCCGGCGGGCCGGTCCGGAACGGCCGTCCGGTCGGGCGTGGCCGTGGGGTGCCGGGCGGCCAGCGGGGCCGGCTCGATCTCGCGGTCCGGCCAGGGCAGGGCGGGGCGGTGCTCGGGGCGGTCCCAGCCGCGCGGTTCGAGGCCGCTGTAGGGGTCGAGGTGGGACATCACGTACCGAGCGGACGCGATACAGGTACCACCACAGGACGCAAGAACACGATCATCCCCTACCGGCGCGACTGTTCGGTTCGATGTGGCCCGTCCGACGGACGGGCGACTCCCGTCGTCCACCCGTTGGCGGCCGGGAATCGTGCCGAGCCTACTGCACCCGCCCGACGGGCCGGGTGGACGATCGCCCGGTGGAGTGACCCCGCCACGTACCGCCCGGAGGTCGACGACCGTGGCACCGGGGCCGCGCACGAGGGTGGCGGGCGCTCCGGTGCCACGGGTTCCGCCGGTCGGGCCGGCGCAGGGCGCTCAGACCTCGAGCAGCTCGGTCTCCTTGTGCTTGACCATCTCGTCGACCGTCGCCACGTACCGCTGGGTCAGGTCGTCCAGGTCCTTCTCGGCGCGGCGGCCGTCGTCCTCGCCGACCTCGCCGTCCTTGACCAGGCGGTCCAGCTCTTCCTTGCCCTTGCGGCGGATGTTGCGGATGGCGACCTTGGCCTCCTCACCCTTGTGCCGGGCCACCTTGATCATGTCCCGGCGCCGCTCCTCGGTCATCTGCGGGAGCAGGATGCGGAGCTGGTTGCCCTCGTTGTTCGGGTTCACCCCGAGGTCCGAGTCGCGGATCGCCTTCTCCATGGCGCCCAGCTGCGAGTTGTCGTACGGCTTGATGATCACCATGCGCGGCTCGGGGACCGCGATGGAGGCCATCTGGGGCAGCGGGGTCGGGCTGCCGTAGTAGTCGATGATGATCTTGGAGAACATGGCGGCGTTGGCGCGACCGGTACGGATGGCGCCGAACTCCTCCTTGGCGTGCTCGACGGCACGCTCCATCTTCTCCTCGGCCTCGAGGAGGGTGTCGTCGATCACCGCTGCCTCGCCTCCTTCTCGTGTTCGTCGTGGCTGGTGGTCTCGGCGGGCCGCTGCGGTCGCGGTGCCCGGTACGTCCGGCCGGTCACCGGAGCGCGCCGTCGGTCCGGGTGCGCTCAGGCGGTGATCAGGGTGCCGATCCGCTCGCCACCGACCGCGCGGATGATCGTGTCGTCGCCCTGAGCGCCGAAGACCAGCATCGGCAGGCCGTTCTCCATGCAGAGGCTGAACGCGGCGGCGTCGGCCACCCGCAGGTTGCGGCGCAGCACCTCGGAGAAGGTGATCGAGTCGAACTTGCTGGCGGTGGGGTCGACCCGGGGGTCGGCGGAGTAGACGCCGTCCACCCCGTTCTTGCTCATCAGCACGACGTCGGCGTGGATCTCCAGGGCGCGCTGGGCGGCCACCGTGTCGGTCGAGAAGTACGGCATGCCGGCGCCCGCGCCGAAGATGACCACCCGGCCCTTCTCCAGGTGCCGGATCGCGCGCAGCGGGATGTAGGGCTCGGCGACCTGGGCCATCGTGATGGCGCTCTGCACCCGGGTCTCGATGCCCTCCTTCTCCAGGAAGTCCTGGAGGGCGAGACAGTTCATCACGGTGCCGAGCATGCCCATGTAGTCGGCGCGGGCGCGGTCCATACCGCGCTTCTGCAACTCGGCGCCACGGAAGAAGTTGCCCCCGCCGACCACCACGGAGACCTGCACCCCCCGGCGGGCCACGGTCGCGATCTGCCGGGCGATCGCCTGTACGACGTCCGGGTCGACCCCGATCGCCCCACCGCCGAAGACCTCACCGGAGAGCTTCAGCACCACCCGACGGGACCGGCCGGGTGGTGGCGCGGTCGGATCCTCCGCCCCCAGGCCCCGGTCACTCACAACCTGCGTCATCCGCCCCGCCCTTCCCATCACGCGCGTGCCCTTCGCGCCTGCGTACTGCGAACCTGCCTGACGACCCTATGCGACGAGGAGGCCGCGGTGCCTGTCGCGTACACCGGCGGCCTCCTCGTCGACACGTTCCCACTCCACGGGCGTCCGACGCCCGTGGTACGGCTCAGGCCTGGCCGACCTCGAACCGCACGAAGCGCGTCACCTCGATGCCGGCTTCGGCCAGCACCTGCTTGACGGTCTTCTTGTTGTCGGCGACCGACGCCTGCTCGATCAGGACGTAGTCCTTGAAGAAGGCGTTGACCCGACCCTCGACAATCTTCGGCAGCGCCGCCTCGGGCTTCTTCTCCTCGCGGGCGGTCTGCTCGGCGATGCGCCGCTCGGCGTCGACGACGTCGGTGGGCACCTCGTCCCGGGTGAGGTACTTCGGCCGCATCGCGGCGATCTGCATGGCGACCGCCCGGGCGTCCGAGTCCCCGGCCTCGTCGCTCTTACCGGTGTACTCGACCAGCACGCCGACGGCCGGCGGCAGGTCCTGGCTCTTGCGGTGCAGGTAGACGGCGAAGGTGCCGTCGACCTTGGCGAAGCGGTTCAGCACCAGCTTCTCACCGATTTTGGCGGACTGCTCCTGCACGACGTCGGCGACGGTCTTGCCGTCGAGGGTCGAGGCGAGCAGTTCCTCGGCGTTGGTGGCGCCGCTGGCCTCACCGTGCTCGACGAGCTGCTGGGCCAGCGCGATGAAGGCGTCGGTCTTGGCGACGAAGTCGGTCTCGCAGTTGAGCTCCAGCAGCGCCGTGCCGGAGTGGGCGACGAGCCCGTTCGCGGCGGTGCGGCCGGCCCGCTTGCCGACGTCCTTCGCGCCCTTGACACGCAGGATCTCGATGGCCTTGTCGAAGTCGCCCTCGGCGTCGGTCAGCGCCTTCTTGGAGTCCATCATGCCGGCGCCGGTCAGGTCGCGGAGCCGCTTGACGTCCGCGGCGGTGAAGTTGGACATGACTCTCTCTTCGGTGTTGGGACTGCGTGGGATGGTCTGCCTGGTTACCCGGATCCGAGCCGGATGTGCGCGGCGGACCGGCCGCGCCCCGTCGCCGGTGCCGGCGACGGGGCGCGGAACCGGATCACTCCGCGGCGGCGGCCGCCGGCTGCTCGGTCTTCGGCTCCTCGGTCTTCGGCTCCTCGTCGGCCTTCTTCGGCTCCTCGAGCAGCTCGCGCTCCCACTCGGCCAGCGGCTCGTCGGCGCCGACCTGGCCCGGCTCGGGCTTCTCGTCGGTGCCGCGGCGGCGGCCGGAACGGGCGATCAGACCGTCGGCGACGGCGGCGGCGACGACCTTGGTCAGCAGCTCGGCCGAGCGGATCGCGTCGTCGTTGCCCGGGATCGGGAAGTCGACCTCGTCCGGGTCGCAGTTGGTGTCCAGCACCGCGATCACCGGGATGCCCAGCTTGCGGGCCTCGTCGACGGCGATGTGCTCCTTCTTGGTGTCGACCACCCAGATCGCCGCCGGGAGCTTCTGCATGTCCCGCAGACCACCGAGGGTACGGGTCAGCTTGATCTTCTCCCGGGAGAGCTGCAGGGTCTCCTTCTTGGTGTACCCGGCGGCGGTGCCGCTGAGGTCGCCCAGGGCCTCCAGCTCCTTCATGCGCTGGAGCCGCTTGTACACCGTCTGGAAGTTGGTCAGCATGCCACCGAGCCAGCGGTGGTTGACGTACGGCTGGCCGACCCGGGTCGCCTGCTCGGCGATCGCCTCCTGGGCCTGCTTCTTGGTGCCGACGAAGAGGATGCTGCCGCCCTCGGCCACCGTGTTGCGCACGAAGTCGTACGCCTTCTCGATGTAGTCGAGGGTCTGGCGCAGGTCGATGATGTAGATACCGTTGCGCTCGGTGAAGATGAAGCGCTTCATCTTCGGGTTCCAGCGCCGGGTCTGGTGCCCGAAGTGGACACCGCTCTCCAGCAGCTGACGCATGGTCACGACGGCCATGGTGGGGTACTCCTTGTGATCCCTGGTTGTCCCGCCCGGCCGGCGGCCGGGCGTCCTGGCGCCCGGTCGTCGGCCATGGCGGACCCGACCAAGATCGGGACCAGGGAGGCCGTCGCCCCACGGGACCATGGAGAGGGAACCGTGGAGAGGGCGCGCGAGGTCGACCGCGTGAGGCGGTCGCCAGTCGCCCAGTGTACGCCCCCGTCCGCCGGCCCGGAGAAACGCCCTGCGGAGCGCCTATCGATCATGGCTCCGAGCCCGGTCGATCATGCTCCGGCGGGGGCCGGCCACCGACGACGCCCGCC
>NZ_LRQV01000129.1 GCF_001567585.1 Micromonospora rosaria
CTGGTCGCCGCCGAGCGCCCGGTGGTGGCGGTACCGGCCGTGGCCTTGGCCATCGTCTTCGCCGCCGCGGTCCCGGTCGCCGCCGTCCGGGTCGGGGTCGCCCTCGTCGCGGCGGCCTTCGCCGTGGCGGTCCTCGCCGCCGCCGTCCGCGTCGCGGCCGACTTCGTCGCGGTGGTCTTCTTCGCCGGGGCCTTCTTCGCGGTGGTCTTCTTCGCCGGGGCCTTCTTCGCCGGGGCCTTCTTCGCCGGGGCCTTCTTCGCCGGGGCCTTGCGGGCCGCCGTGGCGCGCGTGGTCGGCCGGGTGGTCCCGGCCTTGCGGGCGGTGGTCTTCTTCGCCGCCGGACGGGCCGGGGCCTTCGTCGCGGCGGCGGTGGACCGGCCGGCGGCGGTGGTCTTCTTCGCCGTCGAGGTGACCTTGCGGGCCGTGGCGGCAGCCTTGGCGGGGGCCTTCTTCGCCGCGGCAGGACTCTTCTTCGCCGCCGCGGGAGCCTTCTTCGCCGCGGTGGTGGTCTTCTTCGCCGCTGCGGGAGCCTTCTTCGCCGCGGTGGTCCTGCGCGCCGTGGCGGTGGAGGTGCGGGCGGGTGCCTTCGTCGCGGGGGTCCGCTTCGTGGCTGCCTTGCGGGTCGTCGCCTTCGCGGTGGCCTTCTTCGCGGGCGTCGCCTTCTTCGCCGGGGCCTTCTTCGCGGTGGTCGCCTTCTTCACGGTGGTCTTCTTCGCCGGGGCGCGACCGGCGGCGGCGGTGGTCTTGGTGGCGGGGGCGCGGCCGGCGCCGGCCGGCGTCTTCTTCGCGGTGGCGCGGCCGGTGGTGCCCGTACGGGTCGACGCGGCGGCCGTCGTGCCGGATCGGCGGGCGGTGGTGGACCGTGCCGTACCGGTCGAGCCGCCCGTGGCCCGCTGCGCCGTGGTGGTCTTCGTCGCGGTCGTACGTTTGGCGGCCGGGCGGGTGGTGGCCTTTTGTGCTTCGGCCATCTCGGTTCCCTCCTTGGGGACATGCTCTCGCGTGGCTCCGCACGGAGCACGGAGTTCCTCGACGCGGGCCGTCCCGCGCCGTCTATTCGTCCTCCCCGGCCCAACGGGCGTCCTCGGCCTCCCACGCCTCGTTGCGCCGCTGCACGGTCTGCAGGGCGTCCTCCGCGTCGGCGGCGGAGGTGTACGGGCCGAGAACATGCCGCGCGGCACACACGTCCGCGCCGGTCTCGACCCGGTGGTGTCGGGTGCACCAGTAGTAGCGCCCACCACGTCCGCTGTCGCTCATGGGATCACTGTGCACCGTGCAGCGCCCGGCCGCCACCGGTTCCGGGAAAAGTCGTTGATGTCTTCCACAGTAGACGTGCTGCTCACCGGCCGTGGGAGTTTGGCGGAACCCGTCCGAGGGTCGGGGCGCGCCCGGCCGGCGGGGCGGGGCGGGTGCGCCAGCGACGGTGACCGGGCCGGCGCGGCGTAGGGTCGGCGGATGGGTCTACCGGACTACATCCGGCAGCTACGCGCCCACGTCGGCCACGACCTGCTCTGGCTGCCGAGCGTGAGCGCCGTGGTCACCAACGCCGAGGGCGCGCTGCTGCTGGGCAAGCGCGCCGACGACGGCCAGTGGTCGCTGATCAGCGGTTTCGTCGAGCCGGGCGAGCAGCCCGCGACCGCCGTCGTGCGCGAGGTCGAGGAGGAGACCGGGGTACGCGTCGCGCCGGAGCGGCTGACCAGCGTCATCTCCCACCCGCACACGTACCCGAACGGGGACCGCTGCGAGTACCTGAACCTGGGGTTCCGCTGCCGCCTGCTGGGCGGTACCGCGCGGGTCAACGACGACGAGTCCGAGGCGGTGGGGTGGTTCCCCCTCGACCGGCTGCCCGATCTGGACCCGCAGGCCCGGCTGGTGCTGGCGCGGGCGCTCGGCCCGGACACCGACGTCTGGTACCTGCCGGCCGGCGACGACTGGCGCGACTGGACCGCCACGACACCGCAGGACGCCCGCAGCGGCAGCGCCTGAGCGGGCCGGTATCCGCAGGTGACCGGTCCGCCTGCTGCCCGACCGGGGGCCGGGTAGCAGGCGGACCGGGCGGACAGCCATCCACCGCAGCGGCGCTTGTGCCGGCCCGGCGGTCGCCGGCCCCCGGCCGGTCAGTCCGTTCGACCCGGCGCGGGTGCGGACAGGCAGGTCGGTGTGCGACTCTCGGCCGAGCTTTTTTCGCGGGGCGTCGTGGGAGCCCCGGGAAAGCGCACTACGGTGCGCGGGCACACTCGTCTGCTGACCCTGGAGGCAACGTGGCCAACCTCGACACCGCCCTGAAGGACGCCATGACCATCGACGGTGCCATCGGCATCGCGCTGGTCGACTACACAAGCGGAATGACACTCGGCGTGGCCGGTGGGACACCCGAGATCGACCTGACCGTCGCGGCGGCGGGCAACACCGACGTGGTCCGCGCCAAGCTGCGCACCATCGAGATGTTGCAGCTCAACGACGAGATCGAGGACATGCTGATCACCCTCGGGAGTCAGTACCACATCATCCGGCCGCTCACCGGCCGTACCGGCAAGGGCCTCTTCCTCTACCTGATGCTCAGCAAGGCGCGGTCCAACCTGGCGCTCGCCCGGCACCGGCTCCGCACCATCGAGGAGCAACTGGAACTGTGACCATGGGCGACACGATCCTCCCCCGTCGCACCGCGCGGCGGCCCGAGGTCCCCCCGCCGCCCCGGCTCCCGCCGTCGCTGGCCGGCAACCCGGGGCTGCCGTATCCGGCGATCGGCACCGAGCTGGCCGACCTGCGGCTCCAGATCCCCGGCGTGCAGGGCAGCGTCCTCGGTGGCGTGGACGGGCTGCTCATCGCCCACGACGTGCCGACCGGCCTGGACCCCGACGACCTGGCCGCGATGGCGGCGACCACCTTCGGCCTCGGCCGGCAGGTGGGCGTGCGGCTGCGCCAGGGCGAGTTCCAGCAGTCCACCGTCCGCAACGCCGGCGGGTACCTGAGCGTCTACGCGGTGAGCAGCCAGGCGCTGCTGGCCGTGGTCGGACACGACGCGATCAACGTGGCCCGGCTGCACCTGCACGCCCCGCCGGTGGCCGCCCGGATCGCCGCCCTGCTGGCAGGCTCCTGACCGGCACCGGGGCGGGCCGCCGCAACCGGCCCGCCATCCGGGAAACCACACCGGGCCGCCGCTCATCCGCCGCACGCGGGTGGGTGACAATGCGGCATGCATCCCGACGTCCGGCAGTACCTCGCGGAGTTGGTCGACCGGGCCCGTGACCTGCTGGGCGACGGCCTGGTCGGGGCGTACGCGGCGGGCTCGGTGGGGCTGGACGCGTACCAGCCGGGCCGCAGTGACGTGGACGTGGCCCTGGTCAGCGCCGACACCCTAAGTGGGGCCACGAAGCGCGCCCTGGTGGCCGCGCTGCGGCACGAGGCGCTGCCCTGCCCCGCGCGAGGGCTGGAACTGGTCGCGTACCGGCGGGAGGTGGCCGCCGCCGGCACCGCCGAACCCGGCTTCGAGGTCGAACTGAACACCGGCCGGGCGATGCCGTTCCGCGCGACGTACGCGGCCGACGACCGGCCCGCCGCCGACGGCCGGTTCTGGTACGCCCTGGACCGCAGCATCCTGCACCAGCACGGGTACGCCCTGCTGGGCCCGCCGGCCGCGACGGTCTTCGCCGACGTCTCCCCGGCCGACCTGCGCCGGCTGCTGGTGGACGCGCTCACCTGGTGGCTCGCCCGTCCCGGGCCACCCGGGGACGCACCCGCGCCCGGAGCCGAGGACGCGGTGCTCGGGGCCTGCCGCGCGCTGGTGCGGGTCCGGCACGGGGTGTGGCTGTCGAAGGTCGACGCGGGCCGGCGACTGCTGGCTGTCGACGGCCTCGGGTTCGCCGCCGGCGCGACGGACGGGTACGCCGATCTGATCGAGCGGTGTGTGGCGGCCCGGCGGGGTGGTCCGCCGCCGGGTGGGCGGGCGGCGCGGGAGTTCCAGCGCGGGGTGCTCGACGAGATCCGTCGCGCCGCGTTATGACCCAACCGATATATATTCTCAAGTTTGAATGTCTGGATAGTCTCTCCTCCAGGATCAGGGCAGCCCCGGGGCCACCGTCCCGGGTTGACCCGGTGGACAGAGGAGAACAGATGACCCTCCCCCGCAGACTGGCCGCGCTCGGCGTACTGACCGCGACGGCCATGGCCACCACGATGATCGGAAGCCCGGTGTCGGCCGCACCGGCGACCGGCGAGATCCGTCTCGCCGGCGGCGCCACCGCTGTCACGGGTAGCTACATCGTCGTCCTGAAGGACTCGGCCGTGGGTGGCAAGGCCGGCACCGCGCAGGCCGCCGTCAACTCCTCGGCGGGCAGCCTCGCCAAGCGGTACGGCGGCGCGGTGGCCCAGGTGTACGGCAGCGCGCTCAACGGCTTCGAGGTGAAGCTGTCCGAGTCGGCCGCCAAGCGGCTCGCCGCCGACCCGGCGGTCGCCTTCGTCGAGCAGAACCACACGGTCAGCATCCAGGCGACCCAGGTCAACCCGCCGTGGGGTCTGGACCGCATCGACCAGACGGCGTTGCCGCTGAGCAGCTCCTACACCTACAACAGCACCGGCTCCGGGGTGACCGCCTACATCATCGACACCGGCATCCGGACCACCCACAACGACTTCGGCGGCCGGGCGGTCGACGGGTACGACGCGGTGGACGGCGCCCTGCCGGCGACCGACTGCAACGGGCACGGCACGCACGTCGCCGGCACCGTCGGCGGCACCACGTACGGCGTGGCCAAGGGCGCGCGCCTGATCGGCGTCCGGGTGCTGGACTGCGCCGGCAGCGGCACGATCGCCGGCGTCGTGGGCGGGGTCAACTGGGTCACGTCGCACCACGCGGCGGGCCAGCCGGCGGTGGCGAACATGAGCCTCGGTGGCGGGCTCAACCCGTCGCTGAACACCGCGGTGGCGAACTCGATCGCCGACGGCATCACCTACGCCGTGGCGGCCGGCAACAGCAACGCCAACGCCTGCAACTACTCGCCGGCTGCGGTCGCCGCGGCGATCACCGTCGGCGCGACGCAGAGCAACGGGGCCCGCGCCTCGTACTCGAACCTGGGCACCTGCGTCGACATCTTCGCCCCGGGCTCGTCCGTCCTGTCGGCCTGGCACACCAGCAACACGGCGACGAACACCATCAACGGCACCTCGATGGCCTCGCCGCACGTGGCCGGTGCGGCTGCCCGGGTGCTCCAGGTGAACCCGGGCTGGACCCCGGCCCAGGTCGCCTCGTACCTGACCACCACCGCCACCACCGGCACCATCAGCAACCCCGGCACCGGTTCCCCGAACCGCCTGCTGTACGTCGCGCCCACCCTCTGATCCACCTGCCGGACGGCCCCGGGGCACCCGCCCCGGGGCCGTTCCCGTGCGCCCCGCCACCGACCGGCCGAGCCTGCCGGCCCCCTGACCGAGTCCTGCGGCACCGCCGACCGGTTCCCCCGACACCCCCGACCACCTGCTGGAACGGCCCGTAACCGATCCCCCCGTCGGCGGGTTTGACTGGACAACCGTGCCATGCCGGGGCGGCCCGAGCACGGTCTCGACCTGGGGGTGAGCGGTGCGACGCAGAGTCCTCGTCGTCGGGCCGCTGCTCGTCCAGGCGTTCCTGCTGCACCTCGTCCTCCCCGGCCACCCGGCCCTGGCCGGCCCGCTCGCCCCCGACCCCGCCGAGCGGCCCGCCGCCGGAGCGCTGGCCGGGGGCGCCGCCCCGGCCACCCACGCCCTTCCGGCCACCCACGCCCTTCCGGCCACCCACGCCCTTCCGGCCGTCAACGCCCTTCCGGCCACTGACTCCGCCCCGGCCGCCGGCACCGACCCGGCCGATCCTGCCCGTGCTGCGGCCGATCCCGACCGCGTTCCGGCCGGTCCCGACCGCGTTCCGGCCGGCTCCCGTGGCGACGGGTCCGACGTCGAGCGGCCCGGCCGGGCCGCCCTGGTCCCCGGTACGGCCCCGGATCTGCGCGCCCTCGGCGCCGGCCCCACCACGGGTACGCCCGTCGGGCCGGGTCGGGGCGCGCGGCTGGCCACCGGCTGCGGTCCGACGGCGTACGGGGCGTTCAGCCGGGCCGGCCGTAGCGCCCCGGGTGGTGAGCGCCGGGGCGACCAGGTCCCGCCCGACCGGGCGGCCCGCCGGGGCGTACCCGTCGGGTGCGAGCAGGCCGCCGACGGCCGTCCGCTCACCGCGCAGCCCGGCCCCGACCTGGCCGGTTGCCGGGTGCTGCGCTGCTGAGCCGGTGCGCTGCCGAGCCGGCCGAGCCGGTGACCTGGCCGAACCGCTGACCTGCCGCACCGCTGGCCTGCCGAACCGCTGCTGAGCGGCGCGCGTCCACTCGTACCCCGCACACCACCACCTGAGGCGTCCCCGCCCGTCGCGCCCGTGCGACCCGGGGTCGTTCCCGTCCCACCGCGTCGGCACCGACGTCCCCGGACCGGCCCGCATCCGCACCGACACCGCGTCAACGACGAGGCGGCCCGGCGTACCCGCCGGAGGGGTGGACGCACCGGCTTTTCCGCCCGATGCCTCCCGGAGGTGGACCATGACCACGTACGCCCGTCCGACCTGGCGTGTCGCGCTGCGCGCCGATCTGCCCGCGTCCCTCGTCGTCTTCCTCGTCGCGTTGCCGCTCTGCGTCGGCATCGCCGTCGCCTCCGGCGTACCCGCCGAACTGGGCCTGGTCACCGGCGTGGTCGGTGGCCTGCTGGTCGGCCTGATGCCGGGCAGCAGCCTCCAGGTCAGCGGCCCGGCCGCCGGCATGACCGTGCTGGTCGCCGAGGCGGTGGACCGCTACGGCCTGGCCGGCCTCGGCACCATCGTGCTGGTCTGCGGGCTGCTCCAGATCGGCCTGGGCCTGCTGCGGCTCGGCCAGTGGTTCCGTGCCATCTCGGTCGCCGTGGTGCAGGGCATGCTCGCCGGCATCGGCCTGCTGATCGTCGCCGGGCAGCTCTACGTCCTGGCCGGGGCCAGCACCCCGCACTCCGGGCCGGGGAAGTTCACCGGCCTGCCCGGCCTCGCCGCCGACCTCGTCGCCTCCTCCGCCGCGCAGATCGCGCTGACCGTCGGCGTGGCCACCCTGGGCATCATGACCCAGTGGGACGCGCTGCGCCGCCGGGTACCCCGGCTCCGGATGGTCCCCGGCGCGCTGGTCGCCGTGGTCGTGGCCGCCGCGCTGACCGCGCTGCTCGACCTGCCGGTGCAGACCATCCAGGTGGAGGGGCTGCTCGCCGCGATGCAACCCTCGCTCGGCCACTGGCGGGACCTCACCGACCTGGGCGTCCTCGCCACCATCGCCACGTTCACCCTGGTCGCCTCGGCGGAGAGCCTGTTCAGCGCGGCGGCCGTCGACCGGATGCACACCGGGCCCCGGACCGACTTCGACAAGGAGCTGGTCGCCCAGGGCGCCGGCAACACGGTCTGCGGCCTGGTCGGCGCGCTGCCGATGACGGCGGTGATCGTCCGCAGCTCGGCCAACGTGCAGGCCGGCGCGCGGACGAAGGCGTCCCGGGTGCTGCACGGGCTCTGGCTGCTGCTCTTCGTCGCCGCCGTACCCGGACTGATCGGGCTGATCCCGTTGCCCGCGCTGGCCGCGGTGCTGATCCACGCCGGGGTCAAGCTCATGCCGGTCCGGGAGCTGCCGGCACTGTGGCGGGAGCACCGGGGCGAGGCGGTCATCCTGGTGGTGACCGCCGTCGCCATCGGCACCACCGACATGTTCACCGGCGTCCTGGTCGGTCTCGGCCTGGCCGTGGTGAAGGTCGCCTGGGAGACCTCACACATCCGGGTGACCGTCCACGACGACGGGTCCGCCCCGATCGAGGTCACCATCACCGGCAACGCCACGTTCCTGCGGCTGCCCACCATCCTCACCGCCCTGAACGACCTGCCCGCCGACCGCCGGGTCCGGTTGGACCTGCGCGGCCTGCGGCACGTCGACCACGCCTGCCGGACCGCCCTCGACCAGTGGGTGGAAACCCACAACACCCAGGCCGAGGTACCGGTCCAGGTGATCGCCCCGGCCGAGACGGCCTCGTCCGAGGCGGTTGTGGAGGGCACGGCGGGCGGCGACGGGGAGGCCGGACGGCCGACCGGCTGACCCCGCTCGACCCGGTCGTCACCCCGCGCTCAGCGGCGCAGCGGTCGGTGCTGCCCCGCCGGCACCGGCGGCTCCCCCGCCGGAGCCGGCGCGGGTGGTGGCCGGCGGGCCGGTCGGCTCGGCCGCTGGTTCGGTGACCGGGGCGACGGTTGCGGCCGACGCATCATCTGGAGCCCGGCCGGCCGCACGAAGAGGTCCCGCTTGGCGACCGCGTCACCCCGCTCGTCAAGGGAGTACCCGTGCAGCCAGACCCAGTCGTGGTAGGTGACCCACTCCTCGATCACGCGGATCACCCGGAACATCATCGGCCTGGTGAACTGCACCGACGCGGCCCGGGTGACCAGCACGACGTCACCGGGGGAAGGCAGCCCGTCCACCGGCGTCCCCTCTCCACGGACCGCCCCGCCGCTCGTCGCCGACCCGCTGCCGCCCCGGCGGCCGGGATCGTCCGCCGATCTCCGGCCCACCCGTCCGCCCGCCGGCCCGGCCTTCCTGCGGCGCGGGCGGGTCCGCCTTCGTGCGGCCCGTCAGGTCGTTGGCGAACCGCACGTCCGGCGGCCGGTTCACCGGCGAGCCGGCCCGGACGATCGGGTACGCCCGCGTCGGCTCGTGCAGGGTCGCCCAGCGGTGCCGGGCCGGCGGGCCAGCCTCACTCCGCCGGCCGCCCGGCACCGGCGGGCCGGCAGGTCGGGTACCGCTGGTGGGGACGCTGTCGAGCTGCCCCGTCGATGAGACCAGCCGTTCGCCGGTACGCGGGCCGCCCCCGTCGGCGCGCGGACTCCACTCGTCGGTACCCCGGTCGTCGGCACCCCGGGTCCGATCGTCGGCGGACGAGCGGAGGGCGCGCAGCGTCAGCAGGTGCAGCCCCAGGCTGAGCCCGAGCAGGACGACAATCACCTGGTCAACCATGCCGCATCCGTTCCGACCAGCCCAGGAAGCGCCGCCGGATCGTCGCCGGGTCGGGCGGCTCCGGGCAGATCCAGTCCAGATCGGTCGTCGCCTCCCGCAGCAGCCCGGCCAGGTGACCGGCCAGCCCGGCAGGATCATCCGCGTACCGCCGGACGAGGTCGACACGCGCCTCGCCGCAGGGCCACGGGCGGGCACACGCGGCACAGATCCACAGCGGGCGTAACGGCAGGTGTGGGCGTCTCATCGGGCCTCCGCACGGGGACTTCGACTCCTGCGGCAACGAGCACCGCCCGCTCATGCTTCGTCACTCGATAGCTTCTAGTCAACTGGCTAGCTCCATTTGACTAATGACCAACTGCCTACCTTCGCCCTATGGGGGAACCCCTGATGGGTCCGTACGAGATCGCCAAGCGGCTGAACGTGTCGCGTCAGCGGTTCCAGCAGCTCGCCCGCTACCCGACCTTCCCCAAGCCGTACGCGGTGCTGCGCGGAGGCAAGGTGTGGCGCACCGAGGACATCGAGCAGTGGATCCGGGAGCACCGGCCACCAAGCTCTACCGGCGGCGACGCCCTGGGCTGAGAGACCGCCAGCCCCGTCGCCGCCTGGACGAGCCCGAACCGCTCGACGCCCCACAGCCATTAGCCAACGAGATCGAACGAGGCCAGCAGAGCCCTCGATCAGACCTCTGCCTCGGGGCGGGGCCTGTCTCGCCAGCGGCATCTTTACCAAAGCGAGGGGTCGAGCGGCGGGTAGTGCTCGAAGAGACCACCGCCGTCGAGCCTACGGAAGTGAAACGTGGGGTTGGCACTGGCGGCCTCGCCGTAGGCGTGCGGGTTGACCAACACCTCGTCGTCGTACCAGAAGAGGCTGTTGTAGAGCGTTGTCGGGTGTAGCCGGATCTCGCAGCCGTCGACGCCGGCCAGTTCCCGGTAGTACGTCAACGCCGCCCGGATCTTCGCGCCCAGCGTGCCGCCGAGCTGTTCCTCCCGGTCGCGGACCGACACGGCATCACTCGCCGGATCACCGAAGCAGAGCCGGACCTGAACGCCCACCGACAGTCGGTCGGCCAGCATCCGAGCCACCCGAGGCTGTGTCTGCGCGAAGAACGTCCCCGAGTACACGAGCACGTCTATCCGTTCCTGCGCCTCAGACAGCAGCCGCAACCACAGCTCACGCGGCACCGACGCCCGATCCGGGTAAACCTCGATCAGCTCAGCCCGACTCGCCTCACCACGCCGCCCGTTCGTAGACGCCACCACTTCCGGCCATAGGTACGCCTCTTCCGCCCCGAGCCGCCGCGCCGCCGACCACCGATGCCGCCGATGCGGAACCCGCCCGAGGCTGATCCACCGTTCCACGGTTTTCGGGTCGATGCCGCATTCATCAGCCAAGTTTTCGACCCGAATACCCCGATGCACCATGACAGTGCGCGTTCGTTCATCCTTCTATTAGACGTTTCCGCGAACGGACGTTTCAACCCCGTCCCGGGACGTTTCGCAAAAGGCGAAGACGTCTGGCGACAGTCCGACAAGGCGGATGAACCGTGCGAGGGAAATCGGTTGACTCACTATCGCCGCAACCCGAACTCCCTGGTTTCGTGCTCGCCGCAATGGCCGCGAGATCAGGCGAGGACGCGGCACCGGTCGGGGTTGCGGCGAGGACCGCCGTGCCGCACCCCGACTTAGGACAGGAAAAAAATGCCAGACCCCTTTGAGAGATGGACGACCAGATCCGCCCAGACCAGGGCGCAGGAAACTAACCGCGAAGACAGCACCGACCAAAGCGAACGATTCACTTTTCACGTTCCCTTCGAAGCTGAAACCTTCGGCGAAGCGCTAGAAATCGCCAAACTGATCGCCAACTTTTTGTCCTTTGCTAGCGCGATAGACCCAAGAGAGGCAACAGGAACTTACGAGGATGACCAAACGTCACACCATCGCATATTCTGCGATCGCGCAATAGCGTTCAACGGCAGGTGCTTTCAAGATTTCAAGCACGCAGGAGACTGCCGAGGTGAACAGTAACAGGCGCTCCCGATCTCTTGACACGTGATGCGGGGGGTGCTGCTTGACCGACGTCGGGCAGTTACTGAACAATACCCTACGTGAGCAGCTACGCACGCATGTACATAAACGATCGAGAAATCTACTCATATCGTAACGAAATCTACCCCGACATAGGCTACTTTTTCTCGCCACCCGACGACGCATTGGAGCTATCGGGAGCTGAAGCTGCAAAGTATGCCGGAGATCAATACGAGCACCCAGACGGCGATGAGAGCGACGAAGACCAGGTAACCTATCCGCCGACTGCGATTGTCTATCGCGCCAGCGTTAGCACCATACGCGACCGGCTGGATGTATTAGGCTTTGGCGAGGGCCTAGTGCGTGAGGTTTTCGGACAGATCCTGTCCGAAGAGATTGAGCGAAGAGAGGCGTTCTTAGGATGGGAAGATTCAAAAGGCGCAAGTAACGACCTACTAAGAAAGGCTTACGAAAGGGAGTTGCCGAACCTCCAGCGCCTAACGTACGAGAAGTGGAAAAACTCGCTCCGCAACCAGTTGTTTGAAAGATCAGCACATCGGGCAGATAACTTTGCCGGAGATAGCCCGCTTGCCCTGCTAGAAAGAATGGACCCGAGGTTAATTGTACGATCGATTGTCTCAATTACTGCCGGACATGCTATCTTCACGCTCGATGTAAGCGACCTCATTGACGGTGGCTGGCTAGACCACGAAAGCCTCCGAACTCCAATAGAGCTTGGGCACACCGCCTACCCCGGACCGCCGATCATCATCACCGAGGGCAAGTTTGACTCCCAGGTACTGAAGGAGGCACTAAGCCTTCTCAAGCCTCATCTCGTGCCGTTTATCAAGTTCCTTGATTATGAGACCGGGAACGAGGGCGGCGCAGCGGCATCCGTAAGGCTTTTGAATAGCTTCGCGGCAGCGGGAATCGCGAACCGAATTGTTGCAATCTTTGACAACGACAGCGCGGCCAGAGAAGCGGTAATGTCGATCAGGCCCTCGAAGCTCCCAGCGCATTTTCGCGTTCTGCATTATCCACACCTAGCTACCGCCGAAACATACCCCACCCTGGGCCCACAGGGCAATAGCCTAATGGATGTCAATGGACTTGCTGGCTCCATCGAGCTATACCTAGGGCTTGACGTCCTGACGGACGAGAAGAGCCAGGAGCTAACACCCGTACAGTGGAAAGGCTACATGGGAAAGGTAAAATCATACCAGGGTGAGGTCATAAACAAGGCAAGTATTCAGCGCACCTTTCTCGCCAAAGTTGCAGCAGCGAAAGCGAACCCAAGCCTTGCCGAAAAGCAAGACTGGTCCAGCTTGAACCTCATCTTGGATTCCCTAATCCTGGCTCTCGCTGAGCTATACACAGCCTGACAACAGACGGTGGCCCAGCAGCGGGATTTCAAGTGGTCTCACTGCCGAATAACTCTGTATTGGATCAAGGCACCGCGCTCCGCGCGGTGCGGGGCGGCAAGCCCAGCCGGCGGCAAGCCGCCCCGGCCGCCTACGGCGCCGGGGCGGGAAGCCACCGACAGCCGCCGGGACACCGCCCCTCACGTCACCCACCGTCAATGAGGGCCAGGCGCGGCCCGGTGAACTTCGCGCCCTACCCTGACGCGCATGACCGACAGCGTCGAGGCGAGTAGATCTGCGAGCACCGGCAGTTGGATCCTCACCGCGAATGTCCGCCCATTGGTCGAGTCACTGGCAGCCCTCGTCGACTACAGGGCCGACGACTGGGACTGGAACGCCATCGCGGCAGGGCTGAGCGGTACCGACGTCGAAGACCCACAAGGGTGGTACGACTACCCACTCATCGGAACCACCACGCTCCGTCTGGAACTGGCGAACGACCCCGGCTCCATCGTCACGATGGTTCAGGTACACCACCCGCCCGACCAACTACTGACCACCCGCATCGAAACCATCATGTCGATGCTCGCCCGCTACTAGGCCATCGCTTAACGATCCCGAGCCACCGCGCCGCAAGATCAGGGCGTCTCCAGGGCGTCAGGGCGTCCCCAGGGCGTCAGACGCCGGCCAAAGTTGACCAAGGACGACCATCGACGCCAGGACATAGAACCAGCTCAGAGCCCTGATCGAGGCTCTGAGCTGGTGGGCGACGGACGAGTCGACCTGTACGCCGGATTTTGTGCCCGTCGCGCACCCCTTGCGGGGTCCGCGTCGGCGGCGGTCATCCATCTCGGCCTGCCGTTGCCGACAGGCTCCAGCGGCCTACCCGCAGACATCGGGCGGGCCGCCCTCAAGCGTCTGCGCGGGTCGTCATCTTGCGGTGACGGCCCTTTCTTGGCCTTGCTCCGGGTGGGGTTTACCGAGCCACCCCGGTCACCCGGGGTGCTGGTGGGCTCTTACCCCACCGTTTCACCCTTACCGTCCCCGTATGGGGGCGGCGGTCTGTTTTCTGTGGCACTGTCCCGCGGGTCGCCCCGGGTTGCCGTTAGCAACCACCCTGCCCTCTGGAGTCCGGACGTTCCTCGGCGACGGGCCGGAGCCCGTCGACGCGACCGCCCGGTCGACTCGTCCGTCGCGCTCTCATCGTAACGATGCCGGGTTGCCGTCTATTGCCGCCCTGCCCCACCCCCTGCCGCCCGGGACGCCAGCGCCGGCCCGGACGACGACCGGCGGGTCCTCCGGTACCCGATCAGGTCCAGAGCGTGGCCACAGCGGTCGAGGGCTGGTCGGCGCTGGTCACCTGGACGGCGGCGGGGGCCAGGGTGGCGGCGCGGCGGCGGCCCTCCTGCGTGGGGCCCGACGGCACCGGGTGGACGTGGTCGGCGTACCCCGGGGTGGTGGCCGGGCGCGGCGGCGTCGGTAGCCTCGGCGGTCGTGGAACTCACCGACGCCGTGCTGCTGGTCGCCGCCGGTCTCGCCGCCGGCACCATGAACGCGGTGGCCGGCGGCGGATCGCTCATCACGTTCCCCGCGCTGATCGCGGTCGGCCTGCCGCCGGTGGCGGCGAACGTCAGCAACTCGGTGGCGGTCTGCCCCGGGTACCTGGCCGCCGTGGCCGGCAGCCGGGTGGACCTGCCGGCCCGGCGGGAGTGGCTGCCGCTGGTACCGACGGCGGTCGTCGGCTCGCTGGTGGGCTGCCTGTTGCTGCTGGGTACGCCGGCCCGCGCCTTCGAGCTGGTCGTACCGTTCCTGGTGCTGGCCGCGACGGCGGTGCTGGCCTTCCAGGAGCCGCTGCGCCGGCTGGTCGGCCACGCCCGCGACGGAGGCCCGCGCCGCCGCGCGCTGGCCGCGCAGGTGATGGTCGGGGTCGGCGCGGTGTACGGGGGGTACTTCGGGGCGGCGCTGGGGGTGATGCTGGTCGCCGGCCTGGCCCTGGTGCTGGACGCGACCATGGCCCGGGTGAGCGCCGTGAAGAACCTGGTGTCGGCCGTGGTCGGCCTGACCACGGTCACGGTCTTCGGTCTCTTCGGGCCGGTCAACTGGGCGGCCGTCGCGCTGGTCGCCCCGGCCACCCTGGTCGGCGGGTACGTCGGTGCCCGGCTGGCCCGACGGTTGCCGTCGGTGGTGCTCAAGACCGTGATCGTCGCCTTCGGCACGTGCATCGGCCTCTACCTGCTCTACCGCGCCCTCCGCTGACCCCCGGCGGGCCCTGTTCCTCCGCCCGCCCCGCCCCGCCGCGCTCGCGTCCGCGTGGGCCTCAGGTGTTTGGAAGGGGCCCTTCCTCTACAGAATGCGTTAACAAGGGCCCCCTCCTTTCGCCCCCTCCTTTCACCCCCCTCCTTTCACGTGCTCACGCGACCGGCTCCGGTGCGGTGGCGGCGTCGGTGCGGGGGCCGGGGGTGACCCGGGGGTCGCCCTCGTCGGCGAAGTAGTCGTCGGTCTCGGTGCCGTCGCCGCCGTCCGGGACGCGGGCCGCGCGCAGGGCGAGGGTGGCCAGGGCGGCGACGAGCAGGTTGACGCCGACGGCGACGATGCCGACGTAGATGGTCTTCGGCGTGTCCAGGCCGAAGTCGGCCAGCGGGAAGGCCGACCCGCCGAAGTGCTGCCGTCCGGTGGCGGCGTTCGGGATCTGGTACAGCATCCACAGGCCGAGCCCCATGCCGGCGGTCCAGCCGGCGATCAACGCACCCTTGTGGAACCAGCGGGTGTACAGGCCCAGGGCCACCGCCGGCAGCGTCTGGAGGATGATCACGCCGCCGATGAGTTGGAGGTCGATGGAGAACTGCGGGTCGAGGAAGACGATGCAGGCCACCGCGCCGACCTTCACCACCAAAGACGTGATCTTGGATACGTTGGCCTCCTGGGCCGGGGTGGCGTCCCGTTTCAGGTACTCCTTGTAGATGTTGCGGGTGAACAGGTTCGCCGCGGCGATCGACATGATCGCGGCCGGGACCAGCGCGCCGATGCCGATGGCCGCGTACGCGACCCCGGCGAACCAGTCGGGGAACTGCTGGTCGAAGAGGACCGGTACGACGGTGTTGCTGTCGACGGTGCCCTCCTTCGAGCCGGGCAGCGGGGTCACCCCGGCGGCGATCGCCATGAACCCGAGCAGCGCGATCAGCCCGAGCAGCAGGCTGTACGCGGGCAGCGCGGACATGTTCCGCTTGATCACGTCCCGGTTCCGGCTGGCCAGTACCCCGGTGATGCTGTGCGGGTAGAGGAACAGCGCCAGCGCGGAGCCGAGCGCGAGGGTGACGTACTGGAGTTGGTTGGTGCCGGTGAGCAGGATGCCGTCGTTCGGGTTCGGGGTGGCCGCGAACTTGGCGTCGGCGGCGTCGAAGATCGCCCCCCAGCCGCCGAGCTGGTACGGCAGCCAGATCACCGCCACCAGGATGACGATGTAGATCAGCGAGTCCTTGACGAAGGCGATCAGCGCCGGGGCGCGCAGCCCCGACTGGTACGTGTAGGCGGCCAGGATGGCGAAGGCCACGATGATCGGCAGGTGCCGGGCGAGGGCGCTCTCCCCGGTCACCCCCATGGTCTTGAGCACCGCCTCGATGCCGACGAGTTGCAGCGCGATGTACGGCATGGTGGCGACGATGCCGGTGATCGCGACCAGCAGGGCCAGCACCGGCGACTCGAACCGCCGCCGCACGAAGTCGGCCGGGGTGACGAAGCCGTGCCGGTGCGACACCGACCAGAGCCGGCAGAGCACCAGGAACACCAACGGATAGACCACGATCGTGTACGGCACGGCGAAGAACCCGGCCGCGCCGGCCCCGAAGATCAGCGCCGGCACCGCGACGAAGGTGTACGCCGTGTAGAGGTCCCCGCCGATGAGGAACCAGGTGATCCAGCCGCCGAAGCTGCGCCCGCCCAGCCCCCACTCGTCGAGATGGGCCATGTCCTTCGGGGCGCGCCACCGGCTCGCCACGAACCCCATCCCGCTGACCAGCAGGAAGAGCGTGGTGAAGATGATGATCTCGGTGAGGTGGTCGCGCCACATCAGCGCTCACCCCGCTTCTTCGTCCGCTGGTACACCAGCGTGGTGGTGGCGACGCCGAGCAGGATGAAGGCCAGTTGCAGCCAGTAGAACCGGGGCCACCCGAACAGCCGGGGCGAGTCGGCGTTGAACAGCGCCGGGACCAGGGGTACCACGATCGGCACGAAGAGCAGCCAGTTCCACGGGCTGTGGTCCCTGGCCCGTACCCTCCGCGCCGACCCGCCGCCCGCCGCCCCGCTGCCGCTCGCCGAACCGCCGCGCGCCGCCCCGGCCCCCGCCGATCCGCTGCCGCTCGCCGACCCGGCCCGCGCCGGCCCGCTGCTCGCCGGATCCGGCCGGGATTCGGTACTTCCCGGCTCCGGCTCCCGTGCTTCGGCCATCTGACACCTCCGGTGCTGGTGACTCCGACCGCCGGAGGCTACGACCCTGTGACCGCCGTCACGCCGTACCTGTGCGTGATGGTGCGCCCAACGGAGCGCACCCTGCGCCCAACGGTCCCCATCGATGGGTGACCGGCCGCACCGTCCCCGCCGCCACCCCGCGACGGACCCGGCCGCGACGCACACGGGCCCGGGTGCACGACGCACCCGGGCCCGTGCCCGTCGCTGTCCCTGTTGCCGTCGACAGATGTTAGGAAGGGGCCCTTCCTATACAGAAAGCGTTAACAAGGGGCCCCTCCTTACACCCCCTCCTTACACCCCTGCGGCCCAGAGGAGGGCGCGGCCGAGTTGGGGCTGGAGGCCCTTGGGGTGCAGGCGGAACGTCGGCGAGGTGCCGAAGAGCACCACCGGGTTCCCGGCCTCGGAGACGCCCCGGACGATGCTGGCCTGGCCGGCGGCGGCCGACCGGCCGGTCGCGCCGGTCCGGGCCCACCAGCCGGCGAGCAGCGGGTCGGCGGCGTACGACTGCTCGACGACCGCGTTCGGGCCGAGGTTGGTGAACCAGACCGGCTGGCTGACGAACGAGTGCGGGATCGCGCCCGTGGCCACCGGGCCGGTGCTGTTGACCACGTTCACCACGCCGCTGGCCAGGCTCGGGCCGGCGGTGGCGGTGACCGACACCAGGCCGGCGTCGGTGCTCGCCCGTGCCCCGGCGGTACCCAGCCCGACGAGGCCACCGCCCCGGGCGAGGAAGGCGTCCAGGGCGGCCCGGTTCTCCGCCGTCAGGGTCGCCAGGTTGAGGGTGCCGGCGATCAGCAGCACGTCGACGTCGGCGGTGAGCGTGGTGGCCAGCGTCGCCGCGGTCACCGGCCGGGCCTCGAAGCCCAGCGCGCCCAGGGTGTCCCGGGCCTCGACGCCACCGAGGTACCCGACGACGACCCGCTCCAGCCGGGTGCCCCGCCAGCCCTTCGGCGCGGTGGTGAAGGTGACCTGGTGGGCGCGGACCGCCTCGCGGGCCAGCTTGCGGTTGGCCGGGGTGCCGGGGACGACCACCGAGCCGTCGGCCAGCCGGTGCACCGCGACGCCCTTGTCCAGCAGGGAGTTGACCACCAGCAGGTCGGCCGCGTCGCGCAGGTCCAGCCGCAGGTCGCCGTTGCCGCCGGGCAGGTCGCCGGTGGCGGTGCCGTCGTACACCCGGTCCAGCTTGACGTTCGGCAGCCTCTCGTCCCACAGGGTGTCCACGGTGGCGCCCCAGGTCAGCGCCTGGCTCCAGGCGGCGGGCCCGGCGTACAGGTCACTGACCCGGTCGGTGAGGTCGATGCCCGGCTCCAGGAGGGAGTTGACCAGGCCGCGCTTGGGCTGGTGCAGGTCGATCACGTACGAGCCGGCCGGGTAGGACTTCCCGTTGGCGGTGAACGCCTTCTTCGCCGTCCACACCCGACCGCCGCTGCTGATCAGCAGGTCGACCAGGCGGGCCGCCGCCGGCTCCGAGCGCTGTCCGGCGCCGGTGGGGATCACGTACGCGCGGGGGAAGACGGTGTTGTAGTTGTCCTCAGGACCCCAGCCGGGCACGTACCCGTCGGGGATGTCGCGCAGCGGCTCACCCTGCCAGCCACGCCGGTACACCTCGGCCTGGTCGTGCAGCAGCTGCGCCCGGTTCTCCTCGATGTACCGCAGCGAGGTACGGATCGACACCTCGTGCACGTCGGTGTTGATGGCGGACCGGCGCAGCCGCTCGGCCGGGGTGAGGGTGGTCCCGCGCGGGTTCAGCGGCGCCTCGATCGTGTACGGGATACTGCTCTGCAACAGCGCGAACGACGGTACGTAGATCGGCGGGAAGTCGTCCCACACGCCGGGCTCGTCGTCGCGGAACGGGATGCGGGCCCGCTGGGTCTCGGCGTACCCGAGGTCGCGCAGGTCCTCCTCGATCGCCAGGGCGTTCGGCAGGGCGTGCTTGATGAACAGGTCGTACTCGTTGTTCACGTTGTGCGGCGGGGTGCTCGGGTGCAGCAGCGTCGGGCTGACGTACCCGTGCAGGTCGAGCGTGATGATCGGCTTGCTGTCGATGACCAGCTCGCGGATCAGGTTGGTCTCCGGCTGCGACACGATGGTCAGGTCGCGGTTGAGGTCGTACCCGTTGCCGTTGGCCCGGGTGCCGGCGACCCGACCGTCCGGGTTGGCGGTGACGTTGAAGACCAGCCGGTTGCGCTCCAGCAGCCCCGCCACCTCGGGGCTGCGGTCGGTGGCGAGGTCCTCGATGACCCGCAGCGCGGCGTCGGTGCCCTCCCACTCGTTGCCGTGGATGTTGGCGTTGACGAAGAGCGGGGTCTTGTACCCGGCGAGCAGCTTACGGTCGCGTTGGGCCTTGGCCGGTTCCTCCTCGATGAGCTGCTTCCAGGTCTCCTGCTGCTGGGCCTCCTTGCGGCTCTCCGGGGCGGTGACGGTGACCGCGTAGAGGTCGTAGCCGCCGGAGGACTTCCCGGCGACCCGGGCGGAGACCCGGTTGCTCGCCTTCTGCAGGGCGTTGAGCTTCGGGGCGATGTCGTCGTAGGCGATGGTGCCGATGGGCAGGGACGCGTCGGCCGGGTTGTCCGGCCAGACCGGCAGGACGTTCTGCTGCGGGTAGCCGTGGACGTCGCTGATCTTGATCGGGCGGGCCGGTACCTCGGGCAGGGCGGAGGCCGCCGCCGGGGGTGTGAGGGCCAGGGTGGCGACCAGGGCGGCGCCCATCGTCGCCCCGGTCAACCGGTGGAGTCGTGTCGTGGACATCAGGGACGGTTCTCCTGTCGGGAGAGCGCGCAGGCCGCCGCACCCGCAGGGCCGGAGACCTGCGGGTGATAGGGGTACGCCGACGGCGTGCGCGAGAAGGGAGGGTGACCCGGCGTCAGAGGGAGCGTCGACAGGCCGCGCTGGCGACGCGCAGGAGGTCGATGTGACCCCGCTTCGTCAGGTGAACGCTGCGCACGTCATCGATCTTCAGCGTGCGGCGGGCACGCTGTCAACGGTTCCCGACCAGTAATACCCTCTAAAGTGGTAGGGATTACCCTCCGGTGTTAAAAGGGGGCCCTTCCTCTACCGGATGCGTTAACAGGGGGCCCTTCCTTACAGGTGGGCGGTGTCGTTGACGGAGCGGACGGCGACGCCGCCGTCGGGCCAGAGGTCCAGCACCGAGATGCCCGCCGCGTCGAGGTAGAGCCGGTGCAGGAAGGCGTCCGAGGCGGCCAGCGCGTCCCGCAGCACCAGCTTGATCGGCGACACGTGCGAGACCACCACGACGGTCTCCCCCGGGTACGCCTCGCGCAGCGCGCCGACCGCCCGCCGGACCCGCAGCCCGACCTCGGTGAACGACTCCCCGTCCGGCGGCGCGATCCGGGTCGAGGCGAGCCAGGCGTCCAGCTCCCCCGGCCAGCCCTCGCGCACCTCGGCGAAGGTCCGCCCCTCCCAGGCGCCGAAGTCGCACTCGATCAGGTCGTCCCGGGTCCGCACCGGCGGGTCGCCGAGGGCCTCGGCGATCGCCTCGGCGGTCGCCGTGCACCGGGACAGCGGGGAGCTGACCACCGCGGCGGCGGTCGGGGTGAGCTGGGCGAGCCGCTCGGCCGTTGCCCGCACCTGGGCCCGGCCCCGGGCCGACAGCGGCACGTCGCCCCGGCCGGAGTAGCGGCGCTGCTCGGTGTACTCGGTCTCGCCGTGCCGGACCAGGATCAGCCGGGTGGCGCTGTCGCTGG
>NZ_LRQV01000130.1 GCF_001567585.1 Micromonospora rosaria
CCCCGCCCCGCGACCCGGCGGGTCGCCCCACGCCGCCCCGCGACCCGGCGGGTTGCCCACCGCCGGCCCCGCCCGGTGGCCCGTCGGCCGCCCCCGGCGGGTGATCGTCCTGCTCACGCGCGGCGCCTCTGCCAGTCACGATGTTCATTGGACACCGGGAGCGAGGTGCCTCTGTGCAGCTCAGGCCGCGTGTCGGCGACAATTCGGGCGGCTCGGGCCGGGGCCGGGACGCGGCGCGGGGCGACGACCGGCCGGACTCTGCCCAACTGGTTCGCGGTCACCCGGCGGCGGTCACTAGGCTTGCTGGTCATGAGTCACGTTCTCGCGGCAGTGGCCTGGCCGTACGCCAACGGCCCGCGCCACATCGGCCATGTCTCCGGTTTCGGCGTTCCCTCCGACGTCTTCTCCCGGTACATGCGGATGGCCGGTCACGACGTGCTCATGGTCTCCGGCACCGACGAGCACGGCACCCCGATCCAGGTGCAGGCCGACGCCGAGGGGGTCACCGCCCGCGAGCTGGCCGACCGGTACAACCGGGTGATCGTGGAGGACCTGCACGGCCTCGGCCTGTCGTACGACCTGTTCACCCGGACCACCACCCGCAACCACTACGCCGTGGTGCAGGAGCTGTTCGAGGGGCTGCACCGCAACGGGTACATCGTCGCCAAGACCACGATGGGCGCGATCTCCCCGTCGACCGGGCGGACCCTGCCCGACCGGTACATCGAGGGCACCTGCCCGATCTGCGGGTACGACAGCGCCCGGGGCGACCAGTGCGACAACTGCGGCAACCAGCTCGACCCGGTCGACCTGATCAACCCCCGGTCGAAGATCAACGGGGAGACCCCGAAGTTCGTCGAGACCGAGCACTTCTTCCTCGACCTGCCCGCCCTCGCCGAGGTGCTGCGCGGGTGGCTGGACAGCCGGGAGGGCTGGCGGCCGAACGTGCTGCGCTTCTCGAAGAACCTCCTCGACGACCTCCAGCCCCGGGCCATCACCCGGGACCTGGAGTGGGGCGTGCCGATCCCGCTCGACGGCTGGCGGGACCGCCCCGACAAGCGGATCTACGTCTGGTTCGACGCCGTGATCGGGTACCTGTCGGCCTCCATCGAGTGGGCCCGCCGCTCCGGCGACCCGGAGGCCTGGCGGCGGTGGTGGTCCACCGACGGGGCCGGCAAGGACGCCCAGGGCTACTACTTCATGGGCAAGGACAACATCGTCTTCCACTCGGTGATCTGGCCGGCGCTGCTCTCCGGGTACTCCGGCCAGGGCGCCAAGGACGGCGAGCCGGGCGGGCTGGGCGCGCTCAACCTGCCCACCGAGGTGGTCTCCAGCGAGTTCCTCACCATGGAGGGGCGCAAGTTCTCGTCGTCCCGGCGGGTCGTCATCTACGTCCGGGACTTCCTCGAACGGTACGACGCCGACGCGCTGCGGTACTTCATCGCGGTCGCCGGCCCGGAGAGCAACGACACCGACTTCACCTGGGCCGAGTTCCTCCGCCGCAACAACGACGAACTGGTCGCCGGCTGGGGCAACCTGGTCAACCGGTCGGTCTCGATGGCGGCGAAGAACTTCGGCGCGATCCCGCCGGTCGACCCGGCCGGCCTCACCGAGGCCGACGAGGCGCTGCTCGCCACCGCCCGCGCCGGCTTCGCGGCGGTCGGCGACCTGATCGCCCGGCACCGGCAGAAGCAGGCCATCGGCGAGGCGATGAAGGTCGTCGCCGAGGCCAACCGGTACCTGTCGGAGCAGGCCCCGTGGAAGCTCAAGGGCGAGGACGACAAGCCCCGGATGGGCACCATCCTGCACGTCGCCCTCCAGGTGGTCAGCGACGCGAACACGCTGCTCACCCCGTTCCTGCCGCACTCCGCACAGAAGATCCACGAGCTGCTCGGCGGCACCGGCGTGCACGCTCCGATGCCGTCGATCGTCGAGGTCGAGGATCTCGACGGCGGCCCGGGGTACCCGGTGCTCACCGGTGACTACACGGTCGGCGCGCGCTGGGAGTCGGTACCCCTGGAGGTCGGCCGGCCGCTCGCGGCGCCGAAGCCGGTCTTCCGCAAGCTCGACCCGTCGATCGTCGACGAGGAACTGGCCCGCCTCGGCGGCTGAGCGCACACCCGCCGACGCGGCCCCGGGGAGACCTCCCCGGGGCCGCGTCGCGTCCGCTGGCGCCTGCGCGCGGATCAGGCGGTGATCAGGTACGGGCCATCGCCGGCTGGCCGATGAACTCCATGATCGCCTTGTTGACCTCGGTGGCGTTGGTCCACGGGATGCCGTGCGGCGCGCCCTTGAGGGTGACCAGTTGGCTGCCGTTCAGCATCGGCTGCAACCGCTGGCCGGTCGCCGGGAACGGCAGCACCCTGTCCTGGTCGCCCTGCACGATCAGCACCGGCACGTCGATCCGGGGCAGGTCACCCCGGAAGTCGGTCAGCCAGGCGTCCACGCACTGGAGGGTGCCGATCGCCGAGCCCCGCGCGCCGATCTCCCAGTGCGCCCGGTACGCCTCCTCGCTGACCAGCTTGCCCTTGTTCTGGTCGTAGTTGAAGAAGTTGTCGCAGAAGCTGGTGAGGAAGGCGAACCGGTCGTCGACGATCGCCTGCTTGAACCCGTCGAAGAGGCTCTGCTCGACCCCCTCCGGGTTGTCCGCCGTCTTGAGCAGGAACGGCGCCAGCGGGGCGAGCAGCACCGCCCGGCTGATCCGCTCCGAGCCGTACGTGCCCAGGTAGCGGGTCACCTCGCCGGTACCCATGGAGTGGCCGACCAGGATCACGTCCCGCAGGTTCAACTCGGTCAGCAGCACGTCCAGGTCGGCGGAGAAGGTGTCGTAGTCGTACCCGGTGGCCGGCTGGGCGGAGTTGCCGAACCCGCGCCGGTCGTAGGTGATCGTCCGGTATCCGGCCTGGAGCAGCGGTCCGGCCTGCTTCTCCCAGGTCGCCCCGTTGAACGGGAAGCCGTGGATCAGCACCACCGGCTGGCCGGAGCCGTGGTCCTCGTAGTACAGGTCGATGGGCGCGAGGTTCTCCGCGCCGACGGTCACGAAGGGCATGCGGATCTCCATGATCAGGTGGTGTCTCGGACACCCGCGTCTTCCCGACCGGGCCGGCATTATGCCGTGGGCCGCCGTGGGCCGCCGTGGGCCGCCGTGGGCCGCCGGGCGGGTCGCGGTCAGAGGTGGTACGGCAGGTCCACGATCCGGTCGTCGGTGACCTCGGTGGCCGGGGCCCACACCTCGTAGACGCCCCGCTCGTGGCACTGCGCCCCGGTCGCCGCCACCGTGTCCGGGTCCGGCCGGCACAGCCGCAACCGCAACCAGCCGGCCTCCTCCCGCAGCACCACGCAGGGCACCCCGCGCCACTGGGCGTACCGCAGCCGCCGGGCCACCGCCTCCACCGGGTACCGGGCCGCCCGGGTCATCGCCAGCACCCGGAACCCGCCGGGCAGGTCGGCCACCGCCTCGTAGTCGTGGTCGGCGTACCGGCCGACCAGGTGGGTGGCCCGGGGCGCGTCGCCGGTGGGCACGTACTCCTGCTCGGGGGAGAGGCCCGGCACGGCGGCCAGCAGGTGCCGCCACTGCGGGCCGGCCATCCGCAGCCAGCCGCGCTGCTCCGCCTGGTACGTGTAGAGGACCACCTCCGTCCCCTCGGCCGGGTAGGCGAGCAGGGTGGCGTTCGCCGGCATCGGCAGGTCGGCCAGGTCCCGGGTGACGAACTCCGGGATCAGGTGCCCGTTGCTCGGCGCGAACCCGGTGCCCAGCACCGGCGCTCCCAGCCGTTCGGAGGCCGGCAGCGCGGTCAGCCCCCGGTGGACCGCCCCGGCCGGCACCTCGTAGTCGTCCGCGGCGGCGGCCCGCCAGCGCAGCGCGTACGTCACGTCCGGGCCGTTCTGCGCGGGCGAGCCGTCGCCCCGCAGCACCGCCAGCGCGGCGGGCGTCCGCAGGTGGGCCACGTCGTGCTCCCGGTAGCAGAAGCCGTGCGGCAGCAGCCCCCGGACGTACCCGGCGAGTTGGCGGGCGGAGAGCACCTTCACCATCCGGGTACCCCGGCGGATCGCCGCCGACGCGCGGACCGCCGCGAGCAGCGGGTCGCCGGCCGCCTCCGGCCGCTGGCTGAGCTGCTGGACCTGGTCCCAGCCGAGGCTGCGGTGCACCGGCATCAGCAGCGGCGCCTCCGGTGGCTCGCTCTGCTCGGCCGCCCCCTGCACGGCGGTCACCTCGGTGCAGTGCACGAACCGCCGCCACGGCGGCCCGCCCCCCGGCCGGGGCGCCCACTCGAAACCGGTCACCTCGGCGGCGCTGAACAACTCGTAGGCCGCGCCCCGGGCGATCTCCTCGGCCGGGTACGCCGTCCCCTCGAACGTCACGCGCAACCCGGCCCGCGCGCCGGTCGCGCCGCTGGCCCGGGGGGTGAGGCTCACCTGGGCGACGCTAGAGCTGCGATGTTCCCGCCGGGTGAACGGCGGATGGCGAGCGGGTGAGCCCGGCCGCCCTGCTCCGGCCGCTGTGGTGGCTGGGCGGCGGCCCGGGGGGCCTCGGGAGCACATGTCCCGGTGAGCGGCATACCTGGCAGGTATTTTTATGCCTCTCAGGTATGTCGCTCGCGCAGGACGTGTGCCGGCGGCAGCCGGCGAGGGCGCGGTGTGTGATCCTCAGGGGCGATGAGTGAGCCGACTGAATCCCGGCGCGAGCGCGCCGCCCGCCGGGCCGGGGAGTTTCCGCCCGCGTCCGAGCCGCTGCCGCTGGCCGTGCCGGACAGCCACACCCACCTGGACATCACCGTCACCGAGGCCGGGGTGCCCGGTGCGCCGGAGGGCGGGGCCGCCGCCGAGCGGACCGTCGCCGTCGACCCGGTGGCGGCGCTGGTCGAGGTGGCGACCGCCGCCGGGGTGGACCGGCTGGTCCAGGTCGGGGTGGACGTCGAGTCGTCCCGGTGGGGCGCGCAGGTCGCCGACCGGCACGCCGCCGTCCTGGCCACCGTCGCGCTGCACCCGAACGAGGCGCCCCGACTGGCCGACCTGGACACCGCGCTGCGCGAGATCGAGACGCTCGCCGCCCGGGACCGGGTCCGGGGTGTCGGCGAGACCGGGATGGACTTCTTCCGTACCGGGGAGGAGGGGCGGGCCGTCCAGGAGGAGAGCTTCCGGGCGCACATCGCCATCGCCAAGCGGTACGGCAAGGCACTGGTGATCCACGACCGGGACGCGCACGCCGACGTGCTGCGCATCCTCGACGACGAGGGCGCCCCCGACACCGTCGTGCTGCACTGCTTCTCCGGCGACGCCGGGTTCGCCCGCGAGTGCGTCCGCCGGGGGTACCTGCTCAGCTTCGCCGGCACCGTCACCTTCGCCAGCGCCACCGCGCTGCGGGAGGCCGCCTCGGTGACCCCGCTGGAGTTGATGCTGGTGGAGACCGACGCGCCGTACCTGACCCCGACGCCGTACCGGGGCCGGCCGAACGCGTCGTACCTGATCCCGCTGACGGTCCGCGCCCTGGCCGCGACCACGGGCGCGGACCTCGGCGACCTCTGCGCCGCCCTGTCCGCCAACGGCGACCGCGCCTTCGGCCCCTGGAACTGACGGTTCCGGCAGCGGACCGCAGGCGCGCGGGGACGGAGCGGTCAGGCCCGGTCGGTGAGCCGGGTGAGGAAGGCGTGCCAGGCGGCCGGGGGGAAGGTCAGGGCCGGGCCGGTCGGGTCCTTCGAGTCGCGGACGGCGACCACGCCGGGCAGGTTGTCGGCGACCTCGACGCAGTCACCGCCGTTGCCGCTGCTGCGGGTGCTGGTGCGCCACTGGGCGCCGGTCAGGTCCATGTGGTGGCCACCTCCGTGATCAGGTCGACTGACTGCCAGTGGGACAGCGCCTCGCCGCGCACGTGCTTCCCCACAGTCAGTATCGCCGCGAGGTCGTCCGGCCCCGAACGGTCGGGTCGCGTGCGGTTGCGGTGGCGGGACGGGCCTAGGGTGCTGATCATGGAGAACGACCCGCGCGCCCTGCCGCCGTCCCTGGCCGAGTCCCACCGGCTGGAGTTCGACTACGACGACGGGGCCGGCGTCGACTTCGAGCCGTACCCCGAGTTCATGGACGCGCGGGAGACCACCGACTGGTGGCGGGCCTGGACGGGCAACCCGGACGTGGACGGGGCCGAGTTCCGGGTCTTCGGGCAGGACGGCACCGGCGGGCTCGCCGCCTTCTGGCTGGTCCGTGCCGGCGAGCCGCTCGACCGGCAACCGGTGGTCTTTCTCGGCTCCGAGGGGGAGACGGCGGTGGTGGCACAGGACCTGGGCGCGTACCTGTGGCTGCTCGCCGCCGGCGTCGGTCCGCTGGAGGCGACGATGTACTTCGCCGACGAGGCCGGCGGCGACGGGGACGGGTACGCGGCCCGTCCGGACGCCCGCCGCGTCGAGATCGCCGAACGTTGGGCGCCCGCCTCCCGCCGGCCGGCGGCCGAGATCGTCGCCGCGGCGCGGGCCGAGTTCCCCGGCTTCGGCGCGTTGGTCGACTCGATGTGCCGATAGCCGGTCGCCGCGCCGACCAGCTCGTCACCGCCCAGCGCTGCGCGTCCCGCGGTGGCGGTGGCGGTGGTTAATAAGGGGCCCTTCCTCTACCGAAAGCGTTAACAAAGGTGCCCCTCCTTACCGGCGCAGCGTGGTGCGTAGGCTGTGGGGTCATGGCCGCAGACCTGCTCGGCCCGGCGGAGATCCGGGAGCTGGCCGCCCGGCTGGGCGTGGCGCCGACCAAGAAACTCGGCCAGAACTTCGTGCACGACCCGAACACCGTGCGCCGGATCGTCACCGCCGCCGGGCTGACCCCGGAGGACGTCGCCCTGGAGGTGGGCCCGGGGCTGGGCTCGCTGACCCTGGCCCTGCTGCCGGCCGCCGCCCACGTGCACGCCGTGGAGATCGACGCCGCCCTGGCCGCCGCGCTGCCGGAGACCGCCGGCCGGCACGCCGCCACGTACGCCGACCGGCTCCGGGTGCACCACGCCGACGCGCTGCGGGTACGCGCCGCCGACCTGGCCGACCCGGCACCGACCGCGCTGGTGGCGAACCTGCCGTACAACGTCGCCGTACCGGTGGTGCTGTACCTGCTCGCCGAACTGCCCACGCTGCGGCACGGGCTGGTGATGGTGCAGAAGGAGGTCGCCGACCGGCTCACCGCCGGCCCCGGCTCCAAGGTGTACGGCATCCCCTCGGTCAAGCTCGCCTGGTACGCCCGAGCCCGCCCCGCCGGCCGGGTACCTCCCAACGTGTTCTGGCCGGTGCCGAACGTCGACTCCGGGCTGGTCGCCTTCACCCGCCGCGAACCGCCCCGCCCCGACGTACCCCGGGAACGGGTCTTCGCCGTGGTGGACGCGGCGTTCGCCCAGCGCCGCAAGACGCTGCGCGCCGCCCTCGCCGGGTGGGCCGGCGGCGCGGACCGGGCCGCCGCCGCGCTCACCGCCGCCGGGGTGGACCCCGGCGCGAGGGGCGAGTCACTCACCGTCGAGCAGTTCGCCGCCGTGGCCGCGTCGGCTCCGACCGGTCCGTCCGACGCCCAGTAGGCTGACGCGATGCCCGCCGAGGGCGTTGCCGACTCCGCCGAGGAGCCCGAGGAGCTGACCGTGGAAGAAGCGTTCGACATCCGGTCCCGCCGTCGGGGTGTCACCCGGTGACCGAGGCCTGGCGACCGGACGACGACGACCAGCATCGGCGCGGGGCCAGCGGGCCGGTCCGGGTACGCGTCCCCGCCAAGGTCAACCTGCACCTCGGGGTGGGGCCCCTGCGCCGCGACGGCTACCACGAGCTGAACACGGTCTACCACGCCATCTCGATCTTCGACGAGCTGACCGCCCGCCGGGGCGACACGCTCAGCCTCACCATGGAGGGCGAGGGCACCGGCGAACTCGCCCTGGACGACTCCAACCTGGTGATCCGGGCCGCCCACGCCCTCGCCGGGTACGCCGGGGTGCTGCCGCACGCCCGGCTGCACCTGCGCAAGCAGATCCCGCTCGCCGGTGGACTGGCCGGCGGCAGCGCCGACGCCGCCGCGACCCTGGTCGCCTGCGACGCCCTCTGGGGCACCGGCCTGGCCCGCGACGAACTCGCCACGATCGCCGCCGACCTCGGCTCCGACGTGCCGTTCCTGATCCACGGCGGTACCGCGCTGGGCACCGGCCGGGGCGAGGCGGTCAGCCCGGTCCTGGCCCGGCCCACCTCCTGGCACTGGGTGGTGGCGATCGCCGACGGCGGCCTCTCCACCCCCGAGGCGTACCGGGAACTCGACCGGCTGCGCGACAGCGGCGCGGCGGGCCCGCCACTGGGCAGCACCGACGCCCTGCTGGCCGCGCTACGCCAGCGTGACCCCCGGGTGCTCGCCGCCGCCCTCGGCAACGACCTCCAGGACGCCGCCCTGGCGATGCGGCCCGCCCTGGCCGCCACCCTCAAGGCGGGCGAGGCCGCCGGCGCGCTCGCCGGCATCGTCTCCGGCTCCGGGCCGACCTGCGTCTTCCTCGCCGCCGACGCCCCCGACGCGGAACGGATCGCCGCCGAGGTCACCGCCGCCGAGGTGTGCCGCGAGGCCCGCGTCGCCCACGGCCCGGTCCACGGCGCCCGCATCCTCTACTGACCCCCACCCCCGGAAGCCGCCCCCGCCGGGGCTCCCACCGCCCGGACTCCCGTCGGTCCGCCGGGACTTTCGCCGCCCGGTCTCCCGTCGGTCCGTCGGGACTCCCGCCGACCGGTCTCCCGTCGGTCGTCGGCGTGGGGAGCGGCGGGGCGGTGGGGACGGTGGGGCGGGCGGGACGCGTAGGCTTGGGGTAGGCGTCCCGTGCCCGCCGGCACCGGGACGCCTTGATCATGGGAGGTGCGTGGGGTGGCCAACATCGTCAACCTGGACCGGGTGTCCAAGGGGTACGGCGCGGCCGGGCCGCTGCTCACCGACGTCTCCCTCGGCCTCGACGACGCCGACCGGATCGGGGTCGTCGGGCTCAACGGCGCCGGCAAGTCCACCCTGCTGCGGCTGCTCACCCGGATCGAGGAACCGGACGACGGCCGGGTCACCCACCGCCGGGACGTGCGCGTCGCCGCGCTGCCCCAGACCTTGACGCTCGCCCCCGACGCCACCGTCCGGGACGTCGTGCTCGGCACCGCCTGGCTCGCCGAGGGGATGGGCGCGGAGCACGAGTGGGCCGGTGACGCCGGGGTCCGGGCGATCCTCGACGGGCTCGGCATGCCCCACCTCGGGCTCGACCAGCCCGTCGGCCCGATGTCCGGGGGTGAACGGCGGCGGGTGGCGCTGGCCGCGCTCCTGGTCCGCGAGGCCGACCTGCTCATCCTGGACGAGCCCACCAACCACCTCGACGTCGGTGGTGTCGACTGGCTGGCCAAGCACCTGGTCCGCCGCAAGGGCGCGCTGGTCGTGGTCACCCACGACCGGTGGTTCCTCGACGCGGTCTGCACCACCACCTGGGAGGTGGCCGACCGGACCGTCCGCTCCTACGACGGCGGGTTCGCCGCCTGGACCCTGGCCCGCGTCGAGCGGGAACGGGTCGCCGCCGCCACCGAGGCCCGCCGGCAGAACCTGCTCCGCAAGGAGATCGCCTGGCTGCGCCGGGGCGCGCCGGCCCGGACCAGCAAGCCGAAGTTCCGGATCGACGCGGCCAACGCGCTCATCGCCGACGTGCCGGAGCCGCGCGACACCATGTCGCTGCAACGGCTGGCCACCGCCCGGCTCGGCAAGCAGGTGTACGACCTGACCGACGTCACCCTGCACGCCGGGCCGAAGGAGATCCTGCGCGACGTCACCTGGCAGGTCGGCCCCGGCGACCGGATCGCCATCCTCGGCGCGAACGGCGCCGGCAAGACCACCCTGCTGCGGATGCTCGCCGGGATCACCCGGCCCGACGGGGGCAGGTTCGTCACCGGGTCCACCGTCCGCCCCGCCTTCCTCTCCCAGGAACTGGCCGAACTCCCCGGTCACCTGCGCGTCCTGGAGGCGGTGGAGGAGGTGGCCCGCCGGGTGCAGCTCGGCGACCGGGAGGTCTCCGCCGCCCAACTCGCCGAGACGTTCGGCTTCGACGACCGTCGGCTCTGGACCCCGGTCGGCGACCTCTCCGGTGGGGAACGCCGCCGGTTGCAGATGCTGCGGCTGCTCGCCGCCGAGCCGAACGTGCTCCTCTTCGACGAGCCCACCAACGACCTGGACACCGACACCCTGGCCGCGCTGGAGGACCTGCTCGACTCCTGGCCGGGCACCATCGTGGTGGCCAGCCACGACCGGTACCTCATCGAGCGGGTCACCGACGCGGTGTACGGCATGTTCGGCGACGCCCGGCTGGTGCACCTGCCCGGCGGGGTCGACGAGTACCTGACCCGCGCCGCCGCGCACGCCGTGACCGGCGGGGCCGCCACCACCGCCGGGGCCGCCGGGAGCGCCGCCGGCACCGGGGCCGCCGCCGAGGGGTCGGCGGACGCCGGTCCCGCCCCGGCCGGCATGTCCGCCGCCGAGGCGCGCACCGCCAAGAAGGAGCTGGCCCGGCTGGAACGGCAGATCGGCAAGCTGGAGCAGAAGGAGGCCACCCTGCTCGACCAGCTCGCCGCGAACGCCACCGACTACGCCCGGGTGGCCGACCTCGACGGGCAGCTCAAGGAGGTACGGGCCGAGCGGGAGCAGACCGAGGAGACCTGGCTCGCCCTCGCCGAACAGGTGCCCGGCAACTGATCCGACCCGATGTCGCTGGTCCCGGCGTACCGGGGTGGCGGACGCGCCCGGCGGGCGTGTGCGGCGTCACACCACGACATGCGGGACAATCGTCGACGACCCTCACCCGAACGGCGTTGGAGACTGAGTCATGGCCCACACCCCCGTCAACCACCCCGCGCGGCCGATCTACCGGGCGATCGGCGGGCTCGTCGGTCTGTACTTCGTGGTCTTCGGCGTGCTCGGCGTCATCGCCGCCGCCGGCGACGACCTGCTCGCCCGGGACGACACCAAGGTCCTCGGGCAGGGCAGCAACCTCGGGTTCGCCCTGGTGAGCCTGGTCATCGGCGTGCTGGTGCTGGCCGGCACCGCGCTCGGTCGCAACCGCGACGTGGTGATCAACGGCTGGCTGGCGTACGCCCTGATGGCGCTCGGGCTGGCCGGGCTGGCGTTCATCCGGACCGACGTGAACATCTTCAACTGGAGCGTCGCCACCAGCGTCGTGGTGATGACCCTCTCGCTCGTCCTGCTGATGGTCAGCATGTACGGCAAGGTCGGCACCGACGAGGAGCAGGACGCCTGGCAGAAGGCCCGCCTGGTGCTCTGACCCGGCCGGCTCCGCCTGCTGCCCTGCACACCTGTCGCGTGGTGACCCGCCGCGTGACCACGCCCCGCGACCCGGCCGGTCACCGGCCGGGTCGCGTCGTTCCGGTGGGTGTGCCGGAGGCGGGGTGATCGGTCAGTCGGGGTGATCGGTCCGTTCGCCGGACAGCCGTCCGTCTCCTGGGTGACAATTCGGGCGAACGGTCACCCAGGGCGGGAGGAGCAGGTCGTGGCGCACATTCCGGTGAACCACCCGGCCCGGACGCTCTACCGGGTCTTCTCCGGCCTGGTGGGGCTCTACATCTTCGTCTTCGGCGTCTACGGGGTCGTCGTGACCTGGGGCGAACCGCTCTTCGCCCGGGACAGCACCTGGGTGCTCGGGCTGCGGACCAACCTCGCCTTCGCCCTGGTCTCCGTCCTCTTCGGGGCGGTGCTGATGATCGGCGCCTCGCGCCGCACCAACCTCGGCCACTACATGAACCTCACCGCCGGGGCGGTCTTCATGGTCACCGGCCTGGCCATGATGTCGGTGCTCCAGACCAGCGCGAACTTCCTCAACTTCTCGATGTCCACGGTCGTCGTCTCGCTGCTGTTCGGCCTGCTGCTGCTCGCCACCGGCCTCTACGACAAGATCGGTACGGCCGAGCACGCCGAGGCCGAACGGCAGCGCCGCAGCCACCCCGTCGCCGACTCCCGCTGACCCCGCCTGGCCGGTCCGGCCCCACCACCGGCGTACCCGCTCAGCGTGGCCGCACCGTGATCAGGCCGGGCTTGGCCTCCAGGTGGGACAACCCGTTCCAGGCCAGGTTCACCAGGTGCGCGGCCACCGTCTCCTTCCGTGGCTTGCGGACCTCCAGCCACCAGCGGCCGGTCAACGCCACCATCCCCACCAGCGCCTGCGAGTACAGCTCGGCCAGCTTCGGGTCGTACCCCCGGCTCTTGAACTCCGCGCCGAGGATGTGCTCGACCTGGTGGGCGACGTCGTTCATCACACTGCTGAAGTTGCCCGTCGCCGACATCAGCGGCGACTCCCGGACCAGCACCCGGAAACCGGCGGTCTCCTCCTCGATGTAGTCGAGCAGCGCCATCGCCGCCTGCTCCAGCAACTCCCGGGGATGGCCGGCGGTCAGCGCGGTGGTGATCCGGTCCAGCAGCGCCCGGACCTCCCGGTCCACCACCACCGCGTACAGGCCCTCCTTGCCGCCGAAGTGCTCGTACACCACCGGTTTGGAGACCTTCGCCCGCGCCGCGACCTCCTCGATGGAGGTGGCGTCGAAACCCCGTTCGGCGAAGATCAACCGGCCGATCGAGATCAACTGCTCCCGGCGCTGGGCGGCGGACATGCGGACCCGGGAGCCCGGTTTCGCCGTCCGCCGCGCGCCGGTGGTGCCCCCGTCCCCCGCCACCTGCGCCCCGCTGTCACCCCGCCGTCGCACGGTGCCGGCCGGCCTCGGGGCGCTCTCGGCTGTGTCGGCCGCGTCGTCGCGTCCGCTCACGCCGCCACCCCGCCAGCCGCCGTCCCGCTGGCCGCCGCAGAGGCACCGTCGGTCCACCCGACCGTCCCCGGCGCGAATCCCGCTCCCACGCCGCCGTGCCGGCCACCGCCGTTGCTGCCTCGCTCGGTCATCCGGCCATCCTGCCAGGTGTGCGGGCGGACGGTCCGTCCCGTTCAGCCGCCCGGGGTGGGCTTCGCCAGTTTCGCCGCGATCCGCTCCGGCTTCGGCCAGCGCACGTCCCAGGCCGCACCGGTCTTCTCGAACAGCCAGATCACCCGGGCCGAGATGTCGACCTGGCCGCGCAGCACGCCGTGCCGGGCGCTGGTCGGGTCGGCGTGGTGCAGGTTGTGCCAGCTCTCGCCGAGCGACAGGATCGCCAGCGGCCAGAAGTTCGACGCCCGGTCGCCCTGGCGCATGGCGAACGGGCGCTCGCCGTACACGTGGCAGACCGAGTTGATCGCCCAGGTGACGTGGTGCAGCAGGCCGACCCGGACCAGCCCGGCCCAGAAGAACGCGGTCAGCGCGCCCTGCCAGGACCAGGTCACCAGGGCGCCCGTCGCGGCGGGGCCGAGCAGCGAGACGGCGACCAGCGCCGGAAAGAGCCGGTCCACCCGGTGGATGTCCCGGTCGGCGACCAGATCCGGGGCGAACCGTTCCCGGTTGGACAGCTCCCGGGCGAAGAGCCAGCCGACGTGGGCGTGCAGCAGGCCCCGGCTCAGGCCCCGGACGCTCGCCCCGAACCGCCACGGCGAGTGCGGGTCACCCTCCAGATCGGAGTAGGCGTGGTGCCGGCGGTGGTCGGCGACCCACTGGATGATCTCGCCCTGGATCGCGAACGAGCCGGCGACCGCCAGGGCGACCCGCAGCCACCGCTTCGCCTTGAACGAGCCGTGGGTGAAGTACCGGTGGAAGCCGACCGTGATGCCCAGCCCGGAGACCAGGTACCAGACGAGCGCGATCGCCACGTCGGACCAGCCCAGCCAGCCGCCCCAGGCCACCGGCACCGCCGCGAGCAGGGCGGCGAACGGCACGGTCACGAAGATCCAGAGCGCGACCAGGATGCCCCGGGACTGGGTGCCGTCGGTGATCGGTTTGGGTCCGTGGGTCTGGGGTTCGAGCAGGCTGGTCGACATGGCACCTCGCTAGGGGGGAAGGGGTGAAGATCACTAAGTTACGCCTACGTCACCGTAACTTACGGTCCTGTGAGCCGCACCGGACACTCGCCCCAGTCGATGGGGTCCTGTCGTACGTAGGTCCTAGCCTGTCGGTCATGGTCGATCCCCTGGCTGCCGAGGTCCGCCGGCTGCGCACCGAGGAGAAGCTGTCGGTCCGTCAGATCCGAGAGCGCACCGCTCTCGGTCGCAACCGGGTGTACGAGCTCCTGCGTGGCCTTCCGCCTCCGGACTGGACCCGCCGCCCCAACGCGCGGGACGACCTGCGTGCCGAGGCGGTGGCACTGCGCGAGCGGGGGCACTCTGTCCCCGAGATCGCCGCGCAGCTCGGGGTCAGCCGTTCCGCCGCCTACCAGTGGGTGCGGCACCTCCCGCTCGATCCGGAGGCGCCGGCCGCCGAGCGCCGCCGGGAGCGTGCGAGGCGGATGGCCGAGGCCCGCTGGGCGGCGCACCGGGAGGCCCGCGACGCCGCGCGGGCAGCGGTGCACGATCGGGCGGCCCGGGTGGTCGACCCGCTCGGCGAACGGGATTTTTTGCTCCTCGGTGCTGCGCTCTACTGGTGCGAGGGGACGAAGTCCAAGCCGTGGCGGCGGGACGACCGGATCCAGTTCGTCAACAGCGATCCCGGGCTGCTGGCCCTGTTCCTCCGCTTCCTTGAGGTGTGCGGCGTCGAGCGGGGTGAGGTCACCTACCGGGTCAGCATTCACGAGACGGCCGACGCCGAGGCTGCCACGAGATGGTGGTCCCAACGGCTCGGTCTGTCCCCCGGTCGCGGTCAGCCGCCGAGCCTGAAGAGACACCGGCCGGCGACCCGTCGCCGGAACACCGGCGACGAGTACCACGGCTGCTTGGTGATCACTGTGCCGCGTAGTCGCGAGCTCTATTGGCGGATCGAGGGTATGATCGCCGGGCTGTTCCAGATCGCGGGCGGTGTGGTTCCACAGTAGTGGGCCGTAGCGCTTGACATTTTATGGGGTGTGGGGTAACGGCAACCCGCAGGCCTTTGGAGCCTTGAGCTCCTGGTTCGAATCCAGGCACCCCAGCTCACAAAGCCGGATATTCCGGCATTAGTCATAGGCGTGTCGGGCAAAGCCTCGGCCGCTGGTTAGCATGGCGGCGGAACTGTCCGCGTACCGACGGGAGCCGCCCCGTGTCCCAGCCCCACCTCCGCACCGTCGTCGTGCTCGCCGCCGGTGAGGGCAAGCGGATGAAGTCGGCGCTGCCCAAGGTCCTGCACCCGTTGCTCGGGCGGACCCTGGTCGGGCACGTGCTCACCGCCGCCGCGCCGCTTGCCGCCGACCGTACCGTCGTCGTGGTCGGGCACGGGGCGGACCAGGTCCGGGCGCACCTGACCGAGGTGGCGCCGGCCGCCACGGCGGTGCTCCAGGAGCGGCAGCTCGGCACCGGGCACGCGGTCCGCATCGCGCTGGACGCCGTACCGGAGACCGCCGGGACCGTCGTCGTGATCAACGGTGACGTGCCGCTGCTGCGGCCCGAGACGGTGGTGGCGCTGGTCGAGGCGCACGAGGGCGCGGGCGCGGCGGCCACCGTGCTCGCCGCCGAGGTGCCCGACCCGACCGGCCTGGGCCGGATCGTGCGGGACGCGGCGGGTCGGCTGGAGCGGATCGTCGAGGAGCGTGACGCGACCGCCGAGCAGCGCGCGGTCCGCGAGATCAACGCCGGGATCTACGCCTTCGACGCGGCCCGGCTGCGCGACGCGCTGGGCAAGCTCTCCACCGACAACGACCAGGGCGAGGAGTACCTGACCGACGTCTTCGCGCTGCTCGTCTCGGCCGGGGAGCCGGTGGCGGTGCACGTCGCCGTCGACCACGTGGAGACGCTGGGCTGCAACGACCGGGTCGAGTTGGCGGCGCTGCGCCGGCTGCTGCGGGACCGGGTCAACGAGCGCTGGATGCGGACCGGGGTCAGCATCCTGGACCCGGAGACGACCTGGATCGACGTGACGGTGGCGGTGGACCGGGATGCGGTGATCGACCAGAACACCCAGCTCCGCGGGGCCACCGTGGTCGGGGCCGAGGCCGTGGTGGGCCCGGACGTGACGCTGATCGACACCGTGGTCGGCCCGGCGGCCACCGTGCTGCGCAGCCACGCGGTGCAGGCCGAGGTCGGCCCGGGGGCCAGCGTGGGCCCGTACGCGTACCTGCGGCCGGCCGCGCGCCTGGCCGAGCGGGCCAAGGTGGGGACCTTCGTCGAGGTGAAGAACTCCGACGTCGGCCCGGGGGCGAAGGTGCCGCACCTGTCGTACGTGGGGGACGCCACGATCGGGGCGAAGGCCAACATCGGCGCGGCGACGATCTTCGTGAACTACGACGGGGTGGCGAAGCACCGGACGACCGTGGGGGAGGCGGCCTTCATCGGCTGCGACACCAGCCTGATCGCCCCGGTCGAGGTGGGCCCCGGGGCGTACGTGGCGGCGGGGAGCGCGATCAGCAAGGACGTGCCGCCGGGCGCGCTGGGCGTGAGCCGGGCGTCGCAGCGCAACGTCGACGGCTGGGTGGCCCGGCGGCGCGAGGGTACGGTCTCGGCGGCTGCCGCCGAACGTGCCCGGCGGGCTGCGGACGGTGACCCGTCGGCGGCGGGTTCGGCCGGGACCGCAGGGGCGGAGGGTGCTCCGGGTGACGCCCGGTAGGCAAGGGAAGGTGAGCCAATCCACGGGCGTACCGAGCCGGTGGGTCCGGCCCCGGAGGGGGTAGATACTGCAACCGAAGTCTCCGGCCACCACCGCCGGGCACACCGACCTACGGGAGCAGACCGGCCATGGGCAGCATCGTCGCCGAAAACCGTAAGAGCCTGATGCTCTTCTCCGGACGCGGCTTTCCGGAGTTGGCCAACGAGATCGGTGAGGTGCTCGGCGTCGCGCCGACGCCTGCCGACGCGTACGAGTTCGCCAACGGGGAGATCTTCGTCCGGTTCAAGGAGTCGGTCCGCGGCTCGGACGCCTTCGTGGTGCAGTCCGTCACGCACGGCGTCAACACCTGGGTCATGGAGACCCTGATCATGGTGGACGCGCTCAAGCGCGGTTCGGCCAAGCGGATCACCGTGGTCCTGCCGTTCTACCCGTACTCCCGGCAGGACAAGAAGCACCGGGGCCGGGAGCCGATCTCGGCCCGGCTGATCGCGGACCTGTTGAAGACCGCCGGGGCGAACCGGATCCTCACCGTGGACCTGCACACCGCGCAGATCCAGGGGTTCTTCGACGGCCCGGTGGACCACCTCTTCGCCATGGACGTGCTGGCCGAGTACGTCCAGCGCCAGTACGCCGGCCGGCCGATGACGGTGGTGGCGCCGGACTCGGGCCGGGTCCGGGTGGCCGAGCGGTGGACCGACCGGCTGGGCGGCTGCCCGCTGGCCTTCATCCACAAGACCCGCGACCCGCTCAAGCCGAACCAGGTGGTGGCGAACCGGGTGGTCGGTGAGGTGGAGGGCCGGGTCTGCCTGATCGTCGACGACATGATCGACACCGGTGGCACGATCTGCAAGGCGGCGGACATCCTCCAGGAGGCGGGCGCGGCGGACGTGATCGTGGCGTCGACCCACGCCCTGCTGTCGGACCCGGCGACCGAGCGGCTGAAGAACAGCCCGATCAGCGAGGTGGTGGTGACCAACACCCTGCCGCTGCCGCCGGAGAAGCAGCTCGACAAGTTGACCGTGCTGTCGATCGCGCCGCTGCTGGCGCGGGCGATCCGTGAGGTGTTCGACGACGGGTCGGTGACCACCCTGTTCGGCGGGCTGAGCTGAGCGAACGTCCTCGCCCGGTCCGGCCTTCCAGCGGGGGTCGGGCCGGGCATTTTCGGGCCCGGCAGCAGGTGGGCGCGGTGGGGGGCGGGTACTGCCGTCAGGCGTGGAAGGCGCTCGGGTAGACTGGTCCGGTTGCCACGGCGAGGGTGCCCGGCGGGTCGCAGTTGATGGGCCGCCCGGAGGCACCGTCATCGACGCGGTGCTCCGGGCAGTCGATCATGACGCTTGAGCCCCTGCGAGCCCCTCGCCCAGCACCGCCAGTCGACAAGTCGCCGCAGCGAAGCATCAGGAGTTTCCCCGTGTCCGAGGTAAAGATCAGCGCCGAGCCCCGTACCGAGTTCGGCAAGGGTGGTGCCCGTCGTACCCGCCGGGCCGGCAAGGTGCCCGCCGTGCTGTACGGCCACGGCGAGAAGCCCAAGCACATCGCGTTGCCCGCGTTGGAGTTCGCCGCCGCCATCCGGCGGGGCGGCGCCAACCAGCTCTTCGCGATCGAGGTCAGCGACGGCACCCAGGTGCTGGCGCTGCCGAAGGCGATCCAGCGTGACCCGATCAAGGACACCTTCGAGCACGTCGACCTGCTGCTGGTCCGCCGGGGCGAGAAGGTCACCGTCGAGGTGCCGGTGCAGCTCACCGGCGAGGCGGCGAAGGACACCCTGATCGTGCACGACCACGACACCCTCTCGGTGACCGCCGACGCCACCAGGGTGCCGGACCACCTGGAGGTCTCGGTCGAGGGCGTCGAGGCCGGCAACCAGGTCACCGCCGCCGACGTCGAGCTGCCGCAGGGCGTCGAACTGGCCGCCGACGCCGACACCCTGGTCGCCTCGATCACCGCCGCGCCGACCGCCGAGCAGCTGGAGGCCACGCTGCCCGAGGTCGAGGCCGCCACCGAGGAGGCCGAGGCCCTCGCCGAGGGCGAGGAGGCCGCCGAGGCTCCCGAGGCCGCTGCCGCTGCCGAGGGCGAGGGCGAGCAGGAGCCGGCCGCGAAGCCGGCCGAGGCCTGATCGACCACATCGTGTGACAGGCGCTCCCGAGCACCGGGGGCGCCTGTCGGCGTACCGGGCGGGTCGTGCCGGGTCGACCGGAGCACGCCGCAGCGGCCCGGTGGGTCCTCGGTGACGGTGAGCGGAAGGGACGCGCGTGACGGACGAGACGGGGCCGTGGCTGGTGGTCGGCCTGGGTAATCCGGGCCGGGAGTACGCCGACAACCGGCACAACGTCGGGTTCATGGTGGCCGACCTGCTGGCCGACCGGGTGGGCGGGAAGTTCGGCCGGCAGCGGCGGGCGGTGGCGGACGTCGCCGAGGGGCGGCTGGGTTTCGGGGGCCCGAAGCTGGTGCTGGTGAAGCCGCTGACCTACATGAACCTCTCCGGTGCTCCGGTGGCCGCGCTGGCGCAGTTCTTCAAGGTGCCGCCGGGGCGGGTGATCGCGGTGCACGACGAGTTGGACATCGCGTACGGGCAGGTCCGGGTCAAGTGCGGGGGCGGCGAGGGCGGGCACAACGGGCTCCGCTCGATGTCGAAGTCGCTCGGGACGAAGGACTACGTGCGGGTGCGGTTCGGCATCGGTCGGCCGCCGGGGCGGCAGGACCCGGCCGACTACGTGCTGTCGAACTTCTCCCCGGCCGAGCGCAAGGAGCTGGACTTCCTGGTGGACCGGGCGGCCGACGTCGCCGAGTCGGTCGTCACCCGGGGCGTCGAGCCGACGCAGAACGCGTACCACGGGGTGTGAACAGGGCGCAGCGGGTCCGGAGCGGGGGCCGGCCGGTAGTCTGCGCCTTCTGGTGGAGGTTTCGACACCACGACGTGGGGTCGTGTCGAGTCGACAGGAGCAGGTGAGTGGGCAGTCCTCCGATGATCGACGGGGCGTTCGCCCGGTGGCTGGCGGGCCGGGCCGGGCAGGCCCTGGTCGGTCTGCGTACCGAGATGGGGTTCGCCGATCCCGGGGCGTTGAAGTCGGCCGGTGACAAGACCTCGCACGAGCTGATCCGCGCCGAGCTGGCGATGTGGCGGCCCGGGGACGCGGTGCTCTCCGAGGAGGACGAGGGGTCCCGGCTGGCCTGGGCGGCGGAGGTGAGTTCCGGGGCGGTGTCCCGGCTGACCGCCGACCGGGTGTGGATCATCGACCCGTTGGACGGGACGCGGGAGTTCTCGGAGGAGGGGCGGTCGGACTGGGCGGTGCACGTGGCGCTCTGGGCGCGCAACGCCCCGACGCCGCACGGTCTGGTGGCGGGCGCGGTGGCGCTGCCGGCGCAGCACCGGGTGCTGGCCACGGACTACCCCCCGGCGTACCCGCCGATGACGCTGGAGGCGGCGACCTCGGGCGGGGGACGGGCCATCCGCCTGGCGGCGAGCCGGAGTCGTCCGCCGGTGTTCCTGACGGATCTGGCGGAGGATGTGGGTGCTCAGCTGGTGCCGATGGGGTCGGCGGGGGCGAAGATCGCGGCGGTGGTGACGGGTGAGGTCGACGCGTACATCCACGCGGGTGGGCAGTACGAGTGGGACTCGGCTGCTCCGGTGGCTGTGGCGACGGCCACCGGCCTGCACGCTTCCCGGATCGACGGATCTGCGCTGAAATACAACGAGGCTGATCCGCGGCTGCCTGACCTGCTGGTCTGTCGCAAGGATCTGGCCAGCCGGTTGCTTGCAGCGTTGCAGAAGCATTCCGTAGCCTGAGTCTTCTTCACCTCTCCGACCGGAAAGGTCTGGAATCCGTGAGCGCAGCCGAGCGAATCGAGGCCGTGTCATGACCGCCCCCGCCGCCTACCAGGTCTCCCACCTCGACGCCCTGGAGGCGGAGAGCATCTTTGTGATGCGTGAGGTGGTGGCGGAGATGGAGCGGCCGGT
>NZ_LRQV01000131.1 GCF_001567585.1 Micromonospora rosaria
ATAATCGAGTTCATGACCAGCTCCATTCGGGGGATCGTCGACACCCACACCAGGGGACACGGGTGCACGAGCACCGTCAGGCGCCCACAGGGGAAAAGAAAAGAAGAACAAGAACGACGCGGGAACTCACGGGGGCGGCTCACCACGCCGGGCCCAGATGTAACGACCGGCCGGCCACCATCATTCCGGCGGCCCGGCCCCCACCCCGCCAGGCGAGAAGGGGTGCCCTGCTCGGTCGTACGCCAGGTACAACGACCCCACCCCCACCGCCATTCCAGCCGACGGGTGCCCCCCACCACACCGCCGAACCGGACATCCGACGCAGGGCACGCAGTCGGGATGATCGGGTACCGGGACCGGGTGGCGACGGCGCCCGACCCGGGCGAATCCGACCCACGGCGTCCGGAGGTGCCCACCCGTCGTGGGCGGCACCCGGCGCGCGGAAGGTTCGCGGCAGACGGTCTTCTTTCCGGGTGGTGCGGTCGGCCCCGATCGGGTGTCCGGCCGGCGACGCCCCCACCCGGCGCGGTGGCACCCGACCCGGGTCGGGCGGCTCGGGCCGGTCCCCGCCGCCGCAACGGGCGGTGGGGACCGGGGACAGCTCAGGATCGGGCGGTCAGCGCGGGGGCCAGGTGCCGCCGGGCGGGTCGTCACCGGAGGCCGCCCAGTTGCTGCGGTACACCGTGCCGGTGGGCGGCGGGCCCGCCGCGCGGCCCGGCTCGGGCGTCGGCGCGGCGCCGGAACCGAAGTCCGCGAAGAAGCCGGGGCCGGCGGGTTCGACGCCGGCGTCCACCGCCGGGTCGTCGTCGCCGCGCCGGGCGCGCCGGATACGGGCCACCACGAACCAGACGGCGGCGATCGCGCAGACGACGATGACCACCTTCTGGAAGAAGCCGGCGTACGTCTCCACGATGTGCCAGTTCTCGCCGAGGAAGTAGCCGGCGAGCACGAAGATCGTGTTCCAGATCAGGCTGCCCGCCGTGGTGTAGACGAGGAACGTCCCGATCGGCATCCGTTCCACCCCGGCCGGGATGGAGATGAGGCTCCGGAAGATGGGGATCATCCGACCGAAGAAGACGGCCTTCTTGCCGTGCTTGATGAACCACGCCTCGGTGCGGTCCACGTCGGAGAGCTTGATCAGGGGCAGCTTCTCGGCGATCGCCCGCATCCGGTCGCGGCCGAGCGCGGCGCCGATGTAATACAGGGCGACCGCACCCACCACCGCGCCCAGGGTCGTCCAGGCGATCGCGCCGAACAGACTCATCCGGCCCTGGCTCGCCGTGAAACCGGCCAGCGGCAGGATGATCTCGCTCGGGATCGGCGGGAAGAGGTTCTCCAGCGCCACCGCGAGGCCGGCGCCCGGCCCACCGAGCTTCTCCATCAGGCCGACGACGTACCCGGTGATGCCACCGGTCGGCGGCTCACCCCCGCCGTCCGCCGCCAACAACTGCCACCCACTGATCATGTGACAACCGTATGGGTGTTCGCTGAGAGGAACCATGGAGGGGCACCGCAGAACCGCACCGGGACACCATACGGCCCGGACGCGGAAAACCCCACCCGGCGATAGACGGAAGCCGGCGGCCTGGCCCGGTCGGGGCCCGGCCGCCGGCCGGTCGTGCAGGGTCGTGCAGGGTGGGACGTCAACTCGAGTAGCCGCGCTGGGCGATCCAGTCGGCCGTCCGGGTGGCGTCCATCCAGTACTGCTCGCTCGGGGCGTACGGATCAGCGATCTTGACGGTGTTCCCGCCGTCGCGGTAGCCGACGACGGTCACGTAGTGCCCGCCCTCGTACGAGTACGGGTTGCCGTTCACGTCCACGGCGCTGCCCTTGATGTTGGCGACCACGGCGCGGCCGTCGTCGACCGCGGTGACCACGTCGGCGCGGAACCGCTCGGCCTGCGCCGGCGCGGCCCGGTCCCCGGAGATCTCCGTGGTCCGGTACCGCTCACCGGTCACCTCGCTCAGCACCCGGGTGGTCTCCTCGGCCGAGTCGGTGCCGGCCTCGGTGGTGCCCAGCTTCGTCGCCACCTCGTCCTGGCTCATGGTCGTGCCCAGGGCGGACAGGGCGATCCGGGTGGCGGCCGGGCCGCAGTAGTAGAAGTTCGGCTGCGCCTCGTACTGGATGCCGAGGACCCGCTCGCCCCGGGCGGGCCGGTCGGCCTGCACCGCCGACGTGGCGGCCCGCTCGGCGGGGGTGGTCTGGGCCGCGAGCGCCGGGACGGCGACGGCCCCACCGGCGACCAGCAGACCGGCCAGGGACAGGGCGCTGTTACGGAAGATCGTATTCATCGTCACGCTCCGTTCGGGGGTGGACGTCTCCGCGCGACGTGGCGGAGCCGCCAGCACCGGAGAAGGCGCTGGACGAGGGAGAGAGCCCGAGACGGCACCGGAGGCGGTGCCGGGCGTCGACGGGTACAACGGCCGACGGCAAGCGGCCATTCCGCCAGGCCATCACCGTGACCTGCGGCAACGTCCGGCGGCTACGACACGTCGGGCGGCGCGACGGGCCAGGGCGGTCCGGGCGGCGGCGGGTCGACCGGTGTCGCTGGTGGGCGGTGGGGGCGGCAGGAACCGGACAGCGGGGACATCCGGGATGGTCGGCGTGCCGCTAGGCTGTGCGGGTGTCGAGCGAGGCCACCGTCCCGGGGTCGGACGGCTCGTCCCGGTCCGCCCCGGACGCGACCGTCGCCACCGGGTCCACCACGGCCCGGTCCACCGGCCCGGTCGTCGGACGGCTGGCACAGGTGTGGCGGTACCCGGTGAAGTCGATGCTGGGCGAGCCGCTGGAGACCGTCGGCCTGACCTCGGCCGGGGTGGCCGGCGACCGCCGCCTGGCCCTGCTGCACCGGGGCACCGGCCGGGTGGCCAGCGCGAAGGACCCCCGACGCTGGCGGGGCCTGCTGACCCTGCGGGCCAGCGGCGGCACCCCGGAGACGGTCCGGATCGACCTGCCGGACGGCCGTCGGCTCCGCCCGGTCGACCCCGACGCCGACGCCGTGCTGTCCCGGCTGCTCGGTCAGCCGGTCACCCTGGTCGACACCGCCCCGCCGGGCGCCGTGCTGGACCGGGCCCGCCCCGACGAGGTCCTCGCCGCCGGGGTCACCGCGCCGGTGACGGTGGACGTCAGCCCGCTCGCCACGGCCGCGGCGGCGGGGACGTTCGTCGACTTCGCCCCGGTGCACCTGGTCACCACGTCCACCATGGACGCGATCGGGGCGGCGACGCCGGGCGGCGTCGAGGTGCGCCGCTACCGACCGAACCTGGTGCTGGCGACGTCGGGGACGGGTTTCGTCGAGAACGACTGGGTGGGGCGGGACGTGCACCTCGGTTCCGAGGTGGTGCTGCGGGTGCTGGCGCGGACGCCCCGGTGCGCGGTGCCGACGCTGGCGCACGGCACGCTCCCCCGGGCGGTCGAGGCGCTGCGGGTACCGGCCCGGCTGAACCGGGTCGCCCCGCTGCCCGAACTGGCGGCGCAGCCGTGCGTGGGCGCGTACGCGCAGGTGGTGCGAGCGGGACGGGTCAGCGTCGGGGACCGGGTCGAGGTGCGGTAGCTAGTCGTCGTCCTCGTCCTCGTCGTCGTCCCCGTCGCCGCGCAGTTCGCCGTACGCGGTCACCAGGTCGCGCAGCTTGTCGGCGGTGTCCTCGCCGAGGCGTTCCCGGTCCACCTCCCGGCCGATCCGCTTGGTGAGGTCGGCGACGCGCTTGTCGACGTCCTTCGGCTTGCTGGCGACCACCTGGGTGAGCCGCTTGCGCAGGTCCTCGGCGGTCCGGCCGTCGACGTCGCCCTGGATCTGGGCCCGCACCAGCACGGCCAGGAACTCGGTGATCACGGCGCGGGCGGTCCCCGGCAGGTCGGGCGCGGTGGTCGCGGGCGCGGGCCTCCTCGGCGTCGGTGACGCCGACGGCGACGGCGACGGTGGTGCCGAGGTCGGGGCGGCCGACGGCCCGGCGAGGTCGGCCGCCTCGGCGACCGGTGGCTGCTCGCTGCCCGACCGGGCGGCGAGCACCCCCATCACACCGGCGAGCAGCACCAGGACGCCGACGACGCCCGCCGCGACCAGCCCGCGTCCCGGTTGGCCCCGGCGGGCCCGGCCGGACACCGTGCCGGGCGCGGCGGTGAGCAGGGGCGCGCCGGTCGACGCGGCGGGAGCCGAGGGCTCCCGGTCCACCAGGGTCGGTGGCTGGTCGTGCCCGGACACGACGGGCAGCTGCGCGGTCGACGTCCCGACCACCGGCACGGAGGTGGTCGGCGGGTCGACGGGCCGGCCGGCGCCGAGCCGGGCGGCCACCCGCGCGGCGGACGGCCGGCGGGCCGGGTCGGCGGCGAGGCAGGCCAGGGTGAGCGTGGCGAGGTCGGCGGGGAGGCCCGGCACGGCCGGCGGCGGTACGGGCACCCCCTGCCGGTGTGCCTCGGCCGCCTCGGCGAAGGTACGCACCCGCAGCGGCGTGCGGCCGGTGAGCGCCCGGTACAGCAGCACGCCGAGGGCGTACACGTCGCTGGCCGGGTCCGGCGGCCCCGGGGTCAGGCGTTCCGGCGCGGTGTACGCGGGGGTGCCCATCAGCGGGTCGCCGGGGCGGCCGGCGAGCAGGTGCGGGCCGGAGAGCGCGGCGATGCCGAAGTCGAGCACCTTGGCGCCGGTCTCGGTGAGCATCACGTTGCCGGGCTTGACGTCGCGGTGCACCACGCCGAGCCGGTGCGCGGCGGCCAGGGCGGCGGCGACCTCACCGGCCGTCCGGGCCGCCTCGGGCCAGGGCAGCGGCCCGGCGGCGAGCCGTTCGGCGAGGTTCTCCCCGTCGACCAGTTCCATCACCAGGTACGGCACCACGACACCGCCGGCGAGGGTGGCCTCGCCGTAGTCGTACACCTGGGTGATGTGGGGGTGGGTGAGCCGGGCGGCGGCGCGGGCCTCGCGCTGGATGGTGGCCCGGAGCTGGGGGTCGGCGGCGAACTGCGCCACCAGGGCCTTCACCGCGACGGGGCGGTGCAGCACCTCGTCGTCGGCCCGCCACACCTCGGACATCCCGCCGAGGCCGATACGGGTGCGCAGCAGGTACCGGCCGTGCAGACGCAGGTCGGGGGTGAACGGCGACATGATGGGTTCAGTCTGCCCGCTCGGTGCCGCCGCCCACCAGTCACCGGGAGCGGTGACTCACGTCCGGGGCGGTCAGGGGACGCAGGGCGGCGCGGGGGCCGGCCGGGGTTCGAGCCGGTCGGCGAGGCGGCGCAGCGCGACGGCGCCGGCGGTACGGCCGCCGGCCAGCAGCGACCGACGGGGCGGGTCGGGGCGGACCGGGGCGTCGGGGCGGGCCGAGGTGACGTGGCGGGACATCGCGTCGAGGGCGAGGCTGAAGCCGGCAGGCTGTTCCATGGTCAACTCCTCTGGACGGGGCCGGACGAGGTGCGGACGACGAGTTCGGTGCCGAGCAGGACCCGGCCGGGCGCGTCCCCGGGCGGGTCGAGCAGCAGCTCGGTGGCGATCCGCCCCTTCTCCTCGGCGGACTGGCGGACGGTGGTCAGGCCGGCGTCGGCGGCGTCGGCGATGTCGTCGAAGCCGGTGACGGTGACGACCGGTCCGTCGGCGGGGGCCCGGCCACCGGCGGCCAGGGCGTCGAGCACGCCCAGGGCGAGCAGGTCGGAGCAGGACAGCACCGCCGTCGGCGGATCGGCAGCGGTCAGGGCGGCGGCGACCGCCGCGGCGCCGGCCGACCGGGTGTTGCCGGTGGCGTTCAGGATGGTGAGATCGCGCCAGTCGACCCCGACGGCGGCGAAGGCGTCGGCGAAGCCGGCCAGCCGACCCCGGTTGGTGAGGTGCAGGGCGTCCGACGGGGCGGCCAGGTCGAGCGGTCCGGGCGGGGCGCCGGGCAGGATCTTCTCGGCGAGCAGCGCGACCCGTCGGTGCCCGAGGCCCGCCACGTGGTCGGCGACCGAGCGGGCGGCGGCCCGCTCGTCGATGGCGACCCAGCGGTCGCCGGCTGCCGGGGCCTCGGTCGGGGCGGTGGTGACGAACGGCAACCCTCGGGCCCGGATCCCGGCCAGGAGGTGCGACTCGTGGCCCACGCAGTAGACGCAGAAGCCGTCGACGGCGGCGTTCTCCACCGCCTGCCGGGCCTCGGTGGGGTCATCCGGCAGCGGCACCAGCAACAGGCTGGTGCGGTGCCGCTCGGCGGCCTCACTGACCCCGCGCAGGAACCGCACCGCGAACGGGTCGGTGAAGGCGTACGACAGCCGGGAGCTGAACAGCACCCCGATGGCACCGACGCGGCCCCGACGCAACGAACGGGCGGTGGGATCGGGCCCCGGATAGCCCAACTGCGCGGCAGCGTCCAGGATGCGCCGCCGCAGGTCGGCGGAGAGCTGGTCGGGGCGGCTGTAGGCGTTGGAGACGGTGCTGCGGGAGACACCGACGGCATCGGCCACGGCCTGCAGGGTCGGCCTCATCACTGCCCTTCTGGATCGATTCAGTCTGTATCGATCCAGAGATTAGTCGGACGGCACCGGACCGGTCAACACCGATACCGGGCCCACCGGCCGGGTCAGGAGAAGGACAGTCCGTGCGCCCGCCGGGCGGCTCCGGCGAGCGGCTCAGCGGTACAGCTCGTCGATGATCCGGGTGAGGATCTGCGGGGTACGCTCCGGCGGCTCCGCCTCCACGCAGAGCCGTTCCATGGCCACCGCGTAGAAGTCGAGATCCTCCCGCTTGTCCAGGTAGATCGCGCTGGTGAGCTGTTCGATGTAGACGATGTCGGGCAGGTCCTGGTCACCGAAGCGCAGGATGGTGAAGGCGCCACCGGCGGCGGCGTGCCCACCCGCGTCGAAGGGGATGACCTGGACCCGGACGTGCGGCGCGCGGGTCGCCTCGATCAGCGCGGTGAGCTGCCCCCGCATCACCTCCCGACCACCGATGGGCCGGCGCAGCGCCGCCTCGTCGACCACCGCCCACAGTTGCGGCGGGTCCGGGCGGTGCAGCAGTTGCTGGCGCTGGATCCGCAGGTCGACCCGGCGGTCCAGCTCGTCCGGGGTGGCCCGCCGGTGACCGAGGCTCACCACCGCGCGGGCGTAGTCCCGGGTCTGCAACAGGCCGGGCACGAACTGCACCTCGTAGCTGCGGATCAGCGCAGCCGCCGCCTCCAGGCCGAGGTAGGACTGGAACCAGGTGGGCAGCACGTCGCCGTACCGGTGCCACCAGCCCGGGTTGTTGGCGTCCCGGGCCAGCTTCAGCAGCGACTCCCGCTCGTGCGGGTCCTTGACCCCGTAGAGGGTGAGCAGGTCGGAGACGTCGCGCTCCTTGAAGCCGACCCGGCCCAGCTCCATCCGGCTGATCTTCGATTCGGAGGCGCGGATCTCCCACCCGGCGCCCTCCCGGGTGACGCCACACCCCTCGCGCAGCCGCCGCAACTGCGCGCCGAGCAGCATCCGCAGGACGGTCGGGCCGGTCGCGGGACCGCCCTCGGCTGGAACCATCGTCACGTGCCGTCCCTCCGCCTGCCACTCGTCGGTCGGGCCACGGCCCGACCGACGTGTAAGCATGCCATGGACCGTCGGTGAGGTGAACTCCCCCGGCCAGTCCGATCACGTACCGCCCACGGTGCGGCGGTCAGTCGATGAGGTGGTCGAAGTCCCCGTCCCGGGCACCCAGCACGAACGCGGTGATCTCGTCGACCGTGTAGATCAGCGCCGGACCCTCCGGATGCCGGGAGTTACGCAGAGCGATGCCGGCTCCCCCCGGCAGCTCGGCGAGTTCCACGCAGTTGCCGCTGGGGTTGCTGCGTCGACTCTTCTGCCACCTCAGCGGTGGAAGCTGGCTGGTGGGAACGCCGTTCGGTGGTTGCTGCATGAGGCGTCTTTCTCTCCAGGAGCCTGCCGGTGCCGTGGGGAGGAGCGGAGTCGGCGAGCGTTACGGGTGTTCGGCTGGACTTGAAATGCACGTGCATCTGCTATTGCATCTGCAATGGACAGCGAGCATGATAACAACTCAGACCGGTATACGTCCGTTCACTTTGAGTTACCCCCGGATGGGGTCTGATCAGGCAAAACAAGGGCCTGGCTCGGTGCGTCGGCCGCCACCCGCCAGGCTTAGCGCAGCTGCGGTGATGGGAGGGGCTCGTGCCGGATCCGTTGACCGTCGCGTCCGGCATCTCCGCCGTCGGTGCCATCATGTCGGCCTGGCAGCTGCGTCGCCGGGCGCTGCGGGCCGAGGCGGAGATCGCCCACCTGCAGGCGGAGCTGGCCGCCGAGCGGCACGCCGCCAGCCACGACCCGCTCACCGGGCTACCCAACCGGCGCGCGTTCTACCGGCTGGCCGCCACGCTGCTCACCGATGCCGCCGGCAAGCCCCTGCTCGCGGTCGTCCTCGACCTCGACGACTTCAAGCAGATCAACGACCGGTACGGGCACGCCGCCGGTGACCACGTGCTGATCAACGTCGCCGAACGGCTGGCCACCTTCGCCGGGGAGAACCTGGTCGCCCGGCTCGGCGGCGACGAGTTCGCCGGGCTCCTGGCCAGCCCCACCATGGACCGCCGGTGGATCGACCACGCCACCCGACGGCTGTGCGAGATGATGGCCGCGCCGATCCAGCTCGGCACCCTCACCCTCCGGGTCACCGCGTCGGTCGGGCTGGCCCCGGTGACCTGCCCGGCGCAGCTCTCCGACGCGCTCTGCCGCGCCGACGAGGAGATGTACCGGGCCAAGAGCCTCAGCGGCACCCGCTCGGCCCGGCAACTCGTCGCCGACTACTGACCACGGGGCGGGCCGTCCCGCCCAGGTCGTCGGGGCCGGGCGCGCCGCCGGGGCCGACCACGCGAGCGGGGCGGCCGGCTCCGGGGCGGTGCTCGTCAGTGCCAGCCGTACCCGGAGCGCAGGGCCGCGCCCACCCGGTCGAACCGGGCCCGGTCGAGCACCGCGCCCTCCCGGCGGATGCCGTCCTCACGCATGGTGAGCACCCGGTCGAGGCGTACCCAGCTCGGGCGGTTGTCCCGGTCCCACTCCCCCGGGCCGAGCGCCAGCCAGTGCCGCTGGCCGGCCCGGTCGCTCTGGCTGGACAGCATCAGCCCGAACAGGGTCCGGCTCTGCCGCCCGACCACCAGCACCGGACGGTCCTTGCCCTGGCGGGGGTCGTCCTCGTACGGCACCCAGGTCCAGACCACCTCGCCCGGGTCGGCCTGCCCGTCCAGCTCCGGCGCGTACGTCAGCTCCCGGCGTTGCAGGGCGGCGACCTGACGACGCCGGGCCACCTGGGCGGGGGTCGGCCCGCCACGCTGCGCCGGCACGGCCCTGCCCCGGGCCATCCGGCTGATCGTCGTCGCCACGTTCCTCAACAGACCTGCCACGGCCCGCAGCCTAGCCGCTGCCCGCCCGTCGGGGCCGACGGGGAATCGGGGCGGGTGGGAGCCGGTGGCGGGTGGGAGCCGGTGGTCGGAATCCGGTCGCGGGGAGCGGACCGCTCCGCGACCATACCGGGGTGAGCGTTCCCCACCGACAGATCCGGGCCCTCTTCACCGCCGACACCGTCACCGTCTACCAGGCGTACCCGCCGTCGATCGCCGACGCGGCGCTGGCCGCCGGGCGGTTCGTGCCGCCGTTCCGACGGGAGCGGATGACCTGGATCAAGCCGTCGTTCCGGTGGATGATGTACCGCTGCGGCTGGGCGACGAAGCCGGGGCAGGAGCGGGTGCTGGCCGTCGAGATCACCCGGGCGGGGTTCGAGTGGGCGCTGGCCCACTCCTGCCCGAGCAGCCACCAGCCGGACCGGTACGCCGACCGGGCGGCGTGGGGCCGGCACCTGCGGTCGAGCCCGGTACGGGTGCAGTGGGACCCGGAGCGGTCGCTGCGGCTGGACCCGCTGCCGCACCGCTCGGTCCAGATCGGACTCGGTGGCGAGGCGGTCCCCCGGTACGTCGACGAATGGCTGGTCGCCGTCACCGACGTCACCGCCACGGCCCGGTCGGTACGGGCGCTGCTGGCCGCCGGTGACGAGGCGGCGGCGGGGGCGGCGCTGCCCGCCGAACGCCCGTACCCGCTGCCGCCCGACGTGCGGGCGGCGATCGGCGCGACCGGGTCGTGACCGGCGGGGGTCAGGTGACGACGGGGCTGCGCCGCTCCAGCAGCACCACGTCGCGCCACCGCCCGTCGCGCCGGCCCACCCGCTCCCGCACGCCCACCACCCGGAACCCGAGCCGGTCGTGCAGGCCGAGGCTGGCGGTGTTCTCCGGGAAGACCCCGGACTGCACGGTCCAGATCCCGGCCGCCTCGGTGTCGGCGATGAGCGCGTCGAGCAGGGCGCGGGCCACGCCCCGGCCCCGCGCGGCGGGGTCGACGTAGACGGAGTGCTCGACCACCCCGGCGTACACCGGCCGGCGGGAGGTCGGCGTGACCGCGATCCAGCCGAGGACGGCGTCGGTGTCGTCGACGGCGACGAAACGGTGTGCCGGCAGCCTGGTCGCGTCGAACTCCGCCCAGCTCGGGGCCACCGTCTCGAAACTGGCGTCGCCACCGTCCAGGCCGAGCTGGTAGATCGCGAGCACCCGCTCGGCGTCCCGGGCCCGCATCGGGCGCACCGTCACCGTCATCCGTTCGTCCTCGCTCCGCGTCACCGGCACGGTCCGGCCCAGCATGTCACCCCGTGCCGCCGTCGCGGGGCGGGACGGCCGTCGTCCCGGTCACACCGGTACGGCGGGGTCGGGGGCGGTCGTGGCGAGCACGTCCAGCAGCAGCGCGGCGGTCCAGGCGAAGCGGGGCGAGCCGAGGCCGGCGCCGGTGTCCGGATGGAAGTACTCGTGCGCGCCGGCGGTCGCCACCAGCCGGATCATCGACGCGGCCAGGCCGGCGGCCAGTTCCGGGTGACCGTGCCCGCGCAGCCCCCGCCAGAGCAGCCAGCCGATGTTGATCCAGCTCGGGCCGCGCCAGTAGCGCACCGGCTCGAAGTCCGGGGCGGTGCGGTCGTGGCTGGGCAACGGGCGCTCCATCCGGGCGGCCAGGCCGAACCGGGCGGACCGGGCCTCGGCGACGATCGCGTCGACCTGCCGGCGCGGCAGGTCGGGCAGGATGAGCGGGAGCAGGCCGAGCACCGTCCGCGCCGGGAGCAGCGCGCCGGTGCGCACGTCACGCGGGTGGAAGGTGCCGCTGGCCGGGTCGTACAGCCGGTCGACGACGGCGGCGGTGATCCGGGCGGCCCGGTCGCGGTGCGGCCCCGGGTCGGCCCCGACCACGGCGGCGATCCCGGCCAGCGCGTGTTCGGCCGCTCCCGCCGCCGCGTTGACCAGCGGGCACTCCACCAGGAACGGATGCCGCTGCGGCAGCCCGTCGTCCCGGTACCCGTGGGCCCGGTACGACTCGGCGAGCGCGACGTACCGGGCGTAGTCGAGGTCCGTCGGTCGGTGCGCGACGTCGGCGTGGTCGGTGTCGCGCCGGCGGTACGCCCGCAGCACGGCGGTGTCGGCGGGCACCGCAGCCAGCGGCAGGTCCCACGCCGGGCTGTTGTCCAACCCGGACTCCCAGGGGTGCACGATGCAGGCCAGTCCCGCGCCGCCGACGTCACGCCGACCGGCCAGGTACCGCTGCTGGGCCACCAGGCGGGGGTAGAGCCAGCGCAACGCGGACCGGGCCTGCGCGGTCGGGGCCCGCCGGTGGGCCAGCCACGCGGCCAGGGCGTGCACCGGCGGCTGGAGCAGGCCGGAGGTGGCCACGGCCGGCGCCCCGTCGGCCCGCGCCGAGGCCCAGAAGTCCGGCCCCGGGAAGTACGCGCCGCCGCGCCGCGCCGGGTTGAACACGATGTGCGGCACCCGCCCGTCGGCCCACTGGGCGGCGAACAGGGTCCGCAACTCCCGCCAGGCCCGGTCGGGCCGCAGGTGCGCCCAGCCGACCGCGACGAAGGCCGAGTCCCAGCTCCACTGGTGCGGGTAGAGGGTGCGCGACGGCACGGTGTGGTCGTGTTCCCAGTTGCCGGCGAGGGTGTCGGCCGCCAGGGCCCGCAGCCTGGTGACAACCGCGTCGACCATGAATCACATCCCGCACGCGATGAGTCACATCCCGCAAGCGCCAGAGGCCCGTCCAGGCCACGATAACCGGACCTCCGTCCCGGGAAGGGCCGTCCCGCGCCACGACATGGGTGATGCCGCCCCGGCGCACGGGTCGTCCGCCCCGGGCGCCGCCCGGTGGCCCGGCCCCGGCGGGACCACGGTTGCCCGACCCCGGCGGGGCCCCTAGCATCGGGCCCGTGCGAGGCGACGGGGACCGCCGGCCGACCGGTACGCGCCGGTGAGGCTGGAGCCGCTGGGCATCGAGGGCGCCTGGAAGGTGGTGCCGCGCCAGCACGCCGACGGGCGGGGCCTGTTCGCCGAGTGGTACCGCCACGACCGGTTCGCCGAGGTGGTCGGTCACCCGCTGGATCTGGCCCAGGCGAACGTGTCGGTGTCCCGGCGGGGTGTCGTCCGGGGCATCCACTTCTCCGACGTCCCCCCGGGGCAGGCGAAGTACATCACCTGTGTCAGCGGGGAGGTCGTCGACGTGGTCGTCGACCTGCGGGTCGGCTCGCCCACCTTCGGCCGGTGGGAGGCGGTACCGCTGGACGACGTCGAGCGGGCCGCGCTGTACCTGGCCGAGGGGCTCGGGCACGGGTTCTGCACGCTGAGCCCGGAGGCGACCGTGGTGTACCTCTGTTCGAGCACGTACGACCCGGAACGGGAGCGGGCGGTGCACCCCTTCGACCCGGAGCTCGGCATCCGCTGGCCGACCACCGCCCCCCGGCTGTCGGACCGGGACGCCACCGCGCCGGGCCTGGCCGAGCTGCGCGCCCGCCGCCTCCTGCCGGACCTGCGCCGGCCGGGCGGAGACTGAGCCTCGCGCAGGAAACCGAGCCCGGGGCCGGCGACACATCCGGCGGCGGCGCGTCCGGCGGGGCCGCCAGCGCGGCCGGCGGGGGCGGCTACCGTGGCGGGATGAGCAAGCCGACCCGCTGGGTGACCGACACCGCCGAAGACCACTCGCGCTGGTACGTCGACCGGTTCCGGCGGCTGGCGGCCGAGGGCGCGGACCTGGCCGGGGAGGCGCGGCTACTGGACGCCCTGGTGGCGCCGGGGTCGCGGATCCTCGACGCCGGCTGCGGCACCGGCCGGGTGGGTGCCGCCCTGGCCGCCCGGGGACACACCGTGGTCGGGGTGGACGCCGACCCGGTGCTGGTCGACGCCGCCCGCACCGACCACCCGGGGCCCCACTGGCTGGTCGCCGACCTGGCCGAAATGACGCTGGCCGAGGCCGGCGAGGCGGAGCCGTTCGACGCCGCCGTGCTGGCCGGCAACGTGATGGCCTTCGTCGCCCCGGGCACCGAACGCGCCGTCCTGGCCCGGGTCGCCGCCCACCTACGCCCCGACGGGGTCATGGTGGTCGGGTTCGGCACCGACCGGGGGTACCCGCTCGGCGACTTCGACGCCGACGCGGTCACCGCCGGGCTGCGGCGGGAGCACCGCTTCGCCACCTGGGACCTGCGCCCCTGGCGCGACGACGCCGACTTCGCCGTGACCGTCCTGCGCCGCCCGGCCGACGGCCCCTCCCCCACCTCCTGAGCCCGGCCTACCGGTCCCCGGAGGGGGCGGCCACGGCGCGGGCGGCGGCCGGGTCGAGCGCGCTGCCGGCGGGGACCAGGCTGACCAGGCCGGCGGGCAGCCGCACCGGCCGCACGTCGCGGTAGCCGAGCGTGCCGAGCACCTCGGTACCACCCAGCGCGTACCGGCGACCCAGGTCGGTCACCACGGAGACGGTTCCGCCGGTGGCGCCGGCGACGGCCACGGACTCCACGACCGCGCCCCGGCCGGGCTCGACCAGGACGTGGTCGGCCAGCACGCCCCGGCCCGCGCCGGTCCGCGGGGCGGCGCCGAGTTCGGGCAGCGGGACGCCCGTCCGGACGTCGTGCACGCCGCTGTCGTCGCCCACCCGGGCGCAGAGTCCGCCGCCCTCGACGGTGGCCAGGCGGGGCGGGACCGTGGGCGGCGCCGCCGGCCCGGCCGGGGTCAGGTCGGGCAGCTTCGGCAGGGCGGCGAACCGGCCGAGACTGACCTGCTCCGGCTCGCCCTGCCCGGTCCGGGCGAGCAGCAGACTGGCCTGCAACTCGGTGATCCCGGCCAGGCCGGTCCGGCCGACCACCGCGTACTGCGCGCCGCCGCCGGAGTTGCGGACCAGGAACACGTCGCCGACGGTGGCCCCGGCCACCCGCTCGGACGGCTCGCCGTGACCGGGCAGCGACAGCGGGGCCAGGTCGGCCCCGGCCGGGATGGTGTTCAGCAGCGCCGGGGCGACCGGGACCGCGCGGGCCCGGGTGGCGGCCAGCGCGGCCAGCACCTGGTCGGTGTCGCGCAGCAGGTGGCGGCGGTTCTGCCAGAGCAGGTGCAGGCCGCCGTCGGGGTGCCGCAGCAGCAGCCCGGCCTCGCCGAGCGCCCGGCCGCCGGCCGGGTCCGCCCCGATCAGCAGCGCGGAGCGGGGGGTGGCCCGCTCGTCGGCCGGCGGGGCGACCGAGCAGACCGTCCAGGGTGCGGTGGAGAGCCGGCCGGGAGCGGGCAGCGAGTCGGGGGCGTCGGCGATGCCGAGCGGCAGGCCGCGCGGCACCCCCTCGATGGACCGCCGGGAGACCAGCACCGTCTTGGGCCGCTCCGCGCCGATGATCAGCAGCGCGGAGGCGTAGTTCAGCACCGGGTGCAGCTTCCGCTCGCGGTAGACGAACCGGGCGCCGGACTCCCGCTCCACGATCACCGCCCCGGCGTCGCGCCAGGTGCTGCCGCCACCGGCGAACAACCCGTAGAGCGCGAAGCCGCCCAGCCCGATCACCGCGACCAGGACGCTGGCCAGCGCCGCGCCGGCCAGCCGCCGAAACGGCGACTGCGCCGGGTCGGTGTCCCGCATGACCAGGGCGGCGACCGCCCGCTGGACGGTGAACTGGTACGAGTGGAGCTGGTCCTGCCGCGACGGCATCGGAGCCCCTTCCGCCGGAGTCGGTCGGCGCACAGGATAGACGGCGCGTCGACACCCCGTTGACCCTCCGTCGTCACCCCGGGCGCGGGGGACCGCCGGGCGCGGACGGGTGCCGCCGGCCGGCGCGTCGGGGCGGGCACCCCGGTCGGCGGGCCGGTAACGTGCCCCGGCACGGGCCGCCACGACGGAATGAGGACCAGTGGGCGCACGGTTTCAGGAGCTGGCCTGGCGTCAGACCCCGATCGGCGAGATCAGTCTGCGCCGACGCCGGGACCCCTCGCTGGACACCGACGTGTACGAGGTCAAGCTCGACGACGCGTTCCTGATGTCGAGTCTCTTCCCGGTCGCCGAGATCGAGCTGGCCCGGTTGGGCCTGGCGGAGCTGACCGGCGCCGGTCTCGACGTCGTCGTCGGTGGCCTCGGTCTCGGCTTCACCGCCCGCACGGTGCTGGCGGAGCCGCGGGTCGGGTCGATGGTGGTGGTGGAGGCGATCGAGGACGTGATCGACTGGCACCGGCGGGGTCTGCTCCCGTTCGCCGCCGGGCTGGCCACCGACCCGCGGACCCGGTTCGTGCGGGCGGACTTCTTCGCCGCCGCCGAGTCCGACGCCGGTTTCGACCCGGACTCGCCGGGCCGGCGCTTCCACGCGGTGCTGCTGGACGTGGACCACTCGCCCCGGCACGTGCTGCATCCCGACCACGCCCGCTGCTACACCCCGGCCGGGCTGCGGCGGCTCGCCGCGCACCTGCACCCGGACGGGGTCTTCGCGCTCTGGTCGGACGACCCGCCGGACGAGGAGTTCGGCACCGCCCTGGCCGAGGTGTTCGCGACCTGGCAGGCCCGGGTCGTCCGGTTCCCCAATCCGCTCACCGGTGGGGAGTCGGCCAACACCGTCTACGTCGCCCGCCGCTGATCAGGCATGGTGCCGCCCGCAGCGGGAAAGCGACCGGCCCCGCCCGTGCTGGACGCGGCGGGACCGGCGATCCCGGGAGGGGAACATGCGGGCCATGCTGCTGGTCATCGGTATCGTCGCGGTGGCGCTCGTCCTGCTCGGGCTGCTGCTGGAGGCGGCCCGCTGGCTGATCATCGTCGGGGCGGTCGCCTTCGTGGTGCTGCTCGTGCTGGCCTTCGTCAGGGGCCGCCGGACGGCCCGCCGCTGACGGCCCGCCGCCACGGTCCCCGCCACCGGCGGCTCAGCCGCTGACGGTCCGCCCGCCACGGCGGCTCAGCCGGCGGTCAGCGCCGGGGCCGGGCTCTGCTCGACGGCCGGGGTGGCCCGCCGGTTGGGCAGCGAGAGCCGGATGATCTTCCACCAGGCGGAGGCGACCTGCTTCGGCAGGCTCCCCGTGGTGTACGTCAGGCCGTACCTGGCGAACAGCGCCCGGACCTCCGGGGCGATCTCCTGGTACCGGTTGCTCGGCAGGTCGGGGAAGAGGTGGTGCTCGATCTGGAAGGACAGGTTGCCGGTCATGACGTGCAGCAGCCGGCTGCCGCTGATGTTCGCCGAGCCGAGCATCTGCCGCAGGTACCACTCGCCCCGGGTCTCGCCCTCGATGGAGGTCTTCGCGAAGGTCTCCACGCCGGACGGGAAGTGCCCGCACATGATCACCGAGTGGGTCCACAGGTTGCGGATCAGGTTCGCGGTGAAGGTGGCGGCCAGGGTGGACAGGAAGGAGGGCCCGGAGAGCAGCGGGTGCAGGACGTAGTCCTTCAGCACCTGCCGGCGGATCTTGCGGCCCACGGCGCGGGCCCGGGCCCGGAACCCCGGGTCGCGGTGCCGGCCCTTCTTCAGGTTGCGGCCCAGTTCGAGGTCGTACGCGGCGATGCCGTACTCGAAGAAGCAGGCGTTGACGAAGTTCCACAGCGGCTGGCCGAGGTGCATCGGGTGCCACCGCTGGTCCTCGTCGACCCGCATGATGCCGTACCCGAGGTCGTTGTCCTTGCCGATCACGTTGGTGTACGTGTGGTGCAGCTCGTTGTGCGAGTGCTTCCACTGGTCGGCCGGGGAGACGCTGTCCCACTCCCAGGTGGTGGAGTGAATCTTCGGGTCGCGCATCCAGTCCCACTGGCCGTGCAGGACGTTGTGGCCGATCTCCATGTTCTCCAGGATCTTGGCCGCCGCCAGGCCGGCGGTGCCGACCACCCAGGCCGGCGGGAAGAGCGAGAAGAGCAGCACCGCCCGGCTGCCCAGCTCCAGTTTGCGCTGGGTGGCGATGACCCGGCGGATGTACGCGGCGTCGCGCTCGCCCCGGCTGGCGACGACGCGGTCCCGGATCGCGTCGAGCTCCTTGCCCAACTGCTCGATGTCGGCCGGGGTGAGGTGGGCGATCGGGTTGTGGGACTTGTTCTGCATCGCGGTCACGTCCGCCAACTCCCTGTCAGTGCTCGATGTCGCAGGCGCCGGCCGCGGCCGACACGCAGGTCTGGATGAGGACGCCGTCGCCGGGGGCCGCCGTGGTGACCGCCCCGGTGCGCAGGTCGCGGACCGCGCCCTGGCGCAGCGGCAGGACACAGCCGTAGCAGATGCCCATCCGGCAGCCCGAGGGCATCAGCACGCCGGCCGCCTCGGAGGCGTCGAGGATCGGGGTCGCCCCGTCGGCCGGCAGCGTCACCGCCGTCCGGGTGAGGGTGACCTCGCCGCCCTCGCCGGGGGCGACGACCGTCGGGCGGAACCGCTCGGTGTGCAGCCGGTCGGCGCGGTCGTGGGCCGCCCAGTGCGCCTCGACGGCGTCCAGCAGACCGAGCGGGCCGCAGGCCCAGGTCCGCCGGTCGAGGTGGTCGGGGACCAGGGCGGCGAGCTGGTCTGCGGTGAGCGGGCCGGCGGCGTCGGTGTGCCGTTCGACCAGCCGGAACGCACCCTGGGCGGCGAGGTCGCGCAGCTCGGCGCCGAAGATCACGTCGGCGGCGGTGGGGGCCGAGTGGACCAGCACCACGTCGGCGTCGCGGTGCGCCCCGGCGCGCAGCATCGCCATCACCGGCGTGATGCCGCTGCCGGCGGTGACGAAGAGGATCCGGCGCGGCACGGGCCGGGGCAGGACGAAGTCACCCTGGGCCTGGTCGAGCTGGACGACGGTGCCGGGACGGATGCGGCGGACCAGGTGGGTGCTGACCACCCCGTCCGGGATCGCCTTCACGGTGACCGTGATCGGCTGGTCGCGGCCCGGCACGGAGGTCACCGAGTACGCCCGCCACTGGCGGACGCCGTCGACGTCGACACCGAGCCGGACGTACTGCCCGGGGGTGTGGCCCCGCCAGCCGCGCCCGGGGCGGAGGGTCAGGGTGGCCGCGTCGCGGGTCTGCGGGGTCACGGCAAGGATCCGGCCGCGCAGCGCCGCGCCCGAGCGCAGCGGATCGATCAGGTCGAGGTAGTCCTCCGGCAGCAGGGGGGTGGTCACCGCCCCGGCGAGCCGGAGCAGCCGGTCCCGCAGCGCGGCCGTGCGGGGCAGGCGGGTCACCGTCGAGGTCATGTCACCAGAGTGACCGCGCTGGCGGATAAAATCTTGACCGAGAGGTGTGAACACTTCGGTAAAACTTGTTCGCCAGGCACAATCATCGGGGGTGAAACCGGTGTCGGTTCGACTTCCGGAGCCGGATCCGCCCGCTCGGCTCAATCTCGACGAGCAGGCGGCGCGGATGCTGCGGGACCGGCTGCCCCTGCTCGCCGAACGCACGGTGACCGCGATCACCGCCGAGGTGCCGAGCTACTCCGGCACCCTCACCGGCCAGATGCGGGAGAAGATCGAGAACGCGGTGCAGATCGCCCTCGGGACGTTCCTCAACCTGATGGGGCGGTCCCAGGCCAGCGATCCCAGCACCCCGCTCACCCCGGCCCTGGAGGCGGCGTACGCGCTGGGCAGCGGGGAGGCCCGCGCGGGGCGGAGCATGGACGCGCTGCTGGCCGCGTACCGGGTCGGCGCGCGGGTGGCGTGGCGGGAGATGTCCACCACCACCGTCCGGGGCGGGCTGCCGGCGGCCACCGTCGCCGAGTTCGCCGAGCTGCTGTTCGCCTACATCGACGAGCTCTCCGCCGCCAGCGTGGCCGGGCACGCCGACGAGTTGGCCAGCGAGGGCCGGGCCCGGCGGCGCAACCTGGAACGGCTCACCCAGCTCCTGCTGGCCGGCGAGGCCGAGGAGGAGTTGCGCGGCCGGGCCGAGCGGGCCGACTGGCCGCTGCCGCAGACGCTGACCGTCGTGGTGCTGCCGCGCAGCGGCGTACGGCCGGCGCTGGCCCGCCTGGAGCCGCACGCCCTGGACAGCGCCGAGGACCTGCCGGGCGTGGCGGCGGCCGAGGAACTGGCCGTGCTGCTCGTCCCGGACATGCACGCCGCCCGCCGGGCGCACCTGCTGCGGACGCTGCGCGGCTTGCGGGCGGTGGTCGGGCCGGCCCGCCCCTGGCACCGGGCCGCCTCCTCCTACCAGCGGGCGGTCCGGGCCCACCGGCTCGGCCTCGGCCGGCCCGGCGACGAGGAGCCCGTCGACACCGAACGGCACCTCACGGGGCTGCTGCTCGGCACCGACCCCGAGGGGCTGGCCGACCTGCGGGCCCAGGTGCTCGCGCCGCTGGCGGCGCTGCCGCCGGCCACCGCGCACCGGCTCGCCGAGACACTGCGCTGCTGGGTGCTGCACCAGGGCCGCCGGGACCACGTGGCGGCGGCCCTGTTCGTCCACCCGCAGACCGTCCGGTACCGGATGGGACAGCTCCGCGAGCTGTACGGCGACCGGCTGGACGACCCGGGGACCATCCTCGACCTGACCGTGGCGCTGGCCTTCCTCCCGCCGTCCGACCCGGCCGGGGGGCCGACGCCCGGCGGTGGAGCCTGAGCGACCACCCGCGGCCGGCGGTGACCGGGCAGGCCGGCGGCGGGCGCGGCGCGGGCCGGCGGGTCACGGGCGACCGTCGGCAGAGCGACAGGCGGCGGGCGACAGCGGGCGGGGCGGCGGGCCGAGAGGCTCGCTGGGTGCCGGGTGGGCCCGGGGTCAGGGCCCGGTGGGCAGCGAGTGTGCGCCGAGTGGCCCCAGGGTGAGGCCCCGCTCGCGGGCCCAGTCGACCAGCAGGGGCAGCGCGCCCAGGGTCCCCCGCCACGCCTGCGGGGACGAGGCGCAGTCGGCGTCGTGCAGCAGGACGGTGCCGCCACCGGCGAGGGTCCGGGCGAGGGTGGCCCGGATCTGCTCCGGTGTGGCGCCGGCCACCCAGTCCCGGCCCCACGCCGTCCAGAGCACGGGGGTCAGGTCCAGCCGCCGGCAGGTGACCACCGCCGCCGCCGTCAGCGCACCGTACGGTGGCCGGTACCAGCGCGGTGCCGCCCCGGTCACCTCGGCGATCCGGTCCCGGGCGCGGGCGATGTCGGCGTAGGTGGCC
>NZ_LRQV01000132.1 GCF_001567585.1 Micromonospora rosaria
CCGACCGCTGTCCGGCGCACCGGGATGTCGACCGTCGTTCACCCGTAGCGGTGACCATGTGGTCGTGGTCGACGTCCGGCGGGCTCGCGCCGCGTCCCCGCGCGGGCGCGTCGGGGCTGCGGACACCGTCCGGTGGCGCCCGTCCCGGGTTGCGCCGCCCCGGGTCCGGTGCGCCGGTTCGTCCCGTGGTGGCCCCGGTGGGCCTCGGCGTGCGCTGCCGGGTGCCGGTGTCCGAACCCGTCGCGCCCCGCGACCCGGTCCGCGTCGGCGACACGCCGGTCACATCCACCGAAAACTTGAAGCATTCCAGAACAGTGGACTATGTTCGAGGCATGACGGCCGACTTCGAGACCCAGCTCCGGGCGGTCTCGTTGCGCGTGACCCGTCCCCGGTTGGCGGTGCTCGCCGCGCTGCGCGACCATCCGCACGTCGACACCGAGACGGTGATCGCCCTGGTCCGGGCGGACCAGCCCACGGTCTCCCACCAGGCGGTGTACGACGTGCTGCGGGCGCTCACCGACGCCGGTCTGGTGCGGCGCATCCAGCCGGCCGGGGCGACCGCCCGGTACGAGTCGCGGGTGGGGGACAACCACCACCACGTCGTCTGCCGCTCCTGCGGCACCATCGCCGACGTCGACTGCGTCGTCGGCGACGCGCCCTGTCTCACCGCCTCCGACGACCACGGCTTCACGGTCGACGAGGCGGAGGTCGTCTACTGGGGCACCTGCCCCGACTGTGCGACCGACCGCACCTCCCAGTGATCCGCCAGTTCGGAAGGAAGTAGATGAGCGACACCCAGGACAACACCCCCGTCAGCGCGCAGGGCGTGGACCAGAAGGCGGCGGCCGGCTGCCCGGTCGCGCACGACTCCGTCACCGCGCACGGCAGCGAGAGCGAGAACCCCGCGATCGACTCGCCGACGCCGAAGACCGGAGGTCGTCCGCGTACCAACCGGGACTGGTGGCCCAACCAGCTCGACCTGTCGGTGTTGCACGCCGACTCGGCCAAGAGCAGCCCGCTGGGGGCGGACTTCAGCTACGCCAAGGAGTTCGCGACGCTCGACGTCGAGGCGCTCAAGCGGGACATCGTCGAGGTGCTCACCACCTCGCAGGACTGGTGGCCGGCCGACTTCGGCCACTACGGCGGCCTGATGATCCGGATGAGCTGGCACGCGGCCGGCACGTACCGCATCCAGGACGGTCGCGGTGGCGCCGGCGACGGTGGTCAGCGCTTCGCCCCGCTCAACAGCTGGCCGGACAACGCCAACCTCGACAAGGCGCGCCGCCTGCTGTGGCCGGTCAAGCAGAAGTACGGTCAGAAGATCTCGTGGGCCGACCTGCTGGTGCTCGCCGGCAACGTCGCCCTGGAGTCGATGGGCTTCAAGACCTTCGGCTTCGGCTTCGGCCGGGAGGACGTCTGGGAGCCCAAGGAGATCTTCTGGGGCCCGGAGGACACCTGGCTGGGCGACGAGCGCTACGTCTCCGAGACGGAGATGGCCGCCGGGGTCGGTGCGACCGAGATGGGTCTGATCTACGTCAACCCGGAGGGCCCGCGCGGTAACGCCGACCCGCTCGCGGCGGCGCACTTCATCCGGGAGACCTTCGCCCGGATGGCGATGAACGACGAGGAGACCGTCGCCCTCATCGCCGGCGGCCACACCTTCGGCAAGACCCACGGCGCGGGCGTCGCCGACGACCACGTGGGCCCCGAGCCCGAGGCGGCCCCCCTGGAGGCGCAGGGCCTGGGCTGGCTGAGCACCCACGGCAGCGGCAAGGGCGGTGACACGATCACCAGCGGTCTGGAGGTGACCTGGACCGACCGGCCCACCCAGTGGAGCAACCGCTTCTTCGAGATCCTCTTCGGCTACGAGTGGGAGCTGACCACGAGCCCCGGCGGGGCGAAGCAGTGGGTCGCCAAGGACGCCGAGGCGATCATCCCGGACGCCCACGACCCGTCGAAGAAGCACAAGCCGACGATGCTCACCACCGACCTGTCGCTGCGGGTCGACCCGGAGTACGAGAAGATCTCGCGCCGGTTCCTGGAGAACCCGGACGAGTTCGCGCTGGCGTTCGCCAAGGCCTGGTACAAGCTGCTGCACCGCGACATGGGCCCGGTCAGCCGCTTCCTCGGGCCGTGGGTCCCGGAGCCCCAGCTGTGGCAGGACCCGGTGCCGGCCGTCGACCACGAGCTGGTGGGTGACGGCGACGTCGCCGCTCTGAAGGCGAAGGTCCTGGAGTCCGGTCTCACCACCGCCCAGCTGGTCTCCACCGCCTGGGCGTCGGCCGCGAGCTTCCGGTCCACCGACAAGCGCGGTGGCGCCAACGGGGCGCGGATCCGCCTGGAGCCGCAGCGCAGCTGGGAGGTCAACCAGCCCGAGCAGCTCGCGACGGTCCTGGCGACCCTGGAGGGCATCCAGCGGGAGTTCAACGAGGCCGGCGGCGCGAAGATCTCGCTGGCGGACCTGATCGTGCTGGCCGGCTCCGCGGCGGTGGAGAAGGCCGCGCGGGACGCCGGGGTCGAGGTGACCGTGCCGTTCCGGCCCGGCCGCACCGACGCCAGCCAGGAGCAGACCGACGTCGACTCCTTCCGGGTCCTGGAGCCGCGCGCCGACGGGTTCCGCAACTACCTGCGGCCGGGCGAGAAGACCCAGCCGGAGGTGCTGCTCGTCGACCGGGCCTTCATGCTCGACCTGACCGCGCCCGAGATGACCGTCCTCGTCGGCGGCCTGCGGGCCCTCGGCAACAACGTCGGCGGCAGCCGGCACGGTGTCCTCACCGACCGGCCCGGCGTGCTCACCAACGACTTCTTCACCAACCTGCTCTCCCCGGGCACCCGGTGGAGGGCGTCGGAGTCCGACGAGCACGTGTACGAGATCCGGGACCTGGCCACCGACGAGGTGAAGTGGACCGCCACCGCGGTCGACCTCGTCTTCGGCTCCAACTCGCAGCTGCGGGCCCTCGCCGAGGTGTACGCCAGCGAGGACGCGCGGGAGAAGTTCGTGACGGACTTCGTCGCGGCCTGGACCAAGGTCATGGAGCTGGACCGGTACGACCTCGTCTGATCCGGCGTGACCCGGCGGGCCCCGGTCGATCCTTCACCGATCGACCGGGGCCTGTCCCGTGGGGTCGCCGGGCAGGTGGATGCGCTGGGTCGGGATGCCGGCGGCGAGGAGTCGCAGCCGGAGGCCGGCGAGCATCGCCGGTGGCCCGCACACGTAGACCTCCTGCCCGGAGCGGTGGTGGTCCAGGGCCACGGTCAGTGCGTCACCGCGTTCTCCCGGCCCGGCCTCGGGGTCGTGGGAGAAGGCCGGCACCAGGGTCAGCCAGTCGTGGGCACACTGGAGGACGTCGAGGCTGATCGAGTCGTACAGGTCGGCGTAGGTGCGGGCGCCGACGACCAGGGTCACCCGCCGGCCGGCCGGCGCGGTCGCGACCTGCTCCACCAGCGCGCGCAGTGGCGCCAACCCGGTGCCTCCGGCGATCAGCAGCAGGTCCGCCCGGGAGGCCGGGTCCAGGGTCAGCCCGACGTCGCGGGGTGGGCCGAGCCAGATCCGGTCGCCGAGGCGCACCTCCTCGACCAGGGCGCGGGAGACGGCGGCCACGGCCCGGACGTGGAACTCGATGGTGCCGTCCGGGCGCGGGGCGTTCGCCGGTGAGTACCACCGCCACCGGTCGGGCCAGTCTTCGAGGCTGACCGGCACCGCCTGACCGGCCCGGAAGGTGAAACCCCGCTCGGGGCGGACGGTCAGGACCGCGATCCCGTCGGCGGCCCGGTCGTGGTCGACGACCTGCGCGGGCCACTGGGCCGGCCGGCCGCCGACCTCGTCGGCGAAGACCCGCCCGGCAGCGGCCACCGCGTCGGCCGGCACGTCGACCTCCCGCAGCACCCCGGCCAGGTAGTCCACCACCCGACGGTGCTGCGCCTCGGTCAAACCGAGGCCGCGCCACGCCCCGACCGCCGGCCGGGCGAGGTCACCCGCCGGCCCGCCGAGGGCCACCGTGAGGGTCAACGCCAGGTGCCGGGCGAGTCGACCCCGGTCAACCCCGATCAGGTACGGCGTCAGCTCGGCGTCCGCCGCCACCACCCGCAACCACCGGTCGACCGCGTCCCGCACCCGCGCCGACCCCGGCCAGCCCTGCACCGGGTACGCCTCCAGCCCGCTCACGCCCGACCACCCGAGTCGTCCCGCACCGCCACCATGACAAGCCCTCTCCCTCGCGACCATGAAGTGGAACGGCACCGGGACGGGCGGGGTCGGCGGAATCGCGGGGGCAACGCCCACCGGAGCCCAGCACCCGCCCCGGGCCATGCGTCCACTCTCTGATTCAGGGCATTCCCGCCACAGCGCGGCAACGTGGCGACACAGGCGCAGACATGTTGCAGACGATCAGTAATCGGAGTAACTCTGTAGCTTCAGTCCACTACGTTCCGCAACAGAAGGTGTGTTGATGGCCCTGAAGCGACCCCGCCTCGCTGAACGACGAAAGGCGGTCGGCTACACCCAGGAGAGCCTCGCGGAGAGACTCGGCGTCGACCGAACCACCGTCGTCCGTTGGGAACGTGGCGAATCAACACCCCAGCCCTGGATCCGACCCGGCCTCGCCGATGCGCTCCACACGACCATCGACCAGTTGAACGAGTTGCTGTGTGACGTGGAAGCCGCCCAACCTCCCGAGCAGCCGACTCCACAGGAGAATTGTGGTGTCGTCGCGAGCCCTCGCCTGGTCAGCGATGCCGCCGACCTGCTCGCCAGCGATCCACTGTTGCTCACCGCTCCGATTCCGCGCGACTCCATCACGTCGTTGCAGGACGACATGGCGGTCCTGGCTCGGGCCGTCAGCATGACCGCGTCCGACATATTCACCTCCGCCCGGAGGCTCTCCGCAGAGGCCCGAGCGCTGGCCGAGCGGGCTCGCCGGCCCCGCGATCTCACCGACCTCTACGCGGTCCTCGGACAGGGAACCGCTTTGATGGCGTCGACCGCTTTCGACCTCGGCTGTTGGAACGACTCGGCGGCCCTTGCCCGTACCGCCAGCCAGTACGCCGACATGGCCGGGCAGGCTTCGCTGGTGGCGTGGACGTTGGGGCTCCAGATGACGCTCGCCAACTGGCGCAGGGAGCCGGATGCGGCGCTGGCGTACTTCGCGAAGGCAATGCCGCTCGCACCCGACGGCGAACCGAAGCTGAGACTCCGCCATATTGCTTCCCGGTCCTATGCGCTGCTCGGCAACTCGTCGTCCGTGGGAGAGGCTCTACAAACCGCCCGTCAGGATCTCGATCGTGCGGCAGACCACTCGGATGACCTCGGCGTCTCGTTCGGAGGCGAGTTCACCTTCGGGCCAGCCAGGGCGGCAGCCTGTGCCGCCGCCGCATGGCTCGATGTCGGCGATGGTGAGCAGGCCGCCCAGTGTGCACAGGAGGCCATCGACGGCTACCACCAACTACCACCGGCTCGGCGTCCCTACTCCCAGACCAACGGCATCCAGATCGACCTGGCGGCTGCGTACCTTCTCTCGGGAGACAGGGACGGGGCGATCCAAGCGCTGAGCACCGTCTTGAACCTTGCGGAGGACAAGCGCAACACGTCGTTGACTGGTCGGATGACCAAGGTTGGCTGCCTGCTGAGTGGATCGCCGTGGACGCACGACCGTGAGGCCCAGCAACTCGCAGAGCAGGTCGCCGGATGGCTCGCCGAGAAGTCGCCTGCATCAATCAGCTGAGCTTCGCCAGGCGGCCAACACCCGCGCTTCCTTATCCGGGCTCAGCCCGATCTCGCCTGCCCGGTCGTTGACCAGAGCCACTCCGCCGTTCTTGAGCCACTGCCAGGTGTCGGCGACCGTCTCGTTGAGTGGTCGACAGTGCAGGCCGGCGTTCTCGGCCTTGGTCGAGTCGACCTGCCACACCCCATCGAAAGTGCGCCACAGGGGCAGCTCAGACCACTGCCGTACGCCGTGCCGCTGGAGCACCTCGTCAGGAACCCAGGTGAAGAGTGCAGCCTCGCCGGTCGTGGCAGCACAGGCGCGCAACAGGTCACCGAAGGTGTTGCTGCCCACCGGGCGGCAGAGATTGAATGCGCCGGACAGGCCGTCGGTGATCGTGCGGAGGGCGAAGGCAGCGACATCGCGTACATCGATCGGCTGGATCGTTCGGTCGGGCGAGCCGGGTGCCAGAACGTTTCCCCCGGCTGCTGCCCGTCGTAGCCACCACGGAAGGCGGCCGACGTACTCACGAGGACCGAGTATCACCCCGGGGCGCAGGAGAGTGGCCCGTTCACCACCGAACGCGACGGTCACCGCCGCCTCACAGCCGGACTTTTGGTAACCGTAGCGAGTCGGTCCGTCTTCGGTGTCGGTGCCGTAGTCCGGCCCGGACTCGGGTGGACACGGAAGCACCTCGGATTCCTCAGTGAGCGGCTTCACCGGCCAGTCCCGATAGACGCTGACCGTCGACATGAAGACGTAGCGTTCTGCGACAGAGCTGAGATCCTTGGCCACACTGAGCACATTCGCCGGGACGTAGCCTGACGTGTCGACCACAGCATCCCAGGGGCCAGCAGCGACCAGGGCCGCAACGTCGGGAGGCAACGTCCGATCGCCCTGGATCAGTCGCACGCCATTCGGCGCAGAAGGCGAGTTGCCGCGATTGAAGACGGTTACGTCCCACCCCGCGTCGAGCGCCGCGGAGACGACGGCATGACCAACGAACCAGGTCCCCCCGAGCACCAGCAAGCGCCGATCTCCGGCTCGCATGTCGTTTCTCCGATCGCGCTCGTGACCGGGCTCTGCTGCCGTCCTCAGCGCGCTCAGACGGCCGGCCTATGGTACGACACCTGAACTGACCCTGTTTCAGGTCAGCGCACGCAGTATGGCCGACATCGACGCTGGGTGGTTGCGTGATGGTGATGTGGGTAGAAGCCGTCCTGTGCGGGCACCCGCCTGTGCATGCGGCCGGACAACGCACCGCTGCTGTCTCAGTAGGGGCCGCCCGCACGTACGGAAAGCTGAATGCCTGTCCCGCGCCATCTCGGAGGTGGAAGGTCAACCGGGTGGGGCTGCCGCGATGCGACCTGTTCCGTACTCGATTAATGTCACATTGAGATCAGTTCCCGTCCGGGATGAGCCAGACGCGGAGCGGGCCGGCGCTCGTGAAGCCGGCACGGTGTGCGTGTTCCAGGCTCTCGCCCCTCTCGTACCCGACCAGCGGCAGACCCGGGAAGTGGGCGCCGAGCACGTCACACGCCTCGGCCCAGACCCGATCCGGATCGGCGGTCAGGATGATCATGTTCGACAGGCCGGCGACCTCGGCGCTCCGGTTACCGATCACGCCCGCCACCACGTCGTCCCCGTCCCGTGCCGTCAGGATGACCACGGCCGGGTTGTCGAGAAGAGCCGGGCTCAACGGAGCGTCCCACAGCCGCAGTTCCCCAGGGGTGCGGACAGGACTCCAGTCCAGGCGCCTCCGGACGATTCCGGGAGTCGGCGGGCGGTGGATCCACTCCGCCTCGACGAGAACGCGGAAGCCGTACCCGGAAAGGTCGGCCGACGCGAAGCTGTCCTTGACCGAGCAGCCGGGCGACGTGTCGATGCGGTCGAGGAAGGCCGGCGTTGTCTCTCGCAGGGTGACGGCGTCCGGGTACAGCGGCGGCGAGCGACGCAGCGCCACCCAGGCGTCCTGATCGCGTTCGGTCGTCACACCATGGGCCCGGCACACCAGGTCACACCAGTCCGCGTTGTTGCCGGCAGCCAGCGCCACGCGATGATCCACAAACGTCAGGGTACGGCGCGTGCCGCAGGTGCACAGGCACCAGGCACCAGGTGGGGATCGCAGCGTCGCCGGTCGATGGGGCGGCAGCGATTCCGTTTGGGGGACCACGTCTACGACGGGTAGCGCACCGTATGCCGCCGGGACCCGGCAAGAATCCGCGCAGGGGTCCAACGTGCTCACGCCGACACTCGTACACGCTCCGCTCCCACGACGTGGCTGACCGCTGCCCCATCTGTGAGGGCACCTCGAAAGGAACCCCGGGGGCATACGCCGAGGAGCCCGAGCCGCCGCCTGCTGATCTTGGAACCGCGCTCACCGAGGGACTCCCCGCCCGGTGACCGCGGCTACTCTGACGCGATGCGACCGGTTCGGTACTCGATCAACGTCACCCTGGACGGATGCTGCGACCATCGGACGATCATTCCGGACGAGGAGCTGCATCGCCACGCGGCCGAGAACATTGCCCGGGCCGATGCCCTCATCTTCGGCCGGGTGACCTACGAGATGATGGAGGCGGCGTGGGGGCCGGGGGCAGAGCCGGGTGCGATGCCCGAGTGGACGGAACCCTTCGCCCGGACCATCGACGCGGTGAAGAAGTACGTCGTGTCGAGCACCCTGGACCGGGTCGACTGGAACGCGGAACTCCTGCGCGGCGACCTCCGGACGGCGGTGGAGCAGCTCAAGCGGGAGCCGGGCGAGGGACTGTTCGTGGGGGGCGTGCAGCTTCCGTTTGCGTTGGCGGAGCTGGGTCTGATCGACGAGTACGCAGCACCCCGTTGACCATCCCGGTGGTGATCTCCCGCATCCCGACGTAGTGGGTGGTCCGGTCGACCGTCGCGCCGCCGGCGGCGCGCAGGGTCACCCGCAGGTCGTACAGGTACGGGTCGTCGGGGGACCAGCGGCGGGCGTTGGGCACGGGCACGCTGAACTCGGTGAAGCCGCCGGTGGCGGCCCCGACGACCGTGCCGCCGTCGAGGGCCTCGGCGAGCACGCTGTGCCCGCTGACGTCCCCCCGGGTGTGGACCCGGACCCGCACGGTGTTGGTCGCGAGGTGGGGGGTGAGGTCGACGCGGCTGATCGAGGCGGTCGGGACCGGTTCCAGCCAGACGGTCTGCCAGATCCCGGAGACGGGGGTGTAGAAGATGCCGTCCGGAGTCTTGGTCTGTTTGCCGATCGGGGGCAGGCTGCCGTGCTGCCGGCTGTCGGTGGGGTCCCACACCTTGACGACGAGTTCGTTGCTGCCGCCGGTGAGGTGGGGGGTGACGTCGAGGGCGAAGGCGTCGTAGCCGCCGGTGTGGGTGCCGGCCTGCCGGCCGTTGACCCACACCGTGCTCTGCCAGTCGACGGCGCCGAAGTGCAGCAGGGTCCGTCGGCCGGACCAGGCCGGCGGCACGGTGAAGGTACGCCGGTAGTACAGGTAGTGGCGGTTGTCGTTGGCGGCCCGCTGCACGCCGGACAGGGCGCTCTCCACCGGGAAGGGGACGTTGACGCGGTCCGGCAGGTCGGTGCCGAACTGCGGGGGGTCGTCGGTGACGGACTGCCGCAGCTGCCACTCGCCGTTGAGGGTGAGCCAGTCCGGGCGGGTCATCTGGGGGCGGGGGTACTCCGGCAGCGGGGTGCCGGTCAGCGCCTGGCTGGTCCAGGGGGTGGTCAGCGGGGGTGGTTTCCCGGGTACCGCCCGGGCCGGGCCGGTGGGCGCGACGAGCAGGCCGGCGACCAGGGCGAGGAGGGTCAGCAGGGCGCGGGCGGGGCGGTGGGCCGTGGGGGTCATGCCGTCTCCGCAGGGGTCGGGCCGTGGCCGGGGGCTCGTCGTCGACGACATGCATCGACATTTGTCTCTGCTTGTTGAAGCTAGAGACGTCGGTGCTGTCCGTCAATCCCCGAATGTCGCTCCTGTCCCGCCCGCACCGCGGCGGTGCCGCAGCCGGCGGTGGCGGTGACACGTCCAGGTCGAAAAGCTTGAACTCGGCCTCGCGAATGCCGTTCCGTCCGCACGATGGGGGCAAGGGCGTGGAGCAGGACGGGAGGGCTCATCGTGAGGCGTAGGCGGCGTAACGGTCGAGGGAACCTGTGGCAGGCAGCGGTGCTGGTCCTGACGGCGACAGGGGTCGCAGCCGTGCTGGCGCGAGCTGGTCGGCGTCAGCGCGCCACCGACGGCACCATCGGCGAGTCTCCTCGCCCAGGCGATGGCGCATCGATCAGCCCGGGCATGCCGGGGCCGGCACTGACCAGCACCCCGACCGGTACCGGCAGGGTCTCCACGAAGGCGGCTCCCTGACCGTGGCGCTCGCCGCCGCCTGACGAGGTAGACCCGCCACCGGCAACGCCGGGGTCAGGCCGATGTCCTCCAGCCGACCCTCAACGCGGCGGTGACACATACAGTCCGGTTCGGCATCCCATCTCGCCCGGCTCCAGCCAGATGCGGTCGTACGCGGGTGACTCGATGGCTCCGCCGGGCGTCCTGACCAGCACGATGCAGTCCCGTTCCGCCGGTACGCCGACAGCGGCGACGAGGGCACCCTGATGCGTGACCGTGTCGACGGTGACGTGCTTCTCGGGGAATGCCGCCCGCACCCTGCTCGCAAGCGTGTCGGGTGTGGCGGTACGCAGCGCCGCGGTGAGCCGTTCCCGTCCGTCGTCCGGCATGTCCGGGAACGGCGAGGCGGTGGGCACCGGGGCAGTGGCCGTCGAAGGGCATTCGATCTCGTCGTACGTGGTGTAGCGGTAGAGTTCGAGAAAGTATCGGTAACATCGCTTGACCTGACCGGCAGAGTTGTTGTGGTCGCCGTAGGAACTCGCCTGCTGGTCGGTCAACGTCACCACGAACTGGACGTCGATGGTGGCCTGCTCGCCCCCGACGGTCCGACCTGACCAGCCCAATAGCACACGCCGGATGGGCGAGTCGCTGTTGTCCAGGTGGTTGGGCACCTCGGTCGCGGCGATGTACTCGGCGTCCCGAACACGGTCGCGGTGACCGAAGTCGTCCTTCAGGATCTCCGCTTCGGCCGCTGCGAGGTCCCGTGCCGGGGACTCGCCGGGGCGGTGTTCCCCGCACCCGCTCAGTACCAGGCAGGCCACCACCGCCGCGCAGGCAACGGACGGATACCCGAATGGCCGGCGGGTGCCGGCAGCCTCCGCCACTCGCCGTGCCCTGGCCAGCGAACCAGGTATCGACATCCGTAGCCCGCTCACGACGACACGGTACCGCCTCCGTCGCATGGAAGGGGGCCCGGTTTCCGCCGCGCCGAATGGGCTGACTTCCCCGATGTCGGCCAGGGCGCACTCCCATGGCGCGGGCGGCCCTCGTGATGGGCTCCGGCGGACTAATGTGGGCCTGTGTCCGCTATTTCGTCCTCGCCAAGGCCGGAACCGCACCTGCACCGTCGGGTCGCCGAGTCTTTCGGGACCGACCCCGGACGGTACGACCGGACCCGGCCCTCGTACCCCGACGCCCTGATCGAGCGGATCGTGGCCGCCAGCCCCGGCACGGAATTCCTCGATGTCGGCTGCGGCACCGGAATCGAGGCCCGTCAGTTCCTGGCTGCCGGCTGCACGGTGCTCGGTGTGGAGGCCGACCCGCGGATGGCCGACTTCGCGCGGGGGACCGGTGTCGAGGTCGAGGTCGCGACCTTCGAGGCGTGGGAGCCGGCCGGGCGCAGCTTCGACGCGATCGTCTCCGGCACCGCGTGGCACTGGGTCGACCCGGTCGAGGGGGCGGCGAAGGCGGCGCGGGTCCTGCGGCCGGGCGGTGTGCTGGCACCGTTCGGGCACGTGTTCCAGCTCCCACCCCCCGTGACGGATGCCCTCGCCGCCGCGTACCGCCGCGTGGCCCCCGACTCGCCGATCACCGTCACGCAGCGCCCGGGGGCCTCGGCCCTGGACGGGTATCAGGCGCTGTACGCCAGGGCCGCGGACGGGATCCGCGAGACGGCCGGGTTCAGCGAGCCCGAGCTGTGGCGGTACGACTGGGAGCACTCGTGCAGCCGCGACGAACTCCTCGACCTGCTGGCGACCTCGGGTGGCCTGAGCAGCCTGCCGCCGGACCAGGTGACGGAGTTGCTGGCGGCGGTGGGCGCGGCGCTCGGCGAGATCGGCGACACCATCACGCTGCCGTACGCCACCTGGGGGCTCACCGCGCACCGCACCGACACCCGACGCTGACGCGGGACGGGGCCACGACCCGCGACCTGGCAGGGCCACCCGTACGGGTCAGGCGTCCTCGCGAGGGGTGTGGAGCATCGCCGGGGACCTGGCCCGGCGGGTGGCCGTTGACCGTCCCTGATCATCTGGCGGTGTGGCAGCGGGTGCGGGACATCGTGCCGCACCCGCCAGGGCCGGTGGCGGGGGTTCGTGACGGCTTCGTCGCCTTCGCCGGTGGGGCCGCCGGGCGTGACCCGCAACGGCAGGACCGGTGGCTGACCGCGTACGACGACGTGCGGCGTGAAGCCGCCGCCGGCACGGACCTCACCGCCGACCTGCTGGCCCGCTGGAGCCGGACCATCCGGGCCGTCCCGGTCGCGGCGTTCCGCCGGGCACCGGCGTACGCGAAGAACGGGAGGGAACGGTACGGGCTGCGCGCCGACACCGAGCACCGGTTCGCCTCGTGTCTGGCGCAGACCACCGACCGGGAAACACCGGTGACCGCCCGCGCGGCCCGGGCCTACCTCGACCTCGCCTTCTTCACCCGTACGACGACGGCAACGCCCGTCTGGCCGGGCTGGTGCTCCAGTTCGTGCTGCGGCGCGAGAGCGTCGAACTCGACGAGGTCGCGCCGATCCTCACCACGGTGCGCCGCGCCGACGACGCCGGGGGAGCGGCGGACCTCGCCCGGCTGGTCCACGGCACCGCCATGGCCACCCGTCGCCGCCAACTGCGGACGACCAGGTAGGCGACGACCGGCGATGCCGGGCGGAATCTGAGTCACCGGCCGGCGTGCACGCTGTCGCCGGTCGCGCGCTCGTCCACGAGTGACAGTAATGCGACGGAAGCCTCGTGGTAAAGAATCTTTGACATCGTGTCTGCGCTGCTTTACCTTGAGTGTGTCAAAGTTTCTTTACATGGGAGATGGGGCATGTCCTCCGAAGAGAAACGTTCGTGGGTCTACCTCGTGGTCGGCGTCGGCGTCGCCGCCGTCTACCTCGTCACCGTGCTGTCGAAGCTGCCCGGCGCGGACGTCACGCGGATCGCCTACGTGCGGCCGATGCTCGTGGCCATCGGTGCCGGTATCGGCCTGGGTATCGTCGCCAGCATCGCCGCCGCCATCGCCTCGCCGAGGGGAGAGGCCGGTCGGACCGACGAGCGCGACCGGCAGATCCACCGGCGGGGCGAGTACGTCGGGTTCTACGTCATGAGCGTCGCCGCGACCGTCCCGCTCGCCCTGGCCATGGCGGAGGCCGCCCACTTCTGGATCGCCAACGCGCTGTACCTGGCGTTCGTCCTGGCCATGGTCGCCTCCTCGACCACGAAGATCGTCTCGTACCGCCGGGGCTTCTGACCATGGTCAAACCCACCAAGGTCACGAACTCGATCCGGGCTCTGCGGTTCGCGCACGGCGAGATGAAGCAGGCGGAGCTGGCCGACCGCGTCGGGGTGACCCGGCAGACCATCATCGCGATCGAGCAGGGCCGCTACTCGCCGTCGCTGGAGATGGCCTTCCGGATAGCCCGCGTCTTCAACGTGCCGCTCGACGACGTCTTCCAGTACCCCGACACCGACGCCTGACCCACACCCGACCCGGACCGGCCCACGAGTCACCGTCTCGTGGGCCCGGCCCACCACACCCACAGTGGCCCACCACACCCCACAGTGGCCCACCACACCCCACAGCGGCCCGCCAGCCCACGGAACCGGCTCGTCGCCACCGCCACCTGAGCCGGGCCCGACCCCACCTCACGCGAGCGGGCCGCTCCCGTGACCACCCCGACGAGCACCCCGACCAGGATCGAGGCGAGCATGACGAAGACGACGATGATCGCGGTCGCCCGCGACGACTACTGTGCACCGGCGCAGCTCCAGCTGCGCGACATGGCCATCCCGACCATCGGCGCCGACGAGGTGCTCGTCCGCGTCGAGGCCGCCGGCGTCGATCAGGGCGTGTGGCACGTCATCACCGGCCTGCCCTACCTGGTTCGCGCCGCCGGTTACGGGCTGCGCCGGCCCAGGAATCCCGTCCCGGGTATGGACGTCGCCGGCCGCGTCGCCGCGGTCGGTGCCAATGTCACCCGGTTCCGTCCCGGTGACGAGATCTACGGAACCTGCGACGGCGCATACGCCGAGTACGCCCGCGCCCACCAGGACAAGCTCGCCCCCAAACCGGCCACCCTCACCTTCGTCCAGGCCGCGACCGTACCCGTCTCCGCCTGCGCCGCCCTCCAGGGACTGCGCGACGCCGGCCAGCTCACCGCCGGCCAACGGGTCCTTGTCACCGGTGCCGGCGGCGGCGTGGGCAGCTTCGCCGTCCAGCTCGCCAAGGCCTACGGCGCCCACGTCACCGGCGTGTGCCGCACCGCGAAGACCGACCTGGTCCGCTCCCTCGGCGCCGACCACGTCATCGACCGCACCCGCGCGGACGTCACCACCGGCGCCGACCGGTACGACCTGATCCTGGACACGGCCGGCAACCGACCCCTGGCCCAGCTACGCGGTGCCCTCACCCCCCGCGGCACGCTCGTCCTCGTCGGCGGGCCCGGAGGGGGACGCGTGCTCCAGGGTGCCGACCGCCAGATCCGGGCGATGCTGCTGTCGCCCTTCGTCGGGCAGCGCCTGACCGGTCTCCTGTCCACCGAGCCCGCCGCCGACCTGCGTACCCTGGCCGACCTCATCGACTCCGGCGCCCTCACCCCGGCCCTCGACCGCACCTACCCGCTCGCCCGAACCCCCGACGCCATCGACTATCTCAGGACCGGCGAGCCCGCCGGCAAGATCGCCATCACCGTCTGACCCGGCGCGTCCTGCGCGTCAGCCCTGCCAGCGAAGCTCGGCGTCGAACACAGCCGTCCGGCAGGAACCCCGCGCTGTGGCACCCGGGTCGCCGATGCCACGGCGTGGATGGCGGGAGCGGAGGCAGAACGACCGGCCACCCTCACCCGCCGGCGGCCGGCCCGCCGTGACCTGTGCTCAGCGACCCCGTCGACGGATCTTGATGCTGTCGAGGTCGGTCGACACCGAGTCGAGGTTGCGGTAGTCGGCACCGAGCCCTCGGACAGCGGCTGCGGCGAGCGCTTCCGCCCTGCCGATCACGGCTGCTTCCTTCTCCTCCACGGTGGCCGGGACCAGGCAGCGGAAGGTGAACGCGAGCAGGGACCGCTCGTAGGTGATGGTGCCTTCCTCGGTGAACTTCGCCCGGAACACGTCGTGGTCGTCAGCCTTGGCGAGCAGGCTGGCCCGCTGGTCGTCATCGAGTGGCGCGAACGTGCCGCGCACGATGACCTGGTACGTCCTGGCAGCCACGGTGGGGAACCTCCGGATCGGGCTGGGTGTCGCGACAACCGGCGGTCGGCGGCTGACACGGCAGGGATGAGCTGCGGACAGATCACCGTTGCCATGCCGCTGGCCGAGCAGAGCGCCGCCGACGACCCTAACGGGCGATTTCAGGAACGGCAGAGCGATTTTCCGTGGTCACCCACGAGCGGAATCTCGATCACCAGGCTACGAAGCGCTTGCCCCTCACGCGGCGTCATGTCCGATAGTCGGTGGCGTGGATGCGAACCTGACCGTGGGACGGGTGGCGGAGCTGGCCGGCGTCAGCGTCCGCACGCTGCATCACTACGACAGGATCGGCCTCCTGACGCCGTCCACACGGACCGCGGTGGGCCACCGGGCCTACTCCGCAGACGATGTGGGACGGCTGCGGGAGGTGCTCGCCTACCGGCGGCTGGGCTTCGGCTTACGGGAGATCGCGGCTCTCGTCGACGATCCGACCACCGACGCGGTCGCGCACCTGCGCCGGCTGCGCGGCCTGCTCATGGACCAGCGCGACCGCGCTGCCGCCACGGTGGCGGCCATCGACAGGGAACTGCACGCACGAGCGATCGGCATCAGGACGACCCCGGAGGAGCAGCTCAGGATGTTCGGCGCACAGTTGTACGACGTCATCGGGCCCGCGTATCCCGCGACGCGGCGGACCGAGCCGCGGATCGCCGCGCGCATCTGGGATGCGCTGGGGAACGCTCGAACGGTGCTGAACGTGGGGGCCGGCACCGGCTCGTACGAGCCCCCCGACCGGGACGTCACGGCGGTGGAACCGTCGGCGGTCATGCGGGCGCAGCGTCCCGTGGGCGCGGCGCCGTGTGTGGCCGCCGCTGCGGAGAGTCTGCCGTTCGAGGACCAGTCCTTCGACGCCGCGATGGCGGTCAGCACCGTCCATCACTGGCCGGACCCGGTGGCGGGGCTTCGTGAGATGCGGCGGGTGGCCCGCCGCGTGGTGGTGTTCACCTACGACGCCGACGACACCGGATGGCGTCAGCGGTTCTGGCTCACCCGCGACTACCTGCCCGAGTTCGAGGACCTTCTCGTCGGCTGGCCCTCACTGGCAGACCTGACCCGTGCGATCGGAGGACGCGCGGAGCCGGTGCTGATCCCGTGGGACTGCACTGACGGGTTCTTCGAGGCACACTGGCGTCGGCCCGAGGCGTACCTGGACGAACATGTCCGCCGTGCGGTATCGGTCTGGACCAGAGTCGGGCCACAGGCCGAGCAGAGGGCAGTCAGCGCCCTACGTGAGGACCTCTTCTCCGGCAGGTGGGCCGAGCGCAACCGCGACATCGTTCCCCTCGACACCGCAGAACTCGGCCTCCGCCTGCTCGTCGCCTGAACCACCGTGCCGCACGCAGTGTGACGCGCAGAGCCAGCGCACGCTCTTACCGGTGAACGGATGCCTGATCAAGGGTCGCCGTGACGCCGCAGCCCACCCGTACCGACCAGGCTAGGTTGAGGTCATGTCTCGTGTGGTCACCCGGTTCGCGGCCGGTCTGGTGCAGGCGTACGACTTCTCGGCCGGTGCGGTGAGGGCGTCGGACGTGGTTCCCACGGTGACCTTTCCCGTTCCCGGCGTGGCGGACGTGACGCCGGACAGTTGCGCCGTGGCGCCCGACCTGAGCCGCGCGGTGTACGTGACACCGGACCGCCTGACCTGTGTCGACCGCGCCGGGGCGACGGTGTGGCAGCTCGACTTCCCACCCGCCGCCTCGGAGCGGGCGAACGCCCAACACCGCTGCGACTTCTCGCTTGACGGCACGGTCGTCTGGATCTACCGCCCGGACGGGCTGGCCCGGGTCGGCGTCGATGACGGTCGGACCTGACTCGCGCCCACTGTGGGGCCTCCGGCTAGTCCTCCCACCTGAACAACTCGGGATGCGCATCCGCCTCGGCCTTGAGACGGGGAAGGTCTGCCGCATAGAGGGCTACGAGGCCGCAGTCGACACAGGCCAGAGCCCGGACCGACGTCACGTCTCGAGTTCCCCACCCCCGCCGCGTTGGCCGCCACAGCCGGATTGCCTGCTGGTCTACGTCGGTGCGCACCCCCGTGGCCACACGCGTGCCACCACACGCCGGGCAGGGCGAGATCGGTGTCGGCAGATTCTCGGCCACAGCGGTATGTCTACCAGCCGGAGCCAAGTGGTGCTCAGCGCCTTTGCCGCCGGACGTGCGAGCGTGCCGCACGCGGTACCTGGGCGGTCGATGTGCGCAGCGGTGAGGGGCGGGGCGGGCCGTCGTTCGCCGCGCACCGGGCCTGTCTGACCGACCGCGCGGTCTACCATCGAGCGGTGAATGTGTCTCTCGACTCCTTACCGAAGATCGGCGCACCAGCGACGCGGGCGCTGAACGCCGCCGGCTACACCACGCTTCGCCAGCTCGCGGGGGTGCCGCGCGCCGACCTCGCCTGGTTGCACGGCATGGGACCGAAGGCACTGAACATCATTGAGACAGCCCTCGAACAGCACGATCTGCGGCTGAGTTGACGCGGTCAGCTGTCGTCAGGTCTTGAGAGCCTCGATGGCAGGCCGGTCAGGCGGTGGCGGGAAGGTGCCGGATGGTGTCGCCTACCGTGATCGTGGCGCCGACGACCACTCGGGCGTTGAGGCCGCGTAGCCGTAGTCGTCGGCCTTCCTCGGTCCAGAGGATCTTGTGGGCCTCGCGTCCGAACCGGGCGGCGAATTTGGCGCAACCGGTGTGGGGCTGGTCGGTCACTTCGATGACGGCCCGGTCGCCGATGGCCAGGCGTGACCCGGCTGGCAGGGTGTCGATGCTGAGGTCGAGATCGACGTAGAGCTGGTCCCCTGCGAGCGCCCAGGCGTCATGGTCGGGGCCGGCGATCAGTTCGACGAAGCGGGAGTTGATGACGTTCAGCTGCATGTCGGGGTGTGGTGACCGGTCGGTCGTCCGGGAACTGGGTCGTTGACTCCAGTTGTCGCCGAGGAGCCCGGCGGCACGGTCCAGTTCGGCCTGGGACAGCACCTCGCGGGCGTTGACGGCCGGCCGGCGTACGGCCAACGCCAGGGTGCCGGTACCCGTCGGGGACTGCCGCACGAGGTGCAGTCCTTCCCTGATCTCGTCCAGCGAGCGATGACGTACGGTGACGGCGTTCTCCATGCTCCGACTGTGCTCCCCGCGCATCTGCGGCGTCCACGCCGTTCTCGGACCACGAGACCGGGCGGCCGGCATGCTCCGTTCACCCCTCCAAGGCGCCGTCGCACGCGCGCTGTCCGCATCGGCGTGTGACGATGGGTGGCCCGCGTCATCCACGTCGCTGCCGCCGGCCTCGACCAGCAGTCGGGCGATATGGGCTGATCTCGACCCACGACGAAAGTTCCGGTGGCGTCCCGACGATCAATACTGACCGATGTCAATGTAGAGTTTCATCGCTATGAAGTTGCAGGTCGCGCGCGACCTGCCGGGGCAGCGCCGCCTCCAGTCTACAGAACCGACTTTGTCTGGAGAGATCAGGACATGAACGAACATCAGGAGGGCCGGCTGCGGACGCGGTGGCGGCGGGCAGCCCGAACCGTCGTCGCCGCGGCGGCGGCCGCTGTCGGGGTCACCGTGCTCGCCGTCGGCTTCACGGCCGGCGCCGCCACGGCCGGCGTCAGCTCTGCCGACCGGGGTACGTCGAGCGCCTCGGTCGCCGCCACGTCGGTGTCCCAGGTCGCGACCGGCGACCTGCACACCTGTGTGATCCGTACCGACGGGACACTCTGGTGCTGGGGCAACAACTTCAACGGCCAACTCGGGGACGGGACCACCACGACCCGGATGAGTCCGGTCCAGATCGGTACCGCCACCACCTGGGCGCGTGTCGACGCCGGCAGGACCAACACCTGCGCGGTCCGCACCGACGGAACGCTGTGGTGCTGGGGCGCCAACAACAACGGCCAGCTCGGCGACGGGACGACCGCGACCCGGAACAGCCCCGTGCAGGTCGGTACGGCGACCACCTGGGCCAGCGTCAGCACCAGCAACAACCACACCTGCGCGGTCCGGACCACCGGCACCCTGTGGTGCTGGGGCCTGAACGGTCACACCCAGCTCGGCGTCGGCACGACTCCGCTGATGTCGACCACCCCGTTGCAGGTCGGCACGGCGACCACCTGGGCGAGCGTCACCACCGGCTACGCCCACACCTGCGCCGTGCGCACCGACGGCACCCTGTGGTGCTGGGGCAGCAGCTCCGACGGTCAGCTCGGGCTCGGCATCCTGAGCTTCAAGTCGACCCCGACGCAGGTGGGCACCGCGACCACGTGGTCCGGCGTGACGGCCGGGTACGTCCACACCTGCGCGGTCCGCACCGACGGGACGCTGTGGTGCTGGGGCGAGAACGGCTACGGCCAGGTGGGTGGCGGCAGCGGCTTCCAGACCACGCCACTGCAGGTCGGTACCGCCACCACCTGGGCGCGGGTCGACGCGAGCATCGACTCGTCGTGCGCGGCCCGTACCAACGGCAGCCTGTGGTGCTGGGGCAGGAACACGTACGGGCAGCTCGGCGACGGCACCACCACCCACCGGTCGGCCCCGACCCAGGTCGGCACCGCCACGACCTGGACGGGCGGTCTGTCCGCGTCCTACCACACCTGCGCGGCGCGTACCGATGGCAGCCTGTGGTGCTGGGGTGACAACTTCCTCGGGCAGCTCGGCGACGGCACCACCACCGGTCGGACGACCCCGGCCCAGGTGACCCTGCCGGCCTGATCCGTACCGGCGGACGACCG
>NZ_LRQV01000133.1 GCF_001567585.1 Micromonospora rosaria
GCCGCCGCCGGTGCCGGCCGGCCGGCACCGCCGCCCAGCGGCACCGGCCGGCACGGACACCCGGGACGCCCGAGCCGTACCCTCGGACGTCCCAGTCCTGCGTCAGCGCATCCCGTCCAGGGCGGCTGAGCCCGGGGAGCCGTCGACGGCCACCGCCTCCGGCACCCGGAACGGACCCCAGGTGAACGCCGGCAGCCACCGCCGTGGGTCCTCGCTCCAGCGCAGCGACCGGATCTGCGCCTCGGTGCGCCGCCCGGCCAGCGACAGGTACACGTCGTACCAGTGCCCCGACACCGTCGCGGCCGGCTCACCCGTCCCCGCCACCAGGCGGCCGTGCCCGCTGCGCACCGCCAACGCCGGCAGGCCGTGACCCGCCAGCGACGCGGTCAGCCCGGTCACCAGGACGTGGATCGCCACCGGCAGCGCCGGGTGGTCCTCCGGCGGCGCGGCACCGAGGGCCCGGCGCAGGTCCAACTCGTGGGTGAAGGCGTCCATCACGAGGATGCCCCGCTCCATCGACGCCGGGCCGGCGAGGAACTCCTCCACCGGCCCGCTCAGCTCCGCCCACCGGGCCAGCAGCTCCGGCAGCCCCGCCTGCGGGCCGGGGGCCGGTGCCGGCGGCAGCCCGGTGACCCGGTCATGCACCCGGGCGCAGACCTCCACCAGATGGGCGACGAGGTCCCGCACGGTCCACCCCGGACAGTGCTCCACCGGGACGGTCGCCGCGTCCGGGTCGGCCGTCACCAGGGCCTCCGTCGTCTCCCGCACCCGGCGGTAGGCGGCCGGGGCCGCACCACCGGGTGGGCCGGGGGACCGGGTCTGCGTGCTGGTCATGACGGTGCCTCCTCGTGCCGCCAGGGAGCGGCCTCGACGGGCCGCGCCGCGGACGCGACGCGGTCGGTGCCGGCTGCCCGGCCGGCCTGCGCCGCCGTCAGCCGTCCGGACCGGTGCAGCCAGCGCACCGTGTCGGCGAGCGTCTCGGTGACCGGCCGGGGCGCCGGCCCCAGCGCCGGCGGCCCCGGTTCGGGGCGGGCGTCGCAGGCGCAGACGTAGCAGGCGCCGTACTCGGCCGGGATGTGCCAGGGCCACACCCGCTGCACCAGGTCGGTGGCGTAGGCGAACGGCAAAACCGCCCGCGCCGGCAGGAACACGGTGGGCAGCCGCCGCCCGGTCACCGCGCGTACCGCCCCGACGAAGTCGCGGGTGCTCAGGTACCGGCCGGGGCCCAGGTGCCGGGTGCCCCGCTCACGTGGCGCGGTGACCATGGCGGCGTGCAGGGCCGCCGTGTCCCGGACGTCACCGACCGGGAAGCCCCCGGTGGGCCACATCGGCATCAGCCCGCGCAGCACGTACCGCAGCCGCGCGTTCTGGTCGCCGAGCTTCGGGTCGTCCGGGCCGAGCAGGGCCGGCGGATAGCTGATCACCACCGGTGCGCCGTGCTCCTGGTACCACCGGGCCACCCGTTCCGCCGCCGCCTTGCTGGCCAGGTACGTCTCCCGGGCGGCGGACGGCGGTGACTGGGGCCCCACCTCCCCGGCCGGGGAGGGCCGCAGGGCGCCGAACGTCGACACGTGCACGGTACGGCCCACCCCGAGCCGGGCGGCGGCGCCCAGCACCACCTCGGTACCCCGCAGGTTGGTCCGCCGGGTCAGCCCGTGCGACCGGCTGTCGAACGAGTACACCGAGGCGGCGTGGACCACCGCGTCGGCACCGCGGACCGCCCGGCTCACCGCCGCCTCGTCGGTGACGTCACCGACCGCGACCTCCACCGCGTCGCTCGGCACCCCCAGCGGGGTCAGGGCCGGGGCGACCCGATCGGGGTCGCGGGCCAGCACCCGGACCCGCTGCCCGGCGGCGGCCAGCGCGGCGACCGTGTGGGAGCCGACGAACCCGGTACCGCCCGTCACGAGAACCACCATCGGGACGCTCCTCTCCGCCCACCACCGACGCCCCGACGCGCGACGCGCCACGGCTGCCGGGACTCGGCGGGCGGCTCGATCGTGGCTCCGGACGGGGCCGCCGGGCTTCTCCGACGGTGCCGTTGTCCCACGCCGGGCCCACCGGCGGGGCACGCTCCGGTCCCCGGCGGTCCCCGCGCAGGCCGGAGGGCAACCGGGAAGTGGCTGTGCGGTGCCGTCGGTCCGCAGGATGAGGCAGTTGGATCGCCATCCTCCGATGAATGGGAGCAGCAGGTGGCCGGCACCATCAGGGCGCTCAGGCGCCGCATCCTCACCCCCGACATCTCCGAGACCCTCGTCTCCACCCGCGGCTTCCACGACAAGAGCCCGCAGGCCCGCGCCGTCCTGGAGACGGTGGGCGCGTCCTTCCTGACGGGTCTCTCCTCGGCCGCCGGCGCCCGCCAGGTCACCGACGTGGATCTCGACCTGGCCGACCTGCCCACCCGGTTCCGGGGCTTCGCCTACGAGGGGGCGGCGATGGGCTTCGCGCTGGTCGACGCCCTCACGCCGGGCACCCCCCGGCGCAGCGCGGAGTTCCTCGCCGGTACCGGCGACCGGCACGTCTACATGGCCTACGTCGGCATCGGCTGGGCCCTGGCGCGGCTGCCCCGGATGCTGTGGCGACGGGCCCTGGCCGCCGCCACCGACCCGCTGCTGCGCTGGCTGGTGCACGACGGGTACGGCTTCCACCAGGCGTACTTCCACACCGACGCGTACGTGCACGGGCGGCGGGCCGTCACCGACTTCCCGTGGCCCTCCCGGGCCGAGTCCGGCTACGCGGCGCGCGCCATCGACCAGGGCATCGGCCGGGCCACCTGGTTCGTCGCCGGCAGCGACCCGACGCTCGCCGCCGACCTGCTCGACCGCTTCGAGCCGGCCCGCCGCCAGGACCTCTACAGCGGGGCCGGGCTCGCGGCCACCTACGCGGGCGGCTGCACCGAGGAGGAGCTGCGGCTGTTCCAGCGCCGCGCCGGGGAGCACGCCCCCTTCGTCGCCCAGGCCGCCGCCTTCGCCGCCCAGGCCCGCGTCCGGGCCGGGCTGCTGGTGCCGCACACCGAGCTGGCGACCCGGGTGTTCTGCCGGGCCTCGGCCGCCGACGCCGCCCGGGTCACCGACGAGCTGATCCCGGCCGGCCCCGCCGGTGGGCTGCCCGCCTACGAGGTGTGGCGGCGGGCCGTCGCCGAGCGCTTCCGCAGCACGGTACGGGTGCAGCCGTGACCGCCGTGGCCGACCGGCGGCGGCTGCGCCCCCCGGGGCCGTCCCCGTGGACCGCGCCGACGCTGCTCGGGCGGATGGCCCGTAACCGGCTCGACGTGATGCGCGACGTGGCGGCCCGGTACGGCGACGCCGTCCGGCTGCCGCTGGGCCCGAAGACGCTGTACTTCTTCAACCACCCCGACCACGCCAAGTACCTGCTGGCCGAGAACCCCGGCAACTACCACAAGGGGATCGGCCTGGTGCACGCCCGCCGTACCCTCGGCGACGGCCTGCTGACCAGCGAGGGTGAGCTGTGGACGAAGCAGCGCAAGGTGATCCAGCCGGTGTTCCAGGCCCGGCGCATCGCCCGGCAGGCCGACGCCATCGCCGAGGAGGCGGTGGGGATGGCCACCCGGCTGCGCCGGGCCGTCGGGGCCGGACCGGTCGACATCCGGCACGAGATGACCGAGCTGACCCTCGGGGTGCTCGGCCGGACCCTGCTCGACGCCGACCTCGGTGAGTTCGGTGGCCTCGGCACGGCCTTCGAGGCCGTGCAGGACCAGGCCATCTTCGAGATGATGTCGCTCGGCGCGGTACCGACCTGGGTGCCGCTGCCCCGGCAGCTCCGGTTCCGCCGGGCCCGGACCGAGCTGCAACAGATCGTCGACCGGCTGGTGGCCCAGCGCCGGGCCGAGCCCGGCGGTGCCGAGGGCCGCGACGACGTGGTCTCCCGGCTGATCGAGTCGACCGGCCGGGAGAGCGACCCGCGGGTCGCCCGGCAGCGGATGCGCGACGAGCTGGTCACCCTCCTGCTGGCCGGGCACGAGACCACCGCGAGCACCCTCACCTGGACCTTCTACCTGCTCGACCGGCACCACGAGGTGTGGGAACGGCTGCACGCCGAGGCGGTCAAGGTGCTCGGCGACCGGACCCCGGTCTACGAGGACCTGCACCGGCTGCGGTACACCGCGATGGTGATCGACGAGGTGATGCGGCTGTACCCGCCGGTGTGGCTGCTGCCCCGGATCGCGCAGGGCGAGGACCAGGTCGGCGGCTGGCACGTGCCGGCCGGGGCGGACGTGGTGCTGTGCCCGTACACCCTGCACCGGCACCCGGAGTTCTGGCCCGACCCGGACCGGTTCGACCCGATGCGGTTCCACCCCGACACGCCGGTGGACCGCCCCCGGTACGCCTACATCCCGTTCGGGGCCGGCCCCCGGTTCTGCGTCGGCAACAACCTGGGCCTGATGGAGGCGGTCTTCGTGCTCGCCTGCGTGTCCCGGGAGCTGCGGCTGTCCCTGCGACCGGGCTACCGGGTGGTGCCCGAGCCGATGCTGACCCTGCGGGTCCGTGGCGGCCTGCCCATGCAGGTCTACGAGGCCTGATCCGACGATCCCCGGCGCAACCGGTGCCCGCACCGGTTGCGCCTCGTCGTGTGCGGAGGGACGGACGACCGGGCATTCCCCGGCCGCGTCACGGCACGAGGCCGCGTCACGGCACGGAGCCGCGCACGGCACGAGGCCGGGCCGGCCACGCGGGGTGCGTGGCCGGCCCGGCCGTGTGGGGGTACCCCGGTCCCTACCCGGCCCGACCGAACCGGCCGCCGTGGAACAGCAGCGCGTCGCTGGTCTCACCGCGGCCGGTGGCGAGCACCGAGCCCAGGAAGATGGAGTGGTCGCCGCCGTCGTACACGGCCGCCAGCTTGCACTCCACCCAGGCCACGTTTCCGGCCACGATCGGCGTGCCGGTCTGCGGCCCGGGGTGGCACGGCACCGTCTCGAACTCCCGCTCGTCGCGGGGCCGGGAGGAGTTGGCGAAGTACCGGGCCAGCCCCTCCTGCTCGGCGCCGAGGATGGAGACCGCGAAGGTGCCCTGGGCCAGCACGGTGTCGTGCATGACGGAGCTGCGTTTCACGCACACCAGCACCATCGCCGGGTCCAGCGACACGGAGGTGAAGGCGTTCGCGGTCATGCCGTGCGGCAGGTCCCGGCCCGAGGTCACCACCGTCACGCCGGTGGCGAACATCCCCATCACCGCCCGCAGCTCGGCGTGGTTGGCCAGGGCCGGCGCGGGCGCCGGTACCGTGGCCGGGCGCTGGTCCGCTGTGGTCACCGCTCAGCCCTCCCCGACGCCCTGGAGCACGCCCCGCCCGCCGCCACCACCGACGGAGGGCAGGGCGTACCGCGACAGGGCCTCCCGCAGCGCGTCCGGCACCCGGGTCGGCCGGGTGTCGGTGTTCGGGCCACGCATGCACGCCACCCGTTGCCGGCCCCGGGCCACCAGCTCCTCGAAGCCGTCGCGCAGCCGGACGTAGTCGAACGCGAACCCGATCTGGGTCTGGGTCAGGTCCTCCAGCCGCATCCGGATCGACAACTCGTCGAACGCGGTGATCTCGGTGAAGAACTCGCACTCGCACTTGAGGGTGAACAGCTTCAGGTCGTCGCGGATGTCAGCCAGCACCTCCGGCGCCCGGTCCCGCAGGAACATCTCCCGGCACCGGCCCTGCCAGCGCATGTAGTTGACGTAGTAGACGTTCCCGACGAGGTTGGTCTCCTCGAAACCCACCAGGTGCCGGTACTCGTAGTACGACTCCATGGCTCACCTGCCTCCTTCCGCCAGCATCGTGAACACCACCGGGTCGCCGGCCCCGTCCAGCGCGGTGACGAAGGTGGCGATGCGCGTCGGTCCCGAGCGCAGGGCCACCCACCCGGCGGGGCCGTTCGGCTCCGCCGCCAGTTCGATCCGGCCGTGGCCGACCTTGCGCAGGCACTCGACCGCGCCCCAGATCCGGGTCGCCGCCACCGACAGCTCCTCGTCCTGCTCCCGGGCCACCAGCCCGGCCAGCGCCAGGCCGTCCGGACCGATCAGGCCCGCCCACTCCGCCTCGGTACGGGTGGTGGCCAGCTCGACGTCGCAGGCCACGCTCCCGGTACCGGTGACGGCGAAGGTGACCCCGGCGGCGTGGGAGGCGGAGACCGCCACCCCGCCGTCGACCTCCGGGGCGCCGTCGGGCCGGTACCGCACGGTGGTCTCCGCGCCCAGCGCCCAGCTCAACGCGCGGGCGGTCTGCCGCCGCCGGCCCGCCACCCCCGTCGTGTCCGGGTCGTCGGGCCGGACCACGCAGCGCAGCTCGCCGGGGAGGAACGCCCCGACCCGCCGCTCCAGGTACGGGCCGACCAGCGCCGGCAGCCACGGCCCGGTGCCGTCCTGCTTGCGGACCGCGTGCAGCCGCAGCCCCACCCACCGCTCGACGAGGGCGCCCTCGGCGTCGCAGACGTCCACGTCGTAGTGGTAGGTGTCGCCCTGGCGCAGCCGTTCCACCGCGTGGATGGTGACCGTGTCCAGGGTGGCCGCGACCGCCGGGTCGGCCAGGTGCAGCCGCTCGATCGCCCCCGGCAGCAGGGTCGCGTCCGGTACGCAGCACTGCAACGCGTGCATCACCGTGTCCCGGGTACCCGGGTCGCCGAGGACCAGCTCACCGGGGCGGTACCGGGCGAACCAGGGATCGGTCGACCGGTTGGCCACCCGGGCGGTGCAGCTCGTCGCCGCCAGGTCCAGGTACCCCAGCAGGCGCTGGAACCGCCGGCCCTGGAACAGCACCGGGCCGTACAGGTCGCGGGGCGGGTCGATGGGCAGCGGCTCCGCGCCGGCGGTGGCCGTCCGCGCCGGTACCTGCAACGGCTCGTCCCACCGCAGCCGGGCCCGGAAGTGGTCGGCCTGGAAGGCGGTGTCGCTGCTGCGGATCACCGCCTGGACCGCCCCGTCGGAGCCGGCGAGCACCGCGATCCGGATCGTGTTGGCCCCGGTGGGCGGTACCACGATCGGGCGCAGCAGCTCCACGTTCTCCAGCACCGGGGCCCCGGTGCGCCCGGTCAACGCCGAGGCGGCCTGCGCCATCGCCTCCATGCCCAGCACGGCGGGGAAGAGCAGGTCCCCGTCGAGCAGGTGGTCGGGCAGGTAGAGGTCGTCGTCGGCGGTCAGGTCGGCGTCCACCACCAGCTCCACGCCGGGGTAGTGGACCTGGGGCCGGTCGACGAAGCGCAGCAGCGGCAGCTCCGGCTGCGGCAGGGTCACCGTCGGCAGGCCGTCCGCGCGGCCCATCACCACCATCGCCTGCGGCGCGGACGGGCTGGCCAGCACCTCCTTGAGGATGTCGATGCCGGCCTGGACCGGGATCGGGGCGATGCCGTCGCGGGTGAGCGCCTCCAGCACGCCGAGCTTCTCGCCCATGCCGGCCCCCGACCACACCGACCACTCCAGGGCCAGGCAGCGGATGTGCGGGTAGTCCTCGCCGACCCGGCGGGTCAGGTCGGTCATCCAGTCGTTGGCGGTGGCGTAGTGCGCCTCGCCCCTGAGCCCCGCCCGGCCGATGATGCTGCCGAAGGTGACCAGCAGCCGCAGGCTGTGCGGGTCGGTCGCGGCCAGCACCGCCTCCAGGCCGTCGATCTTCGGGGCGAGGGTCCGCCGGAACGCCGCCTCGTCCAGGTTGGCGACGGCGGTCGGCTCGTTGCGGCCGGCGCCGTGCAGCACGCCGGTCACCGGGCCGAGCACCCGCTCGATGTCGTCGACGGCCGCCTTGACCTGGTCCAGGGCGGTGATGTCGGCCGGCACGTAGTGGTAGCGCACCCCGGCCGCGGTGAGCCGGTCGAGGTTGGCCGCCAGCTCCGGGTCGGTGGCCGGGTCGGAGCGGCCGACGAGGCCGACCGCCGTCCCGGTGTCCCGGCCCAGGGCCAGCGCGCACTCGGCGGTGATGCCCTTGCCGCCGCCGGTGACCAGCAGCACGTCCTCCACCCCGAGGCCCGCGTCGCCGCCCGGCGGCAGCTCCACGGCCCGCAGCACCGGCACGGACCGGTTGCCCTCGGCGTCGTAGTGGACCTCGCTGAACCCGGCGGTGGCGGCCACGTCGGCGGTCACCCGGGCCACCTTGGTCGCCACGACCTGCTCGGGCAGCTCGTCGGCCAGGGGCATGGTGACCACCGTGACGGCGATCTCCGGGTGCTCCTGGTGCAGGGTCTTGGCCAGGCCGGCGGCGGTGCGCCGGTCGCCGACCGCGACGAACCGGACCGGCGCGCCCTGGGACAGCGCCGCCCGGGCGGCCCGCAGCAGCACCGGGACGTGCTCGGGCTGGCCGTCGCGGGGCAGGCAGAGCAGCACCCCACCGCCGACCCGGGCCTGCTCCAGCGCCACCCGCAGCGGCTCCGCCAGCGGGTGCGGCCCGGCGACGAAGGACTGCCAGCCGCCGTCGACCGGCTCGCCGACCCGGGGACCCACCTCGGTGGGCACCAGGTCCACCGCGAAGGCCCGGACCCACGGCCCGACCCCGGTGACCACCGGCGCGCGGTCTTCGGCGGCGGTGCCGGTGCCGGCGGCCTCGTCGAGGATCTGCGCGATCTCCGCCACCGTGGCGGTGGCATAGGCCGAGGTCAGGGTCGGGGCGGACACGTTCAGCTCGCGGGCCGCCTGGTTGACGATCTGCCCGACGGTGATCGAGCTGAGGTGCAGCTCGTCCAGCGGCCGGCTGTCCGGCCGGACCGCGTCCAGCGGCAGCTCCGCCCGCTCGGCGGCGAGCCGGCGCAGCAGTTCCAGGCTGTCGGCCACCGCCCCCGGGCCGGAGACCACCACCGTGGACCCCGGCGTCGGGCCCGCGTCGTCGGCGGCGACCGGTTCGACGGTACGGGCCACCGCGAAGTCCCCGGTGGGGGCCGACTCGGCGGGGCTGGCCAGGAAGCGCAGCGGCCGGCCCGGCTCCAGGGGACGGGTGAACCGGTCCTGGAACAGCGCCGCGTGGTTCACCGGCGCACCCACCGCGTACGCCGCGCCGACGGCGGCGAGCAGGCCCGCCAGCGACAGGCTGTCGCTCTCCAGGGAGACCGTCGGCACCTCGGGGGCGATGTCGGCGGCCAGCCCCCGCAGCACCCGGCCCGGCCCGACCTCCAGCAGCAGGTCGACGTCGTCGGCCAGGCGGCGTACCGCCTGGGTGAAGCGCACCGGGTCCAGCACCTGCCGGCGCAGCAGCTCGACCACGTCGGTGTCGGCCGGCAGCACCTCGCCGGTGACGGTCGAGACCAGCCCGTCGCCGAGCGGGCCGAAGGGCACCCCCCGGAGGTGGTCGGCGAAGGCCACCGCCGCCGGGGCGACGGCCTCGGAGTGGAAGGCGTGCGACACCGCGACCCGGGTCCAGTACAGCCCGGCCCGTTCGGCCGCCGCGCCGACCCGCTCGACGGCGGCGACCGGGCCGGAGACCACGGTCTGCTGGGGGCTGTTGTAGCCGGCGATCACCACCGGGGTGCCGGCCAGCAGCGGCTCCACCACCTCGGGGGCGGCGGAGATGCTGGCCATGGTGCCGTCCCCGGCGCTGGCCTCGGCCATGATCCGGCCCCGGGCCGCGGCGGTGTCGATCAGCGTCGACTCGTCCATCGCGCCGGCCCAGTGCAGGGCGGTCAGCTCGCCGAGACTGTGCCCGGCCGCCCCGGTCGCCCGGATGCCGAGCATCGCCAGCACCCGCAGCCCGGCCACCGAGGCGGTGACGATGCGCGGCTGGGCGACCGCGGTGGCCACCAGGTCCGCGCCGGGCGGGGGCTGGTGGTCCCGGTACAGCTCGTCGACCTCCTCGAAGCGGCGGCGCAGCGCCCCGCCGTCGGCCCGCCGCCCGGCACCCTGACCCGGGAAGAGGAAGCCGATCCGGCCGGGGGCGCCGGCCGCGCCGAGGAAGACCCCGCCGGGGGCGTCGACGACCCGCTGCTCCCCGGCGGCGGCCAGCTCGGCCAGCCGTTCCAGGCGTTCGCGGGCCTGCTCGGGCGAGGCGGCGACGACCGCCGCGCGCACCGGGCGGTCGGCGAGCTGACCGGCCAGCTCGGCGGCCAGGTCGCCCAGCTCGGCGTAGGACAGCCGGCCGGCCCACGGGGCCAGCTCGGCCGCCCGCGCGGCCAGCTCCTGCGGGGTACGGGCGTCGAACAGCAGCAGCTCGGCGTCCTGCCGGGAGCGCACCAGGGCCGCCGTGGCGGCGCCGATGCGGGTCCGTCGGCCGTGCTCCGCGCTCTCCAGCACCACGTGGGCGTTGATGCCGCCGAAGCCCATCGAGGAGACGGCGGCCCGGACCGGCTTGTCCGCCGGCCACAGCTCCGCCGTCGAGGGCACCCGCACCGCGGGCCGCTCCACGTCCAGCACCGGGTGGGTGTCGACGTGCCCGGTGGCCGGCGGGATCACCTGCTGCCGGACCGCGAGGATCGCCTTGAGCAGGCCGGCGACCCCGGCGGCGGCCTTGGTGTGGCCGAAGTTCCCCTTCACCGTGCTGATCGCGGCCGGGGCGCCGGTCGGGTCGGCCTCCTGGCGGGCCTCGGTGAAGGCCCGCAGCTCGGTGGCGTCCCCGACGGCGGTACCGGTGCCGTGGCCCTCCAGGTACGCCACCGAGTCGATGCCGAACCCGGCCCGCTCGTACGCCCGGCGGATGGCCAGCCGGTGTCCGCTGGCCTCGGGCCGGGTGATCCCGCCCTTGCCGTCGGAGGAGTACCCCCAGCCGGCGATGACGGCGTGCCGGCGCAGCCCGCGCGCCACGGCGTCCTCGTCGCGCATCAGCACGAGCATGCCGCAGCCCTCACCGGGCCAGAACCCGTTGGAGTTGCGGTCGTACACCCGCATCTCCCCGGTGGCCAGCGCCCCGGTCTTGGCGAACCCGATCACCTCGAACGGGTCGATGCTCAGGTCCACCCCGCCGGCGACGGCGGCGTCCAGGTCGCCCCCGGCGAGCGCGTTGCAGGCGGTGGCGACGGAGAGCAGCGAGGAGGAGCAGGCCCCGTCGACCGTGTACCCGCCGCCCTTGAAGTCGAAGTGGTTGCAGACCCGGCCGGCGATGGTGTTGGCCAGCCCGCCGGCCAGGGTGTCCTCGTCGATCGGCGGGAAGGGCTCCTTGTACCGGGGCTCCAGGTCGTCGAGGAAGGTGCCGACCTCGGCGTCGTCCCAGCCCTGCTCGCGCAGCGCCGCCCCGACCGTGCGCCGGACGTACGGCCAGCGCAGTCGCAGCAGGTTGGCCCGGCTGAACTCGCCGGTGAGGGTGTTGCCGATGACCACGCCGGTGGTGGCCAGGGGCAGTCCCTCCCCGTCGGGGAAGCCGGCGTCGGCCAGCGCCCGGGCGACGGTGTCCAGGGCCAGCCAGTGGGTCATGTCGGTGGAGCGGAAGGTGCTGCCCGCGATCCGGTACCTGACCCGGTCGAACTCGAAGCCCTCCAGCACCGCCGCCTTGGCGGAGTAGAACCTGTCCGGTGCGGCCGGGTCGGGGGAGTAGTAGTCCTCGTGGTTCATCCGCTCGTCGGGCAGCCGGCGGAAGGCCCGGCGGCCGGTGAGCACGTTCTCCCAGAGTTGGTTGGGGTTCTCCGCGTCGGGATAGCGGCAGGCGATCCCGACGACGGCGATGCGCTGGCTCATGTTCGCTCCTTGCCTCGGTGGTGGGTCGCTCCCCGGAGGGCGACCCGGTCGGCCGGCGTGTGCCGGCCGACCGGGCACGTCCCCTGCCGTGGGGTCACGCGACGCTCCGGGGGACGTCGAGGGTCAACCCGGTGCCGGCGGCGGCCCGCTCCCGGGAGCGCTTGCGCAGGTGCGCCACCCACCAGCCCAGCCCGCGCAGGCCGCAGACCACGACCACCGCGAAGAAGAGGGTGTAGACGACGTTGAACAGCATCAGGACGCCGTAGACCATGGCGACGCCGGAACCGAACATGAACTGGTTCATCGGCTTGACCGGCGTGGTCCCCGGGTCGGTGATCATGTAGTTGGTGAAGAGGATGAACGCCACGCCGGTCATCACCGACAGCGCGGAGAAGAGGGCGACGTCCCAGATCCAGGCCCGCAGGAAGGCCTGGATGGCGAAGCCGCCGAGCCAGCCGACGATCAGCGGGACCCGCCGGGTCAGCATGGCGTTGATGATCGTGCCGGCGGTGATGATGATGACCGGGATCATGATCCGGAAGTACGTGTTGGCGTGCTCCGTGAACTGGTACGGCGGGGCGATGGAGATCCAGGAGCCGAAGCAGACCAGCGCCATCGTGATGCCGAAGTTCGACGGGTTCATGTAGTGGCGCATCCGGCCGTAGACCGGCGCCTGGAGGACGTACTTGCCGGTCACGCCGATGATCACCGCGAAGGCGATCGGCAGGAACATGTCGTTGGCGTAGAGCAGCATGTTGCAGGCCAGGGCGGTGATGTGCGCGGGGAGCAGGAACTCGTACACCCGCCGGCCGCCGCCGCCCAGGAAGCGGGGGGTCTCCCCCTTGGCCTTGGCCCGGATCAGCTCGAAGACCAGCTCGGTGGCGTACCCGGTGAGCACCGCCAGGATCGGCCAGAGCCACGGCTGCTCGAAGCCGAGCAGGGTGTAGCCGAAGATGTTGAAGACGGTCATCGAGATGGCGAAGTTGCGCAGCGCGAGGTACCGACGGTCCGGCTCCGGCTTGGCGGGCGCCGGCGGGGCCGCCGGCGCGGGCGTGGGCTCGACGCTCTGGGGGGGAGGGGCGACGGTGGTCATCGGTTCGGAACCTCCTCGACGCGGTCCGACAGCACGAGGGTGTGCGTGCCGGCGGTGAGCTGCTGGCTGGTGCGGTGCAGCTGGCCGGACAGATCGCGCCAGCGCAGGTCGACGGTGACCGGGCCGCTGGTCTCCCCGAGGCCGAAGTGGACCTCGAAGCTGCGCTTGCCGGAGTGGCCGCTGCCGCCGTCGAGCTGGGAGATCTGCTTGCGGCCGTCCGGGGTGGTGACGGTGACCGTGGTCCCGTACGCCGGGGTGCAGAGCATGGCCTCCCCGCTGGTGCCGGGCACCGGGCGGTACAGCCGCAGGTTCAGGAAGTTGCCCCGGGAGGGGGCCTCGTTGGCGTAGAAGGCCGGCGGTCCCCACTGCCGGGCCAGGGCGAGGTCCAGGGCGCCGGTACCCCGGGTGTCGGACATGGCGATCCCGCGGGTGGGGATCGGCACGTCCATGCCGAGGTCCTTGGTGATGTTGGCGTACTCGCCGCTGCCGGTGCGGGCGAAGAAGGCGAACGGCTGGCTGCCGGCGATGTCGTCACCGGGCTGCATGTTGGGCCACATGGCCGGGTTCGACATCAGGTTGTCGTTCATCATGGCCATCTCCTGGAGCCACGGCCACCGGTCGATCTCGCCCTTGACGAAGCCGAGGGTCTGCACCACCTCGGGCTTGCCGCTGTTCAGGAAGTCGCCGAACTTGATGTCCCAGCCCCAGCCGCTCCAGGCCATCCCCAGCGGGCGGGCCTCCTGGGTGAAGGGGGCGACCCCCCGCTCCAGGCTGGCGAGCATGGCCTTCTCGTCGCTGGCCTGGTTCATCCAGATGTAGTTGCTCTCCTCCAGACCCCAGGCGGTGGTGATGTTCGAGACCGCCATGTCGAAGCGGCCGTCGCCGTCGAGGTCACCGAAGTCGATGCCCATGCCCTTGAAGGAGCCCCGGGCGACCACGAACGACTTGGGGGTGGTGGGGGTGCGCTCCCCGAAAACGGCCTTGAACTTGATCCGCCCGGGGGTGGAGACGTTGTGCAGCATGTGGTCGTGGCCGAAGTCGTTGGCGATGTAGACGTCCGGCAGGCCCCGGCCGGTCAGGTCCGCGCTGCCCAGGCCGAGGGTCCAGCCGGTGGACTGCTTGTGGGGGACCGCGCCCCGCTGCGGGGTGAAGACCACCGAGGGGGTGTCGCCTGCGGTGGCCGAGGTCCAGCGCAGGACCTGGGCCCCGCCGCCGTTGGTGGCGGTGGAGAGGGACTCGTTCATCTCCACGTTGTCCTGGCCGTCGCGGCCGAGCACGTCGGACTCGGGGAAGTAGTTGCCGATGATGACGTCCGGCTTGCCGTCGCCGTCGAGGTCGTTGACCATGGCGGCGTTGGTGTGCCACTTCGGCCCGTGGTACAGCCCGTCGGGGGAGAGTTGGGGCAGGATCTCCTGCCGGTGGTAGGTCGCGTTGGAGACCCCGGTGGCGCTCTCCTTGTGCAGGAAGAGGATCGGCACCCGCCCCCAGTAGGTGACCATCAGGTCCATCCGGCCGTCCAGGTTGTAGTCACCCGGTACGCAGGCCATCGGGGCCATGGTGTCCGTGTCGATCGGCAGCGGCGCCGCGTCGAGGATGAACGGCTCGAACCGGTCCTGCGCCGGGGCGGTGGGGGCGTAGGTGACCACCACGCTGTTGGTCCGGGTGTCCACGAAGCACAGGCTGTTGGCCCGGCCGTTGCCGGTCAGGTCGTTGATCGCGATGGCCGCACCGACCGAGGAGATCCAGGACCGGATCTTGTGGTACGAGACGTTGACCTCGCGGATGTCCTTCTTCGGCAACTGGTCGTAGCCGGCCGGATAGGCGATCGGCATCTCGGTGAAGCGGTATCGTGGTGCCGCCTCGGCACCGCTGACCGACACGCGGGCGTCGATGATGAAAAAGAGCGACGCCGCGAGTAGAATCGCCACTATTCCGGGACTGAGTGAGCGTGCGCGTTGACCCAGCACGGTACGGTCTCCTTACAACAGAGCCATCGGCTTCTGCCAAAGCCGATGGCATGAACAGGGCAGACGGCAGCACCGCGGATGCGCCGTGCGAGGCGTCGTCGCGGTGCGGGATGAGGAGTGTCGCCTGACGGTGGGGGATCGCACCGACGGGGCGGGTCGACCGGGTGGAGGGGCGGTTCCGGTCGGCTCTCGGGCTTGGTCGTGCATTTCGGGCGTGCCTGGATTCCTCCTGTGGCGAGCGGGGAAAGGTGAGGGCGGGCGGCCGGATCGGGCCCATGCTCATCCTGCGACGCTGGCGATCGGGCGCGCTTCTTTCACATTGCTCCCGACGTTTCCGCAGCGTGCGGACGATTTGGCTCGCATTTACCGGCCGGTTTGACGGGTCAGATCCCAATAGTCATCGCGTGCGGGATTGACCCCACTGTGTCCACCGCCCGAGGCGAAGACGGCAATATGGCGACTAACCCTCGTCCCCGGGATGGCTAGCGTGGTTTGCGGCGCTGCCCGAGGCGCCACCCGGGCCGGCTGACCGCGACGCCGGCGCCGCCCGGACCCCGGGAAGAGAGGAAGCCGCCGTGTCTGTCGAGGGAATCTGGAAGGTGGCCGTGGCCACCCCGTTCGGCACCCGTCGCACCGAGCTGACGCTGTCCAGTGCGGACGGTGTCCTGCAGGGGGTCTCCCGTGGCGAGAAGGAGACCCTGACCCTGCAGGACCTCCGGCTGGAGGGCAACCGGCTCTCCTGGTACCAGTCGATCACCAAGCCGATGCGGATGGACCTGTCCTTCGACGTCACCGTCGACGGTGACGAGATGACCGGTACCGCCAAGGGTGGGCCGATGCCCGCCGCGAAGGTCAGCGGTCACCGCCAGTCGGCCACCCAGCCCGCCTGATCCGCTGCCGACCGCCTCCGGTCCCGGACCGGGGGCGGGGCCGGCGGGACCACCGGGGCCGTCCCTCCGGCTCGATCATTCAACCTGGTTATGTATTGACTTGTATGCATTTGTCATGAAAAGTCATGGTACTCGACTCGGGAGTAGCCATGACCGACATGCCCCAGCCCACCGAGCACCACCGTTACCTGATCGTCGGAGGCGGCCCCGCCGGCCTCCAGCTCAGCTACTACCTCCAGCAGGCCGGCAGCGACTACCTCACCCTGGAACGGGCCTCCGCCCCCGGTGAGTTCTTCCGCACCTTCCCCCGGCACCGGCAGCTCATCTCCCTGAACAAGGTGCACACCGCCAGCACCGACCCGGAGATCAAGCTGCGGTGGGACTGGAACTCGCTGCTGCACGAGCCCTTCGACCTGCCCTTCGCCGACTACAGCCGGGACTACTTCCCCTCCGCCGACGACCTGGTCCGCTACCTCGGCGACTTCGCCCGCCACCACGAGCTGGCGATCCGCTTCGACACCGAGGTGCAGCGGATCGAGAAGGTCGGGGCGGGCTTCCGGGTGCACACCGCCGACACGCTGTTCACCGCCGACTGCGTCGTGGTCGCCACCGGCTGGGGTCCGCCGAACGTCCCCCAGGTGCGCGGCATCGAGCACGCCGTGGGCTACGAGGAGATGAGCACCGACCCCGCCGACTACGCCGGCCAGCGGGTGCTCATCCTGGGCAAGGGCAACTCCGCCTTCGAGACCGCCTCGGCGATCCTCGGCCACGCCGCCATGGTCCACGTGGCCAGCCCCAACTTCCTGAAGCTGGCGTGGAACACCAAGCACCCCGGGGACGTCCGGGGCCACCACGGCGCGGTCCTGGACAGCTTCCACTTCAAGACCCTGCACTCGGTGCTGGACTGCGTCATCGACGAGATCACACCGGTTGGCGACCGGTACGAGGTGCGCCTGACCTACACCCACGCCGAGGGGGAGACCGCGGTCATGGAGTACGAGTCGGTGCTGCGCTGCACCGGGTTCGCCATGGACACCTCCCCGTTCGACCCGGAGTGCCGGCCCCGGATGGTGCCCAGCGGCCGGCTACCCGTCACCCGCACCGACTGGCAGTCGGCGAACGTGGACGGGCTCTACTTCGCCGGTACGCTCGCCCAGGACCGGGACTTCAAGAAGGCCAGCTCGGCCTTCATCGACGGGTTCCGGTACAACCTGCGGACCCTCACCGCCCTGCTCCGCGAGCGGTACGAAGGGGTCCCGCTGGCGTACGAGAAGGTCGAGGCCGACGCCGAGACGCTCACCGCGACGGTGCTCGACCGGGTCAACTGGTCCTCGGCGCTCTGGACGCAGTTCGAGTTCCTCTGCGACGTGCTGGTCGTCGACCCGGCCGGCGGGGCCCGGCACTTCCAGGACCTGCCCGAGGACCACGCGGTGCAGCGCTTCGGCGGCGAGAGCCACTACTACACCTTCGGACTGCGCTGGGGGCGCGACGAGTACCCCGACGTCTTCGGCATCGAGCGCCACCCCCGGCCCGAACTCGCCCACGAGAGCGCCTTCATCCACCCGGTGATCCGCCGGTACCGGGGCGGGGAGCTGGTGGAGGAGCTGCACCTGCTGGAGGACCTGCTGGCCGAGTGGCGGCGACCCGACCGGCACGTACAGCCCCTCCGGGACTTCTTCGAGGCCGACCTTCAGCGCTGAGACCTACCGACGGACCATGACCTCCGACAGGGGCTTGCGGGTCAGCCGGGGCACGGTGACGCCGTCGGCCGGGTACCCGACCGGCATCACCAGGCAGGCCCGCTCCTCCGTCGGCCGCTCGCAGATCTCGTTGAGGAACTTCATCGGGCTGGGGGTGTGGGTGAGGGTCGCCAGCCCGGACAGGTGCAGGGCGGTGATCAGCACGCCGACGGCGATGCCCACCGACTCCTTGACGTAGTACGGCTTCGGGGTGTGCGGCCCCTGATGCACCTCGAAGACGACGATGACCACCGGGGCGGTCTCCAGGAACGGCTTCTGCCAGTCGGTGCCCATCGGGGCCACCGCGTCCAGCCACTCCTGCGGCGCCCGGCGGCGGTAGAACTCGATCTCCTCGGCCTCGGCGGCCTCGCGCAGCCGGCGGCGGCGCTCCGCGTCGGTGACGATCACGAAGCGCCAGGGTTGCAGGTTCGCGCCGCTGGGCGCCGTCGCGGCGGCCCGCACCGCCTCCTCGACGACGTCCAGCGGCACCGGTTCGGGGGAGAACTGCCGCACCGACCGGCGGGCGGCCATCCGGTCGGCGAACGACCGGGCGGTGCTGTTCATCAGGGTGGGATCGAGCCGGTCCAGGTGGAACGGCGTGGTCGCGGTCTGCTGCACGGGGGGCCTCCAGGAGGGGTCGGGGGCGTCTCCAGCATTACCCACACCGGTGGCCGACGGTTGTGCGGAATTGCCCAGTCACCGACCCATCCGGGCCGGGCGGCGTCGACCTGCCACGACCCCGGACATCTCCGCCGGCCGGGCCCGGCCGGTCAGCCCGCCGTCTGCTCCGCGAGGTAGTCCACGACGTCGGTGAGACCGCCCCGCCGGGCGGCGGCCCGCTGCCGCCGCGCCCCGGTGCCCCCGGCCAGCAGCCGGTCCAGCCAGCCGACGACCAGGTCGTGGTCGCCGTGCGCCCGCAGGATCGGGTGCAGCGTCCGGACCAGGTCGCCGACCAGGTCGGCGGCGGGCCGCAGGGCGCCGCTGTGCGGGTCCACCCCGGCACCGTCGAGGCCGTCCCGGGCCGCCCGCCAGTACGCCACCCGCAGCAGGTCGGCCGGGACCTCCGGGGCCGGCTCACCCCGGTCCACCGCGGCGGACAGGTGCACCACCAGGGCCCGGACCAGGGCGGCGTACAGCGCCGCCTCGTCGGCGGTGGCGACGGAGTCCGCCACCCGGACCTCCAGGGTCGGGTACCGCTCGGAGGGGCGGACGTCCCAGAAGATGGTGGCCCGGTCCACCAGGGCACCGGCGGCCAGCAGCCGCTCCACCACCTGGTCGTAGTGCTCCGGGGAGGTGAACACCGGCGGCGGCCCGGCCACCGGCCAGCGACCCCAGACCGTGGTACGCCAACTCGCGTACCCGGAGTCCCGCCCCGCCCAGTATGGCGAGTTCGCGGTGAGGGTGAGCAGCACCGGCAGGTACGGCCGCAGGTGGTTGCCGACCAGCAGGGCCCGGTGCCGGTCGGGCATCTCCACGTGGACGTGCAGCGCGCACAGCGCCAACTCGTCGTGCAGGCCACGGAAGGTCTCGTTGCCCCGGGTCTGCCGGGGGCCGACGGTCATCGGCGGCGGCACCACCCCGGGAACGGGCGCGGTGCCGGTGGCCACCACCCGCAGCCCGGCGCCGCGGGCGGCGTCGGCGACGATCTTGCGGGCCTCGGTGAGCTGGGCCGCCACCTCGCCGAGGGTGCCGCAGGGCGGGGTGCGGGTCTCCAGTTGCAGGGTGGTGATCTCGCCGGAGACCCGGTCGCCCAGCAGGGCCGACGCCGCCGTCACCACCTCGGCGGCCCGGGGCGCGGGGGCCCGGGTGACCGCGTCGACGACCAGGAACTCCTCCTCGACCCCGAAGCGCGGGGGCGGCGTGGCGGCACTCATGTCGGGGGTCGTCCTCCCGCTCGCTGCGTCGGTGACCCGTCGGGGTCACCGGCGGCGCGGAGCCGGGCCGCGCGCCACCTCGGCCCACCATTATGGAGCGTCGACCGGCGGGAGGACAGGTGCCGGGCGGCACCGGCACCGGAGTGTCGTGCCGCCCGTCGCGGTGTCGCCGAGGGCGCGGTCAGGTCCGGGTGCCGGCGGGCCGGGCCGCCGCGAGGCCGCTGCGACGGTGCGGGGCCAGCACCCCGGCGACCGTCCCGGCCAGCAGGGCGGCCCGGTCGGCGAGCTGGGTCACGTCGACCCACTCGGTGCGGGCGTGCGACCC
>NZ_LRQV01000134.1 GCF_001567585.1 Micromonospora rosaria
GGCGAGATCATCACCTGCGGCTCCTGGGCGGCCCGGCCACCGACCAGCCCGTTGACCATGAACACCGGCACCACCCAGAAGATCGTGGTGCACCACACCGCCTACCCGAACAGCACCGACTACTCGGTCAACCAGGCGATCTGGCTGGCCCGCGACATCCAGCGCCTGCACCAGGACGGCAACGGCTGGCCGGACTCCGGCCAGCACTTCACGGTCAGCCGGGGCGGGTACCTGCTGGAGGGGCGGCACCAGAGCCTCGCCGGCCTGCGTGGTGGCACCCAGCAGGTGGTGGGCGCCCACTCCCCGGGGGAGAACGGACGCGGCATCGGCATCGAGAACGAGGGCATCTACGTCACCGAGTCGCCGCCGCAGCGGCAGGTCGACGCCCTGGTCGACCTCTGCGTGGCGATCTGCGTCCAGTACCGGCTCGGCGCGCACCGGATCTTCGGGCACTGGGACTTCCAGCTCACCCAGTGCCCCGGGGCCGCCTTCTACCGGCAGTTCCCGGCGCTGCGCCGGGAGGTCGCCCGCCGGCTCGGCACCGCGCTGGCCGCCATCCCCGAGCGGACCTGGCCGGACATCCTGTCCAGCAGCCGGGGCGAGGCGGTCCGGGTGGCCCAGCACCTGCTGCGCGCCCGGGGGTACGCGGTCACCGCGAGCGGCACCTTCGACCCGGCCACCGTCACGGCCGTGGAGGACTTCCAGCGGCGCAACGGGATCACCCCGACCGGCCTCGGCGAGATCCGCGACAGCACCTGGGACCTGCTGGTGGTGCCGGTCGTCGCGGGCGGCACCGGCGAACCGGTCGCCGGCCTGCAGAGCATCCTGGCCGTCCGGGGGTACCCGGTCACCGCCACCGGCACCCTGGACACCGCCACCCGGGAGGCGGTCCGCCAACTCCAGACCCGGCACGGGCTGACCGCCACCGGCGAGGTGGACCGGCGTACCTGGTGCGCGGTGGTCGGCGGGAGCGTCCGCGAGGCGTTCCGCACCACCCTCCTGCGCCGCTGACGCCCTCCGGGCGCGCGGGCCCGGGTGTGAGGAAGGGCCCCCTGTACAACAGAAAGCGTTAACAGGGGGCCCTTCCTTACACCTCAGGCGACGACGGAGACCATCCGGCCCCGCACGACGATGACCTTGCGGGGCTCCTTGCCGGCCAGGGTGGCGGCGACCGCCTCCAGCGCCGCCGCGCGGACCGTCGCCTCGTCGGCGTCGGCGCTCACCTCGACCCGGCCCCGGACCTTGCCGTTGATCTGCACCGGGTACGTCACCGTCTCGGCCACCAGCAGGGCCGGGTCGGCGGTCGGGAAGTCGACGTAGGTCAGCGAGCCGGCGTGACCCAGTCGCCGCCACAGCTCCTCGGCGATGTGCGGGGCGAACGGGGCCAGCATCAGCACCAGCGGCTCGGCCACCTCGCGCGGGGTGGCCGGCAGCCGGGTCACCGCGTTGGTCAGCTCGATCAGCTTGGCGATCGCGGTGTTGAACCGGATGCCCGCCATGTCGCCCCGGACCCCGTCGACGACCTTGTGCAGCAGCCGGCGGGTGGCCTCGTCGGCCGGGTCGTCGGTGACCCGGGAGGCGCCGGTCTGCTCGTCGACCACCGCCCGCCAGACCCGCTGCAGGAAGCGGTACGAGCCGACGACCGCCCGGGTCTCCCAGGGGCGGGAGACCTCCAGCGGGCCCATCGACATCTCGTACACCCGGAAGGTGTCCGCCCCGTACGCGGCGCACATCTCGTCCGGGGTGACCACGTTGCGCAGGGACTTGCCCATCTTGCCGTACTCGCGCCGGACCTCGGTCTCGCCGTGCAGGAACCGGCCGTCGACCTCGACGACCTCCTCGGCCGGCACGTACGCGCCCCGCGCGTCGGTGTACGCGTACGCCTGGATGTAGCCCTGGTTGAACAGCCGGCGGAACGGCTCGAACGACGACACGTGCCCCAGGTCGTACAGCACCTTGTGCCAGAAGCGGGCGTACAGCAGGTGCAGCACGGCGTGCTCGGCGCCGCCGACGTACAGGTCGGTGCCCCCGCAGTCGCCCTCGGCCTGCGGCCCCATCCAGTACCGCTCGTTCTCCGCGTCGACGAACCGCCCGCTGTTGGTCGGGTCCAGGTAACGCAGCTCGTACCAGCAGGAGCCGGCCCACTGCGGCATGACGTTGGTCTCCCGGGTGTACCGCTGCGGGCCGTCGCCCAGGTCCAGCTCCACCTCGACCCAGTCGCGCCGGCGCGACAACGGGGTCTCCGGGTCGCTGTCGGCGTCCTCGGGGTCGAAGGTGCGCGGGGCGAAGTCGTCCACCTCGGGCAGCTCGACCGGCAGCATCGACTCGGGCAACGCGATTGCCGCGCCGGTAGCGTCGTACACGATCGGGAACGGCTCGCCCCAGTACCGCTGCCGGGAGAACAGCCAGTCCCGCAGCCGGTAGGTGACCGCGCCGCTGCCGTGGCCGCTGGCCTCCAGCCACTCGATGATCCGGGCCTTGGCCTCGGCCACGCCCAGACCGTTCAGGTCCACCCCGCGCTCGACGCTGGCGCTGTTGACCGCCGGCCCGTCCCCGGTGAACGCCGTGCCGGCGAAGCCCTCGGGCGGCTGCACGGTGCGCACGATCGGCAGGTCGAAGACCTCGGCGAAGTCCCAGTCCCGCTCGTCCTGGGCGGGCACCGCCATGATCGCGCCGGTGCCGTAGCCGGCCAGCACGTAGTCGGCGACGAAGACGGGGATGTCGCCGCCGGTGACCGGGTTGGTGGCGTACGCCCCGACGAAGACGCCGGTCTTCTCCCGGGTCTCGGTCTGCCGCTCGACGTCGGTCTTGGCCGCCGCCGCCTTCCGGTACGCCTCGACGGCCGCCCGGGGGCTGGCGTGCCCACCGGTCCAGGCGTCCTTCGTCCCCGCCGGCCAGGCCGCCGGGACCAGCGCGTCGACCAGCTCGTGCTCGGGGGCCAGCACCATGTAGGTGGCCCCGAAGACGGTGTCCGGCCGGGTCGTGAACACCCGCACCGGCCCGGCGGCGGTCGGGAAGTCGATGTGCGCGCCGGTCGAGCGGCCGATCCAGTTGCGCTGCATCAGCTTGATCGGCTCGGGCCAGTCCAGGGTGTCCAGGTCGTCCAGCAGCCGGTCGGCGTACGCGGTGATCCGCATCATCCACTGCTTGAGGTTCCGCTTGAAGACCGGGAAGTTGCCCCGCTCCGAGCGACCGTCGGCGGTGACCTCCTCGTTGGCCAGCACGGTGCCCAGCCCCGGGCACCAGTTCACCGGCGCCTGCGAGACGTACGCCAGCCGGTGGTCGTCGACGACCGCCCGCCGCTGCGCCGGGGTCAGCTCCGCCCAGGGACGCCCGTCCGGGGTGGGCCGGGTGCCGGCCTCGAACGCGGCGACCAGCTCGTCGATCGGGCGGGCCCGACGCGCGTCCGTGTCGTACCAGGAGTTGAAGACCTGCAGGAAGATCCACTGGGTCCAGCGGTAGAAGTCGGTGTCGATGGTGGCCACCGACCGCCGCTCGTCGTGGGCCAGTCCCAGCCGGCGTAGCTGCGCCTTGTACCGCTCGATGTTCGCCTCGGTGGTGGTGCGCGGGTGGGTGCCGGTCTGCACCGCGTACTGCTCGGCGGGCAGGCCGAACGCGTCGAAGCCCATCGCGTGCAGCACGTTGCGCCCGGCCATCCGCTGGAACCGGGCGTAGCAGTCGGTGCCGATGTAGCCCAGCGGGTGCCCCACGTGCAGGCCGGCCCCGGAGGGGTACGGGAACATGTCCAGCACGTACAGCTTCTCCGCGCCGGCACGGGGGTGGGCCGGGTCGGCCAGCGGGCCGGTCGGGTTCGGGGCGTGGAAGGTGCCCTCCCGCTCCCAGGTGTCCTGCCACCGGCGCTCGATCTCGCCGGCCAGCTCCGCGGTGTACCGGTACGGGGGAATGTCGCCCGTCGGTGCGGCGGCCTCACTCATGGCGTTCTCCTCGGCGCGGTCGTCTCGTCGTCGGTGGGAAGTCTGCTGCGGGCACTGCTGTGGGCACGAAAAAGCCCCTCACGCAGGAGGGGCCGCCGTGCTGTCGCCGCGTCGTCGGCGCGTCAGCACGGCCCGGTAAGGAGCAGGAAGACTCCGGCCACGTCCGGCAGTGTACCCCGCCCCCGCGTCCGGCCGCCGAGCGCCGGTCACCGCCGGTGGTGAACCGGACCCGCCCCGGGTCCGTGATTGCGGGTGGATCACCGGTCACCCCGGGTGGTCACGGACCCGGGCCGGTCCGGTCGGCAACTCCCCCGACCTGGCGAATATCGGGGCGTAACCGACCGTCTACCTGCGGGGGTCGGCGATGACGACAAACATGGTTAGCCTGAGAGACCAGTGAGATTCCTGCGGCAGACGAGGCTCGACGTCGCGACACGAGGGTTCCGGCGCGCCGCTGGCGACCGGGGCTCGCCGGCGAGCTGCCGTCGGAGGCGACGAGGAGGAGGCCCGTGACACAACAGACCTGGGACGAGGTGGGCGGCCTGTTGCCGCACGACGAGTTCCGCACCGCCAGCGAAGCCATCGTGACCAACATCGAACAGGTCATCGAGGGCAAGACCGCCACGGTGCGCCTCGCCCTGGCCGTCCTGCTCGCCGAGGGTCACCTGCTCATCGAGGACGTCCCGGGGGTGGGCAAGACCAAGCTGGCCAAGGCGCTCGCCCGCTCCATCGACTGTTCGGTACGGCGCATCCAGTTCACCCCCGACCTGCTGCCCAGCGACGTCACCGGGGTCAGCGTCTACAACCAGGAGACGCACGACTTCGAGTTCCGCCCGGGTGCGGTCTTCGCCAACCTCGTCGTCGGCGACGAGATCAACCGGGCCTCGCCGAAGACCCAGTCGGCGCTGCTGGAGTGCATGGAGGAGCGGCAGGTCACCGTCGACGGGGTCACCTACCAGCTCCAGACGCCGTTCATGGTGATCGCCACCCAGAACCCGATCGAGATGGAGGGGACCTACCCGCTGCCCGAGGCGCAGCGGGACCGGTTCACCGCCCGGATCGCCATGGGGTACCCGGGTCAGGCCGCCGAGCTGGCGATGCTGGACGGGCACGGGGCCACCGACCCGTTGCAGGAGCTGCGCCCGGTCTCCGACGCGGCGACGGTCCGCCAGCTCATCGCGCACGTCCGCCAGGTGCACGTCGCCGACGCCGTCAAGCAGTACGCGATCGACCTGGTCACCGCCACCCGCGAGGCCCCCGAGCTGCGCCTGGGCGCCTCCCCCCGGGCCACCCTCCAGCTCCTGCGCACCGCCCGCGCGGTGGCCGCGCTGGAGGGACGGGACTACGTCCTCCCCGACGACCTGCAGGCGCTGGCCGTGCCGGTCATGGCGCACCGGATCATCCCGACGGCGGACGCCCAGCTCGCCCGGCGCACCACCGACGCGATCGTCTCCGACCTGGTGCACCGGCTGCCGCTGCCGCACGACCGGCAACGGTCCCCGTACGACACCCGGCCGAGCGCCGGCAACGGTCGCCCGCCCTACGAGCCCCGGAGGCCGTGACCGTGCGCGACGGGCTGCGCGGCCTGACCACCCGGGGTCGGTCCTTCCTCGCCGCAGCGGTGGCGGCGGCCATCTCCGCCGCGATCCTCGGCGAGAAGGACCTGCTCCGGGTGGCCGTCCTCCTGGCCATCCTGCCGCTGCTCGGGGCCGCCTACGTCGGGCGGAGCCGGTACAAGCTGGCGTGCAGCCGGTCGCTGGATCCGCACCGGGTGCCGGTGGGGGCCAGTTCCCGGGTGGTGCTGCGGTTGCAGAACCTGTCCCGGCTGCCCACCGGCACCCTGCTCCTGGAGGACCGGCTGCCGTACGCGCTGGGCAGCCGGCCCCGGGTGGTGCTGGAACGCCTCGGCGCGCACCAGGCCAGTTCGGTGGCGTACACCGTCCGGGCCGACGTGCGGGGCCGGTACGAGGTCGGTCCGCTGGTGGTCCGGATGACCGACCCGTTCGGGCTCTGCGAGCTGAGCCGCTCCTTTCCCAGCACCGACCACCTCACGGTGATCCCCCAGGTCGTCCCGCTGCCGTCGGTCCGGCTCCCCGGGGAGTACGCCGGCAGCGGCGAGAGCCGGGCCCGGTCGGTGGCGGTGCACGGCGAGGACGACGCGGCGACCCGGGAGTACCGGCGCGGCGACGACCTGCGCCGGGTGCACTGGAAGTCCACCGCCCGCACCGGCGAGCTGATGGTGCGCCGGGAGGAGCAGCCCTGGGAGAGCCGGGCGACCGTGGTGCTGGACACCCGGGCGTGGGGCCACCGGGGCGACGGGCCGACGGCCAGCTTCGAGTGGGCGGTCTCCGCCGCCGCGAGCATCGCCGTGCACCTGCGGCAGGCCGGGTACAAGCTGCGCCTGGTCACCGGCTCGGGGGTGGACGTCGACGCCGGGGAGGGCGCCGGCGAGGGGCTGCTGCTGGACCACCTTGCCGACGTCCGGCTGGACAAGCACACCGAGATCACCTCGCTGGTGCAGCGGGTCCGCCAGCGCGCCGACGGCGGTCTGATCATCGCGCTGCTCGGGTCGCTGGACACCGCCGAGGCCGAACTGCTGTCCGGGCTGCGGGGCAACGGCGCGACCTGCGTCGGTTTCGCGCTGGACAGCTCGACCTGGCTCAACCTGCCCGACAAGGCGCGGGCCGAGGCCGAGCACGCGCACGGCACCGCCGCGCTGGCCCTGCTCCAGAACGGCTGGCGGGTCATCGGCGTCGACCACGGCGCCCGGCTCCCGGCGCTGTGGCCGCAGGTCGCCCGGGGCTCGCAGGGCTTCGCGCAGCGGGCGGCGATGGCCGAGACGGTCGCCGGGGGCGTGAAGTGAGCATCCATCACGGGAACGGGGTGTACCGGTGACCGCGCACCGTAATCTCGGGTTCGTCGCCGCCGTGGCGACGCTGCTCGCCTCGGCGCCGCTGTCGGCCATCTTCGAGCGGTGGACGTGGCTGCTCCAGTCGGCCGTGGCGGTCGCCGCGGTGGCCGGGGCGGCGGCGCTGGCCCGGCTGGTCCGGGCCCCGCTGTGGGGTCAGGTGCTGGGCATGCTCGCCGGCCTGCTGCTGGCGTTGACCTGGCTGTTCCCCGGCGGCACCGGGCTGGCCGCGCTGGTGCCCACCCCGGCCACCTTCGACCACTTCGGCGCGTTGCTGAACGCCTCGGTCGAGGACATGCGCTCCTACGGCGTGAAGGTGCCGGACACCGATCCGTTGCTCTTCATCGCCGTGCTGGGGATCGGGTCGGTCGCGGTGATGGTGGACCTGCTCGCCGTCGGGCTGCGCCGGCCCGCGCTGGCCGGGCTGCCGATGCTCGCCGTCTACTCGGTGCCGGTCGCCATCTATGTGGACAGCGTGCCCGCCGTCCCGTTCGTGGTCGGCGCCGCCGGGTACCTGTGGCTGCTGGTCACCGACAACATCGACCGGGTACGCCGGTTCGGCCGCCGGTTCACCGGCGAGGGCCGCGACGTCGACGTCTGGGAGGCCTCCCCGCTGGCCGCCGCCGGCCGGCGACTGGCGGTGGTCGGGGTGGCGCTGGCCATCGCCGTGCCGCTGGCCGTGCCGGGGATGTCCGGTGGGCTGCTCAACCAGTTGAGCAGCGGCGCGGGCAACGGCACCGGTGGTTTCGGGCAGGGTGGCGCCCCCGGTCGGATCGACCTGTTCGCCTCGCTCAGCGGGCAGCTCAACCAGTCCCAGGTCACCGACTTCGTCAAGGTCACCACGAACGAGGAGGAACCGTTCTACCTGCGGTACGGCGTCGCCGACCAGTTGAGCCCGGAGGGTTTCAGCGTCCGCAGCCCGAGCGGCCGGCCGGTCACCCAGGACCTGCCCGACCCGAGCCAGGGGGTACGGCCCGGGGTCGAGCAGCGCCAGTACCGGGCCACGGTGGAGGTGACCCGCAACCTGACCATGCCGCTGCTGCCGACCTACGCCGAGCCGGTACGGACCGAGGACCTCAGCGGCAACTGGCTCTACGACCGCAACCTCCAGGTCCTCTTCTCCAACCGGGAGAACTCCCGGGGCAAGAGCTACACCTTCGACTACGTACGGTCCACGTACACCCCGGCGGTGCTGCGGGAGGCGGCTCCGCTGCCGGCGGAGAACGAGCTGCGGCGGCGGTACACCATCACCCCGCCGGTCCGCGAGGTCGAGCAACTGGTCACCGAGCTGATCCAGGGCGCGCGCACCGAGTACGACAAGGTGCGGGCGATCTACGACCACTTCTCGGCGGAGAACGGGTTCAGCTACCGGCTGAGCACCGAGGGCGGCACCAGCGGCCAGGACGTCGTCGACTTCCTGGAGAACAAGGTCGGCTTCTGCCAGCAGTACGCCGCCGCGATGGCGTGGCTGGTCCGGGCGGCGGGCATCCCGGCCCGGGTGGCGTTCGGGTTCACCAACGGCAGCGACCGCGAGGGCAACACGTACACGCTGACCAACCGCAACCTGCACGCCTGGACGGAGGTCTACTTCGACCGGATCGGCTGGGTGCCCTTCGACGCCACGCCGACCTACGGGGTGCAGGGGTGGAACCGCTCCGAGTGGGCCCCGGACACCGACGCGCCGGAGCCGACCACCCCGGGGGCGGAGACCCCGGTGACGCCCGACGATCCGGGGGCGTCCGCCCCGGCGAACCAGCCGGACCAGCTCGAGGAGGACGTCGACCCCGGCTTCGACCCGGCCGGTGGCGCACCGATCGACGAGGCGCCGCGCTGGCCGTGGTGGACGCTGGCCGTCCTGGCGGTGCTCGCGCTGCTGGCGGTGCCGGCACTGCGCCGGTGGTCGCTGCGCCGGCGGCGGGGCCGCCGGGTGGCCGTCCCCGTACCGGCGCCCCGGGTGGACAGTGACGCCGACCCGGCGGCCGGGGCCCGGCCGGTGGTGGTCGGGGTGGACGTCGACCAGGCCCGCGCGCACGCCCACGCGGCCTGGGACGAGCTGCTCGACACGCTGGTCGACTACCGGGTCCGGGTGGACCGCACGGAGACCCCCCGGGCCACCGCCGACCGGTTGGCCGCCGACGCGCTGACCGGCGACGAGTCCGCCACGGCGGCGGTCCGGCTGCTCGGCCGGGCCGAGGAGCGGGCCCGGTACGCCCGCGACCCGCTCACCGGCGAGGACCTGCCGCCCGCCCTGCACACGGTCCGGGGTGCCCTGGCCGGCCGGGCGGACCGGCGGACCCGGCTGACGGCGGCGGTGCTGCCCCCGTCGGTGCTGCTGCGGTGGCGCACGGCGCTGGCGGAGTCCTCGGCCCGGGTGGTGACGACGAGCGGGCGGCTCCGGTACCACCTGCTGCGGTGGAACCCGCGCCGGCTCATCGCCGGCCGCGCCGGCCGCTGAGCCGACGACGGGGGCCGAGGCATCCGCCTCGGCCCCCGTCGTCGGTCCTGCCACTGACCGATGAGGAACTGGACGACATTCTCGAAGAAGCCGCTCCTTCGGCCGGCCGCCTGCATCTTTCCTGAGCTGGAAACCGTCGGGTCTGGCGCCTCGCCACGGCTTCCTTTCGAGCTGCCCTCAGAGACGGGGCAGGACTCGGCACGGTGCGAGCGGTTCGGCGCCGGCAAGAAGCGCGAGGGTACGACGTCGGCGTGAGCGAGCCCGAAAGGTGCGGGTCAAGCGCCGAGGTCGGCTCCCGGCCGGCATGCGGTATGCCACCCGGGCGTGGGGGTGGTCTCACAGATGGGGCAGCTCGAAAGGCTCGCGGACGCTCGTCCCGGCCGCACCCGGCCCTGCCGCTGTTGTCGCCGTCAGGTTTACTGGTTGACCACACTTGCCGATCGTGAAACGCCCGTGGTTGGTGGGGCGACCCCGGAGGCCGGCGTGACTCGACCGGCCACCCTGACCGGCCTGACCCGATGATCCAGGATCTGCTCAACGGAATGATCCGGGCACGTGCCCGGCACCACCTGGACGCCGTTGGACGGACATGCCGGGGCCCGGCGGGTCACCGGCGCGTTCCGGTGACCCGGAGCACCGCCTGTCGACCCGGCCGCGTCAGCGGCCGGGTCCGGTCAGCGGTGCCCCTCCGGGCGCTGCCGCCACCGGTCCTCCATGCGGTCCAGCAGCGACGACCGACGCCCCGACCGTCCCCCACCACGGGAACGTCGGCGGCTCGTCGTGCCACCCACCACGTGCAGGTCCGGCGACTGCGACCGACGGTGCGACTGCACCGCGAAAGCCGCCGAGGCCAGCATGACGACGAAGCCCGCCACCGCCAGCGGTGGAGTCTTGATCACCGCACCGTAGACCAGTAGGGCGAGACCAGCGATGATCACACCGGCAGCGACGAGCAGGCGACGCCGCGCGTGGAAACGCGGGTCGCTGGCGCGCACGGCCGAGGCGAATTTGGGGTCCTCGGCAAGCGACCGCTCGATCTGCTCGAACAGCCGCTGCTCGTGCTCCGAGAGCGGCACGGCACTCCTCCCCGGTCACGTTGGTCGGCCCGGTCGGGTCGACAGACCGTGGCAGCCATCCGGCTGCTTACCCGCAAGTCTACGAGGGGGGTCGCGCGTCGGAAAGCGGGACGACCTATGGCCGGGGTGGATTTTCATTTCGGTGGGGATCGGCTCTGCCGAGCAGACTAGCCGGACCTATGACGGACCGCCCGAATCGGGCAGCCGCGGCGTCCGCGGCGGCCTCCGCCTCCCGCCACCCCCGCTCGGGCGCGCCGAGCGCGAGTTGCCGTGGGGTCTGCGCCGCGGGGGCGAGCCCCTCCATCCGGACCCCGACGAGCCGGATCGGCTCGCTCGGGTCGAGGGCGGTGAAGAGCGCCCAGGCGGTGTCGAACATCTCCCGGGCGGTGTCGGTGGGCACATCCAGGGTGCGGGACCGACTGACCGTCCGGAAGTCGGCCAGTCGCACCTTGAGCGCCACGGTCCGCCCGACCTGACCGGCCCGGCGCAGCCGCCCACCCACCTTGTCGGCGAGGGCGAGCAGCGCCCGCCGCAGCTCCCGCCGGTCGGTGACGTCGACGTCGAAGGTCACCTCGGCGCCGATCGACTTCTCCACCTGCTCGGGGCTGACCCGACGCGGGTCCCGCCCGGCGGCCAGCTCCCGCAGGTGGGTCGCGGCGGCCTCGCCGAGCGCCCGGCGCAGCATGCCGTACGGCGCCTCGGCCACCTCGCCGATGGTGTTCAGCCCCAACCGGCGCAGGGTCTGCTCCGACCGCTCCCCCACCCCCCACAACGCCGCCACCGGCAACGGGTGCAGGAAGTCGAGCACCCGCGCGGCCGGCACCACCAGCAGGCCGTCCGGCTTGGCCCGGGTCGAGCCGAGCTTGGCCACGAACTTGCTCGGCGCGACCCCAACCGAGCAGGTCAGCCCCGTCTTCCCGGCCACCCGGGCGCGGATCGACCGGGCGATCTCGGCCGGTCGGCCGAACAGCCGGCGCGCACCGGCCACGTCCAGGAACGCCTCGTCCAGGGAGATCGGCTCGACCAGCGGGGTGACGTCCCGGAAGACGTCCATCACCGCCCGGGAGGCGGTCGTGTACCGGGTGAAGTCCGGCGGGAGGTAGACCGCGTGCGGGCAGAGCGCCCGCGCCCGCGCGGTGGGCATGGCGCTGCGGACGCCGTACCGGCGGGCCTCGTAGCTGGCCGAGCTGACCACGCCACGCGGGCCGGTCCCGCCCACCACCACGGGCCGCCCGCGCAGCTCCGGCCGGTCCCGCACCTCCACGGAGGCGTAGAAGGCGTCCATGTCGACGTGCAGGATCGGACACCCGGTGTCGTCGGCGTCCGGGCCGAAGCGCGGGTCACCGCCTCGTGGCAACGACTGACTCCGACCCATTCCGGCAGGCTAGCCCCCGGGTCCGACAGGTTCGCCGACCAACCCCGCGCCGGCCGGGTGGCCGGGCTGCCGGCCGGGTCAGCCCCGGACGACCAGCAGGGGCACGGTCATCTCGGCGGCGGTGTCCGCGCCGTGGTACCCGACCAGCCGGGCCGCCATCGGCGGCTCGGAGGCGGTGGCGACCACCACGTACGTGTCCCGGCAGACCACCACCACGTCCCCGATCCGGGCCAGGTGCGCCGGAGCCACCGGCCCGAACCAGCCGGCGGCGACCGCCTCGTCGCGGGTGGTGACCCGGGCCGTCCCGCCGAGCACCGCCGACCAGGCGGCCACCACGTCGGCCTGCGCGCTCGGCTCCACGTGCAGGTAGCGGACCCGGGGCTCGCCGGCGACGAGCCGTACCCCGGCCCGCAGGCGGGGATCGGTGTCCAGGTCGAAGCGGTGCTCCACCGGGACGTTGAGCTGCCCGTGGTCGGCGGTGACCAGCAGCGCGGCGTCCGCCGGCAGGCCGTCCACCAGCCGGGCCAGCAGCTCGTCCACCTCGGCCGCGGCGGCCTGCCAGCGGGCCGAGTCGACGCCGTCGAGGTGCCCGTACCGGTCCAGGTCGGGGTGGTACGCGGAGACCAGGGTGGGCCCGGAGCCGGCGGCCAGCGCGGTCAGCACCGCCCCGGCGAGGGCGTCCACGCCGGCGGCGCCCCGGAAGTCACCGCCCCGGTTCGCGGCCAGGGTCAGGCCGCTGCCGGCGAACTCCGGCCGGCTGACCACGGTGGTGGCGACCCCGGCGGCGCGGGCCCGCGTCAACTGGGTCGGCACCGGCTGCCAGCGCAGCGGGTCCGGGTCGTCGGCCCACTCGACGTGGCTGAGCACCCGGTCGCCGCCGGGCACCCGGACCCGGAAGCCGAGCACCCCGTGCTCCCCCGGCGACGCGCCGGTGCCGAGCGTCACCAGGCTGGTCGGGGTGGTCGACGGGAAGCCGGTGACAATCGGCCGGCCGACGGTGGCGGCGAGGCCGGCCAGGGTCGGCGCGTGCCGGGCCGCGACGGGGAGTTGGTACCAGCCGAGGCCGTCGACGAGCAGGACGGCGATCCGGCGGACCCCGGCGAGGCCGGGCAGCAGCCCGAGCCGGTCGACGGCGCCGGGCACCCCGAGCACGGCCAGCGCGCCGGGCAGCACGTCGGCCAGGCTGTCCCCGACGTATCGGGGGGAGACCGGGCTGAGCGGGTGCGGGTCGGTCATGCCGGCCGGCGGGCGAAGACGTGCAGCGCGGCGGCGAGGTCCCGGTACGGCGACCGGCCGGCCAGGGCCCGTTCCAGCTCGACCAGGGCGGCGGGCTGGCCGTCGGCGACGGCGGCGGGCAGCAGGTCGGCCAGGACCCGTACCCCGTGGATCTCCTCGACCACCGCCCCGGCGGAGCGCACCAGCGCGGTGGCGCCCTCGACGTCGAAGCGGCGGCGCAGGGTGTCCCGGGGGCCGGCGGTGCCGTCCGGGTCGGCGGCGAGCGCGGCGGCCACGTCCAGGTGCCCGTTGGTGGCGCGGGCGAGCACCGCGGCGGCCCGGCCGGCGACCAGCACGCTCGCCGCGCCGCCCGGCCGCAGGGCGGCGACCAGCGCGGCCACCACCGGGGCCGGGTCGTCGACCACCTCCAGCACGGCGTGGCAGAGGACCAGGTCGACGCTGCCCGGCTCGACCAGCCCGGCGAGCGCGTCGCCGTCGCCCTGCACCGCGCGGATCCGGTCGGCGACCCCGGCCTCGGCGGCCCGGCGGGTCAGCGCGGCGAGCGCGTCGGGGCTGGCGTCGACGACGGTGACCTGGTGGCCGGCCTGGGCCAGCGGCACGGCGAAGCCGCCGGTGCCGCCGCCGACGTCGAGAACGGTGAGTCGGGTGCCGGCGCGACGGTCCAGCTCGGCCCGCAGGACGGACCAGATCACGGCGGTACGCGGGGTCAACGGCGGCCCGGTGAGCGGGTCTCGGGTCTGCTCCACCCGGTCGAGCCTAGTCACGCCGGCCGGTGTCGCGGGGACCGCCTGGTGTCCCGGCCACGCCGGCCGGCGTCGGCTCACATCCGCGCCCCCGTCGGGGGCTCCTCCTCCGCCCGGGACCGGCGGACGTTGGCCACCGGGCCGTCGGTCACCGCGTACTCGCGCGGTTCGGGGTGGTGCGCCGGAACCCAGCCCGCGACGAGACGGGTCCGCCGCGCGTTGGCCACTCCGTTGTAGCCGTTGTTCATCCTGTCGTTCTTCCTTTCCACGACGACGGGGTTACCAGATCTTTGTCGGTGGCTGCGGGATCAGCAAGATGATCCCGCCCGCTGACCACGTCAGGGTCTCTCCCGCGGGTCGGTGCGGTAAACACCGGTGTGAAGAAGACAACGAACCGGTGCCGGGGTCGGCGGCGCGGGCCGGGTCACCGGAAGTCACGGGAGGCCGGGCTGACCGGCGGCACGATCGGGTCGAGCCGGTCGGCGGTGAGACCGGTCACCCCCTCGTGCCGGTGCAGCCGCCCCCGGACCACCAGGGCGGCGCTGGTCCGGGCCACCCGGCGGTACCGCTGCCACAGCCCCGGCGAGCAGGCGACGTTGAGCATCCCGGTCTCGTCCTCCAGGTTGAGGAAGGTCACCCCGCCGGCGGTCGCCGGGCGTTGCCGGTGGGTGACGATCCCGCCGACCCGGATCCGCCGACCCGACTCCACCTGGCCCAGCCGGGCGATCGGCACCGCGCCGAGCGCGTCGAGCTGGTCGCGGACGAACCGGGCCGGGTGGCTCTCCGGGGAGAGCCCGGTCGCCCAGACGTCGGCGACCAGGCGGTCCACCGCCGCCATCCCGGGCAGCATCGGCGCGGCGGCACCGGTCACCGTGCCGGGCAGCCGGCCCGGCCGGTCCTGGGCCGCCGCCCCGGCCGCCCAGAGCGCCTGCCGCCGGGTCAGCCCGAAACAGGCGAAGGCGTCCGCGGTGGCCAGCGCCTCGAGCTGCGCGGCGGTGAGACCGACCCGCCGGGCCAGGTCCGGCATGTCCCGGTACGGGCCGCCGACGCCGCGTTCCCGCTCGATCCGCTCCGCCACCTCCTCGCCGAGGGTCCGCACGGCGGACAGTCCCAACCGGACGGCCGGGCCGCCGAGCCCCCACTCGTGCGGCGGCTCCCCGGGCCGGCTGCCCCACCGGGTCTGCGGGGTGGACTCGCACGTCGCCTTCGCGCCGCTGGCGTTGACGTCCGGGCGGCGCACCTCGACGCCGTGCCGGCGGGCGTCGTCGACCAGGGTCTGCGGCGAGTAGAAGCCCATCGGCTGGGCGTTGAGCAGGGCGGCCAGGAACGGGCCCGGGTGGTACCGCTTGAGCCAGGAGCTGGCGTACACCAGGTAGGCGAAGCTCATCGCGTGGCTCTCCGGGAAGCCGTAGTTGGCGAAGGCGGTGAGCTTGCGGTACACGTCGTCGGCCAGCTCGCCGGTGATGCCCCGCTCGGCCATCCCGGCGTAGAGCCGGTCGGCGAGCTGCGCCATCCGCTCCACCGACCGTTTCGCCCCCATCGCCCGGCGCAACTGGTCGGCCCCGGCCGCGTCGAAGCCGGCCAGGTCGATGGCGAGCTGCATCAACTGCTCCTGGAACAGCGGCACCCCGAGGGTCTTCTCCAGCGCGTTGCGCATCAGCGGGTGCGGGTACGTCACCGGCTCCTGGCCGTTCTTGCGCCGGATGTACGGGTGCACCGAGCCGCCCTGGATCGGGCCGGGCCGGATCAGCGCCACCTCCACCACCAGGTCGTAGAACTCCCGGGGCTTCAGCCGGGGCAGGGTGGCCATCTGGGCGCGGCTCTCCACCTGGAACACCCCGACCGAGTCGGCCCGGCAGAGCATGTCGTACACCTCGGGGTCGTCCAGGGTCATGTCGCCGAGGTCGAGGGTCATGCCGATCATGTCGTAGCCGTAGTGCAGGGCGGAGAGCATGCCGAGGCCGAGCAGGTCGAACTTGACCAGCCCGACGGCGGCGCAGTCGTCCTTGTCCCACTGGAGCACGCTGCGGCCGGGCATCCGCCCCCACTCCACCGGGCAGACCTCGATCACCGGCCGGTCGCAGATCACCATCCCGCCGGAGTGGATGCCCAGGTGCCGGGGGACGGTCTGCACCTCGTCGGCGTACGCCACCACCTGCTCGGGGATGTCCTCCACATCGACGGTGGCGACCGCGCCCCAGCGGTCGATCTGCTTGCTCCAGGCGTCCTGCTGCCCGGGGGAGAACCCGAACGCCTTGGCCACGTCCCGCACCGCCGACCGGGGCCGGTACGAGATGACGTTGGCGACCTGGGCGGTGTGCTCCCGGCCGTACCGGGCGTAGACGTGCTGGATCACCTCCTCCCGGCGGTCGGACTCGATGTCCACGTCGATGTCGGGCGGGCCGTCGCGTTCCGGGGCGAGGAAGCGCTCGAAGAGCAGCCGGTGCCGCACCGCGTCCACGTTGGTGATCCGCAGCGCGTAGCAGACCGCCGAGTTCGCCGCCGACCCCCGCCCCTGGCAGTAGATGTCCTGCTCCCGGCAGAACGTGACGATGTCGTAGACCACCAGGAAGTAGCCGGGGAAGCCCAGTTCCTCGATCATGTTCAGCTCGTGGTCGAGCTGCGCGTACGCCTCGGGGTGCGCCTGCGGGGGGCCGTACCGTTCCCGGGCGCCGTCCAGGGTGAGCCGGCGCAGCCAGCTCATCTCGGTGTGCCCGGCCGGCACCGGGTACGCCGGGAGCTGCGGCGCGACCAGTTGGAGGTCGAAGGCGAGTTCCGCGCCGAACTCGGCGGCCCGGGCCACCGCCCCCGGGTACGCGGCGAACCGGGCCGCCATCTCCGCCCCGCTGCGCAGGTGGGCGGTACCGGCGGCGGGCAGCCACCCGTCGATCTCGTCCAGGCTGCGCCGGGCCCGGACCGCGGCCAGCGCGGTGGCCAGCCGGCGTCGCCCCGGGGTGGCGTAGTGCACGTTGTTGGTGGCCACCGTGGGCAGCCCGGCGGCGGCGGCCAGCTCGGCGAGGGCGTCGTTGCGGTCGGCGTCGACCGGGTGGCCGTGGTCGGTCAGCTCCACCGCCACCGTCTCCGCGCCGAACAGGTCGGTGAGCCGGTCCAGCTCCCGGGCCGCCGCGTCCACCCCCTCGGTGAGCAGGGCCGCCGGCACGTGCCCCTTGCGGCAGCCGGTGAGCACCAGCACGTGGTCGCGCAGCTCGGCGGCGACCTCGGCCAGCTCCCCGTAGACCGGGCGGCCCTTCTCGCCGCCGCGCAACTGGGCGCGGGCGATGGTGGCGGCCAACCGGGCGTACCCCTCGTGGCCGTGCGCGAGCACCAGCAGGTGGCTGCCGTGCGGGTCCGGCTCGCCGTTCTGCGGGCCGGGCAGCCCCAGCGACAGCTCGGCGCCGAAGACGGTCGGCAGGTGCAGCGTCCGGGCCGCCTCGGCGAACCGGACCACGCCGTAGAAGCCGTCGTGGTCGGTGACGGCGAGCGCGGTCAACCCCAGCCGGGCGGCCTCCTCGGCCAGGTCCTCCGGGTGGCTGGCCCCGTCGAGGAAGCTGAAGGTGCTGTGCGCGTGCAGCTCGGCGTACGGCACCTCGGCGGCGGGCCGCCCCGGTGGGCCGTCCCGGTCGGTCCGGGGCCGGTACGGCTGGCGGCTGCGGCTCCAGGCGGGGGCGTCCCCACCGTCGGCGTCGACCGCGAGGGGGTCCACCACGTGCAGGTGCCGCCCGCCGTCGCCGCGCCCGCCGGCACCGCGCCCGGCCCCGCCGGCGGGTCGGCCGGACAGCACCCGTTCCAGCTCCGACCAGGGCAGCCTCGGATTGTGGAAGCTCACCGGACCCCTCCGTCGCCGGCGCTGCGGTCAGTCATAGATCGCCTCCACCCGCCACTGGCCCGCCGCCACCGCGAGCAGCAGGGCCGTACCGTCGGCCAGGCAGACCTGGAACCGGGCCCGCCGGCTCGCCTCGGCCGGCGCCCACCAGCGCTCGTCCACCGGCCACGGGCCGGCCCACCCCACGATCTCGGCCGGCGCCGCCGTACCCACGGTCAGGTCGGCCGGGGCGGCGGTGAGCTGGAGCCGGGCGCTCACCCCGACCAGCTGGCCGGCGGCGTCCCGCACGGTCGCGGCGAGCGGACTGGGCAGCACCAGGGCCGGAGCGGGCGGGGGGAGCCGTCCCGGCCAGGGCGGGACGTCCGACCGGGCCGGCAGGCGTTCGTCCCCCCAGGGGACCAGGCGGACCTGCTCGGCCGGGGACCGCCCGCCGCCCAGCACCGCGGTGACCACCGCGTCGGGCCCGAGGATGCCCTGCACCCGACTCAGCGCCCGGTGCGCCCGCTCCCGTTCCGCGCCGCTCTCCCCCCACAGGCCGGGTTGCAGCCCCACCTGGGCGACCAGCCCGTCGGGCACCAGCCGGAGCCGGACGATCCCGGCGCTCGGGCGGGGTGGCCGGGCCCCCCGCCGGTGGTGGCCGCCGGAGAGCCACCCGTCGAGCTGCCAGCGGACCCGGTCCGCGACGGCCCCGGCGGTGAGCAGGCCGTCGTGCCGCCACACCCGGTGCAGTTCCTCCCCGTGCGCGGTGACCGCCTCGATGCCGAGCCGGGTGCAGGCCAGCCCGTGCGCGGTGAGCCGGTCGTGGAACTGCTCGGCGAGGGCCCGCGCGGCGAACGCCGCCGCGTCGACCCGGTCCAGCGGTTCGTCGTACCCGGCGGTCACCGTCAGGTCGGCCGGCGGCTGCCGGGGGGCGGGCGGACGGTGGTCCCGGCCGGCGGCGAGCCGGTGGGCCAGCGCGCCGTCGACGCCGAACCGGGCCAGGACGTCACCGGCGGGCAGCGCGGCGAACTCGCCCAGGGTGCGGATCCCCAGCCGGCGCAGCAGGTCGACCAGGGCCGGGCGGCCGAGCGCCGCGACCGGCAGGCCGGCGAGGAACTCCGGCGTCGCGCCGGGCGGCACGATCCGTCCGGTACGGGCGGCCAGCCCGGCGGCGAAGACCCCGTCCGCGATGCCCACCTGGCTCTCCACCACGCAGCTCTGGGCCACGTGCTCGACGAGCCGTTCGGCGGCGGCCTCCTCGCCGCCCAGGTACCGCGCCGGGCCACGGACGGCCACCGCGCAGGCACCGGGACGGAGCACCTCCACCCCGGCGACCACCGCCTCGACGGCGGCGACCACCGGCTCGAACGCGCGGGCGTCCCGGTCGGGGTCGTACTCGACCACCGTCACCTGGGGGCACCGGCCCTGCGCCTCCCGCTTGCGCAGGCCACGGCGGACCCCCTCGGCCCGGGCCCGCTCGGAGCAGGCGACGACCCGGTTGGCGCGCAGCACGGCGACCGGGCCGGTGGCCGGAATCCCGTCGACGATCTCGGCGGCGACGACCGGCCAGTCCGGGCACCAGAGCAGCAGGGTCCGGACCGGGGTCACCCGACACCACCGGGGTACCTCCGGGTGCCCTCCACGCCAGGCCGGCCCACGACGGGCCGGCTCATGACGGGCCGGCTCATGACGGGCCGGCCCTGGTGGGGATGCCGGCCGGGGCGGTCCCCTCCACCGCCCCGGCCGGCGGTACCGCCCGGAGCCGACCAGCGGCCGACCGGCCGGTGACCGGCCCGGGTGGCGTCGACGGGCCGATGCCCCCCGCC
>NZ_LRQV01000135.1 GCF_001567585.1 Micromonospora rosaria
TCGGCCGGCCCGGTTCCACCACATGCTGCGGGTGGCGAAGCTGACCTCGCCGATGTCGGTGGGCACCTGGATCCTCACCGTGTTCGGGCCGGCGGCCGGGGTCGCCGCCGTCGCCGAGGCGGGGCCGTGGCTGCCGGAGCGGGGTGTGCTCGGGGTGGGCCGTCGGCTGCTGGCCCCGGCCGGGTCGGCGGCCGGGCTGGTCGCCGCGGCCACCGCGCCGGCCCTGGCCACGTACACCGGGGTGTTGCTGGCCGACACGGCGGTGCCGGCGTGGCATGAGGCGTACCCGGACCTGCCGGTGCTCTTCGCGGGCAGCGCCCTGGCCAGCGGCGCGGGGGTGGGGTTGCTGGCCGTGCCGCCGGCGCAGAGCGGGCCGGCGCGGCGGATGGCGGTGGCCGGCGCGGCCCTGGAGCTGTACGGGGCGCACCGGGTGGAGACCCGCCTGGGTCTGCTCAGCGAGCCCTACCGGACCGGGACGGCGGGGCGGTTGCTGCGGGTGGGGCGGGCGTTGACCGTCGCCGGGGTGGCCGGCGCGGTGCTGGGTGGCCGGCACCGGGTGGTCGCCGCGCTCTCCGGCGGGGCGTTGCTGGCGGCGTCGCTGGCCACCCGGTTCGGCGTCTTCCACGCTGGGGTCGCCTCCGCCCGGGATCCGAAGTACACGGTGCTGCCGCAGCGGGAGCGGCTGGCCCGTCGGGCGGCCGGGGCGGGCTGAAGCGGCGTCGGCCGGTTTCGCACCTGGCCGCGCGGCCCGGGTCGGGCTGTGGTTCACTGCTGCCTGGAGGCGTTCAGGCGGCTGGTGCCCCTCCCGGTCTTCAACACCGGTGTGGTCCGGGATCCGGGCCAGGCGGGTTCGATTCCCGTCCGTCTCCGCCACGGGCCGTCGGCTCGCCGGCACCGGACGACCGAAAGTGGAACGGGATGGGCGACCTGCGGCGGCGGGTGCCGGGCACCGACACGCTGCTGGCCGAGCCCCGTCTGGCCGCCGCCGTGGCGACGGTGGGCCGGGACCGGGTCAAGGTCGCGATCGGCCGGGCGCAGGACCGGGCCCGGCGGGGTGAGATCCCCCCGGAGCGGGTCGCCGAGGCGGCGGTGGCCGCGTTGCCGTCGCCGGTTCCCCGCGCGGTGCTCAACGCCACCGGCGTCGTGCTGCACACCAACCTGGGGCGGGCGCCGCTGGGCGCGCCGGCCGTCGCGGCGGTGGTCGCCGCCGCCGGGCACACCGACGTCGAGCTGGACCTGGGTACCGGCCGGCGGGCCCGTCGGGGCCGCGACGCCCTCGACGCGCTCGCCGCCGCCGTCCCCGACGCCGGTGCGGTGCACGTGGTCAACAACGGGGCGGCGGCGTTGGTGCTCGCCGCGACCGCCCTGGCCGCCGGTGGGGAGATCGTGGTCAGCCGGGGCGAGCTGGTGGAGATCGGCGACGGGTTCCGGCTGCCGGACCTGGTGGCCAGCACCGGGGCCCGGTTGCGCGAGGTGGGCACCACCAACCGCAGCACCCTGGCCGACTACGCCGCGGCGATCGGGCCCCGCACCGGTTTCGTGCTCAAGGTGCACCCGTCGAACTTCGTGGTGACCGGCTTCACCCGGGCGGTGCCGGTGCGGGAGTTGGCCACCCTCGGTGTCCCGGTGGTCGCCGACATCGGTTCGGGGCTGTTGGCGGCCGACCCGCTGCTGCCCGACGAGCCGGACGCGGCGAGCACCCTGCGCGCCGGGGCGGCCCTGGTCACCGCCAGCGGCGACAAGCTCCTCGGTGGTCCTCAGGCCGGGCTGCTGCTGGGCGGGGCCGGCCTGGTGGAGCGGCTGCGCCGGCATCCGCTCGCGCGGGCGCTGCGGGTGGACAAGCTGACCCTGGCGGCCCTCGCGGCGACCCTCGGCGCCCCGGTGACCCCGGTGCACGCGGCCCTGCACGCCGACCCGTCGGCGCTGCGGGACCGGGTCGAGGGGCTGCGCGTCGCCCTGCACGCGGCCGGCCGTCCCGCCGAGACGGTGTCCAGCGTGGCCGTGGTCGGTGGCGGTGGCGCTCCGGGGGTGGAGTTGCCGTCGTGGGCGTTGAGCCTGCCGCAGCGGTACGCCGGGCCGCTGCGGACCGGTCGGCCGCCGGTGCTGGGCCGGGTGGTGCGGGGCCGGCTCCTGCTGGACCTGCGGTGCGTCCCGGTCGAGGCCGACCCGGTGGTACGCGACGCGGTGCTGGCCGTGCCGGCCGGCGACTGACATGTGGGTGGTGGCGACCGCCGGGCACGTCGACCACGGCAAGTCCACCCTGGTCCGGGCGGTGACCGGGATGGAACCGGACCGGTGGGCCGAGGAACGCCGCCGGGGCATGACCATCGACCTGGGGTTCGCCTGGACGACGTTGCCCTCCGGTGGCACGGTGGCCTTCGTCGACGTCCCGGGGCACGAGCGGTTCGTGCCGAACATGCTCGCCGGGGTCGGTCCGGTGCCGGCCGCGCTGGTGGTGGTCGCGGCGGACGGGGGGTGGATGCCGCAGTCGGCGGAGCACCTGGCCGCGCTGCACGCCCTCGGGGTGTCGCACGGGCTGCTGGTGGTGACCCGCGCGGACCTGGCCGACCCGGGGCCGGCGCTGCGGCGGGCCCGCGCGGAACTCGCCGCCGCCGGTCTCGGCGCGGTGGAGGCGGTCGCGGTCAGCGCGGTGACCGGGGCGGGGCTGCCCGAGCTGCGGGCGGCGCTGGACCGGTTGGGCGCCCGGCTGCCGCCGCCGGTGGTGGACGCCCCGGTGCGGCTGTGGGTGGACCGGTCGTTCACGGTGCGGGGCAGCGGCACGGTGGTCACCGGCACCCTGGGCGCGGGCCGGTTGCGGGTCGGGGACACCCTGGTGCTGGCCGAGGCCGGGGAGCCGGTGCGGGTGCGGGGGTTGCACGCGCTCGGGGTGGCCCGGGACGAGGTGACGGCGGTGGCGCGGGTGGCGGTGAACCTGCGCGGGGTGTCCCGGGAGCGGCTGGCCCGGGGTGACGCGCTGCTGACGCCCGGCCGGTTCCACCGCACCGACCTGGTCGACGTGCGGGTGGCCGGGGATCCGGTGGCCGACCTGCCGGCGGCGGTGATGCTGCACGTCGGCGCGGCGGCGGTGCCCGCCCGGGTCCGGCCGTTGGGGGTGGACACCGCCCGGTTGCGGCTGGCCCGTGCGCTGCCGCTGCTGGTCGGGGACCGGGCGGTGCTGCGCGACCCGGGTCGCCGGCACGTGGCCGGCGGGGTGCGGGTGCTCGACGTGGACCCGCCGCCGCTGACCCGCCGGGGTGCGGCGGCGGCCCGCGCGGTGGTCCTGGCCGGGCTGGACGGGCGACCGGACCTGGCCGGTGAGCTGCGTCGCCGGGGCCTGGTCCGGGCTGCGGCGCTGACCCGGATGGGGGTGGACCCGGCCGGTGCCCGTCCGGTGGCCGCCGACTGGCTGGCCGACCCGGGGCACTGGCGGCGGCTGCGCGGCGCCCTGGTGGCCGAGGTGACCCGGTACGCCGGGGAGCATCCGCTGGAGCCGGGGGCGCCGGTGGAGGTGCTGCGGCAGCGGCTGGACCTGCCCGACCGGGTGGTGGTGGAGGCGCTGGTCGCGGCGCCGCTGCGGCTGGCCGCCGGCCGGGTCGGGGTGGCCGGTGCCGCCGTGTTGCCCGAGCCGGTGGCGCGGGCGGTGGCCCGGCTGCGGGCCGACCTGGTCGACCGGCCGTTCCGGGCGCCGGAGGCCGAGCGCCTGACCGAGTTGGGGCTCGGCCCCCGGGAGATCGCCGCGGCGGTACGGGCCGGGGCGTTGCTGCGGCTGGCCGGGTCGGTGGTGCTGCTGCCGGGGGCGGTGGACGAGGCGGCGCGGGTGTTGGCGGCCCTGCCGCAGCCGTTCACGCTCAGCGCGGCCCGGCAGGCGCTGGACACCACCCGCCGGGTGGCGGTGCCCCTGCTGGAGGTGTTGGACGGGCGGGGGGTGACCCGTCGGCACCCCGACGACACCCGTTCCGTCGGTTGACCGGTCCCCGGGTCGGCCGGCGGGTGTTCGGCGGCACCGCCGGTCGGGGGCGGGCCGCTGTCCTAGGGTGGGGGCGTGGACCCTTCGGCGGTCTGGCGGGACCGCAACCACCGGTGGCGCATCGAGGCGTACCGGGCGCCGGACCTGCGGTTCGCCGTCTTCGCCACGAACGGCACCACCGAGTCGGCGCCGCTGTGGCTGTTCGGGATGCCGGCGTTGGCCCGGTGGCTGATGAGCCACGCGATCTCCCTGGACGACCTGGAGGCCGACTGAGCGGCGGTACCCGGACGGGGGACCATCCGGGCAACCGGGGGCAGAGCGCCACGGTCGCCGCGTACCGTCCGGCTGTGAACGACCGAGGATGGCGGACCTTCTTCGCGGTGCTCGCCGGGGTCGCGGTGATCTACTTCGGCACCACCGGGCGGGAGCCGGGGGAGGACGGCGGGATCTCCGGGGGGCTGATCGTGCTCGCCCTGCTCGCCGCCGCCCTGGTGTGGCACCTGACCCGGCCGGCGGCGAAGTGACCCCGGCCGGTCAGCGGGCGGCGGCGACGACCTCCCGGGCGGAGTCGCCGTCGAGGGCCACCCGCACCAGCGCCGAGGCGAACCGGCCGAAGTCGGCCCCGCCGACGAGGTCGGCCAGGCGTGCCGTCGAGGTGGGCAGGCCGAGGCGCCGCGCCCCGGCCAGCGCCCGCCGGTCGGCGTAGGGGCGCACGTCCGGCCAGACCGCCTGCGCCTCGCGGAGGAAGATGTCGGCGCCGGTGGGGCCGATCCCGGGGAACGCGGTGAGCAGCCGGCGCAGCGTGCCCGGGTCGCCGTCGGCGTCGTGGTGCAGTCGCCGCAGGTCGCCGCGCCACCGGTCCCGGCAGAGCTGGGCGCCGGTGCCGAGCATGGTGGCGGTGCGTTCGTCGTAGCGGCGGTAGTGGCCCCGGCCGAGCGCGTCGACCCGGTCCTGCCAGCTCGCCGCGGCCATCGCGGCCGGGGTGCGGTATCCGGCGGCGAAGAGTTCCCGGGCGGCGGCGAGGGCCACCCCGGCGCGGATCCGGGTGCTCAGCAGCGTGGTGAGCACGAGGAGCTGGTACAGCGGGCCCGGCCGGTCGGCCAGCCGGATGCCCGCCTCGTCGGCGTAGGTGCGGCCCTGCCGGTGCAGCAGGGCCCGCACCGTCGTGCGGTCGTCGGCCATGACCGGGGGTACCCGCCGGGCCGGCGGGTCAGTCGTGCGGGTGTGTCCGCAGCGGCGGCGGGTAAGCCGGCCGGGGTGGTCATCGATGCGCAGGGGGGAGACGACCGTGACGAATCCACAGCAGCCGGAGTTGCGCCGTAACGCGCGCAACCAGGCGGTGCAGGACGCGAAGGGTCCCGCTCCGGCGGGCGGTCCGCGTGGGCGGGCCGGGTCCCGGGGGGACGAGGGGCGTGCGGTGCCGCAGGGGCAGGTGTCGCCGTACGGCCCGGCGGGTGCGCCGGTGGCCGACGACGACAGCGACGACCGCTGACCACGGCACAGTGCCGGCCCGGGAACCCTGCGGTTCCCGGGCCGGCACTGTAGTTGCTCCCCGTACCCACCAATGTCCTAGGACGCCTTACGGGTGGTGTCCCCCACCACCCGAGCGCAACCGCCGCCAGGTGGTGGCGGCGGCGAGGCCGTACGCCAGGTGCGGCACCAGGTCGGCGACCCAGTCGGTACGACGCCAGGCGCGCGGATCGGTCACCCCGAGCGCCGTCATCGACCCGTCGGAGAGCGCCATGACGCCACCGCCGAGCAGCCCCACGGCCACCGGCAGCGGGGTCCGGCGACGGGTGGCGAGCAGGGCGAAGACCGCGCCGGCGGTGATTCCCAGGCCGTACCCGAGGACCGGGCCGAGCCCGGCGCGGCGGTTCGCGGCCCGCTCCGGTGGGCCCAGGTCCAGCCCGGTGACGTCGGCGAGGCGGCCGGCGCTCTCCTGCGGGGTGCTGCTCTCCGGGCGGGCCCGGACCACCATGTCGAGGTAGCTGACGACGTTGAGCGCGACGCTGCCCACCGCGCCGGCGATGGCCCCGTCGACGACCGGCGCCGGGCTCACTTCGGGTCACCCGGCTCGCGTTCGCCCTTGGGCCCGTACGTGCGCTCGCCCCGGACCACGCCGCGCTGGCCCCGGTCGTCCTGCAGGATCCGGTTGGCGACGTCGTTGGCCTCGCTGTCCGCCGCCCGCCCGGAGTTCTCGATCAGGTCGCGCAGCCGCGCGCGTTCCTTGTCGTACGCGTTGCTGCCCGGTCGTGGTCCCGGCATGTCGCCTCCCCGCGAGTCGCTGTGCGCTACCGGGGGCGTCTACCCGGCCAGGTCCGGGCCATGCCCGGCGGGTGGCCGGCGGCCGGGCGGGGTCAGTCGGGGGTGCGGGTGACCGCGACCGGGCAGGCGCTGTGGTGCAGGAGGGCCTGGCTGACCGAGCCGAGCAGCAGCCCGCCGAGGACGCTGCGGCGGTGTCCGCCGACGACGACGAGTTGTGCCTCGCGGGAGGCGTCGACGAGGGCGGTGCGGGCCCGGCCGCGCACGGTGCGGCGGGTGACGGGCAGGTCGGGCCAGTGGTCGGCCAGGCCGGCGACCGCTTCGGCGGCGACCAGGTCCTCCTCGGTGCGCAGGGCGGCCTCGTCGTGGACGAGGGGTTGCATGTCGCCGGGGCCGGTGGAGGCGGGGTGCCGGTAGGCGTGCAGGGCGACCAGGTGGGTGCCGCGGGTGGTGGCCTCGTGGGCGGCGAACGCGACGGCGTCGCGGGTGCGGGGGGAGTCGTCGACGCCGACGACGACCGGGCCGTGCGGGTGGGGGGTGCCGCGGGTGACCAGGACCGGGCAGGGGGCGTGCGCGGCGACCTGGACGGCGACGGAGCCGACGAGCAGGGCGGTGAACCCGCCGAGGCCCCGGTCGCCGACGACGATCATGGTGGCGGCGGGGGCTTCGCCGAGCAGGACGGCGGCGGCTTCGCCGTCGATGATCTCGCCGGTGACGCGGATGCCGGGGACGGTGGCCTCGGCGGTGGCGACGGCTTCGGCGACGAGGTGTTCGGCGGCGGGGCGCAGGCCGCCGCCGGGTGGGGCGTCGGGGGGTGGGCCGGTGGCGACGCGCAGCTTGGGCCAGATGAAGCCGTGGACGACGCGCAGGGGTCGGTGGTGGCGGTCGGCCTGGTGGGCGGCGAGGCGGACGGCGTCGAGCGCTTCGGGGGAGCCGTCCACGCCGACCACCACCGCTGCGCCGTCCGCCGTGTTCACCCCGCGCCTCCTGGCTCGTCGGTACCGGGGCCAGTATCGCCGGGTGGGGGCTGTCGTCGGGGCGATACCGGGGCATCGGTGGGGTGGGTACCCTGACGTGATCCATTTGGGAGGGAGCGTCGTCGATGGTTGGGGCTGACCTGGTCGAGGCGGAGCAGCCGAGTACGGCTCGGATGATCGATTACTGGTTGGGTGGGGAGCATCACGCGGCGGTGGACGTCGCGGCGGCGACCGCGTTCGAGGGGGCGTACGGGCCGTGTGCGCCGGTGTTCCGGGAGTTGCGGGCGTTCCTGGGGCGGGCGGTGCGGTCGATGGTCGCGGACGGGATGGACAGTTTCCTGGTGTTCGGTGCGGGGGTGCCGACCCGGGGGAACGTGCACGAGGTGGCGGCCGAGGCGTCGGTGTTGTACACGGACGTCGATCCGGTGACGATCCGGTTGGGGCAGCGGATCCTGGCCGGCAGTGACCGGGCGGGGTACGGGTTCGGGGACGCGACCGACATCGGGACGGTGGATCCGGCGCAGTTGCACCGGTTCGTGCCGGGGTGGGGGCGGCGGCCGGTGGGGGTGGTGTTCCTCGGGGTGGCGGCGTTCCTGGACGACGAGACGGTGGCGCGGACGTTGGACGAGGTGTACGCGGCGGCGGCGCCGGGCAGCCGGTTGGCGGTGGACTTCGACGGGACGGATCTGGCGGCGTATCCGCAGGCGTTGGCGATGATGGGGCCGGCGTACCGGATGCGGGAGCCGGCGGTGATGCGGTCGTTGTTGGGTCGGTGGGTGCCGACGGGGGAGGGGATCGTGCCGGTGGCGCGGTGGCGTCCGGAGGGTGAGCCGGTGGCGGTGCCGGACGCGTTCCACGGTGGGGTGGCGGTGCGGGCGGACTGAGCGCGGGGCCGGCGGGTCTCCTTCGTATGATGCTTGCCCTACTGCAAGAATCTTCGGAGGACGAGCATGCCGGATGCGCCCGCGCTGGTGTCACGCGCGTTGCGTGAGGTGCCGCCTGACCGGCTGGCCGAGGCCGCCGACCGGGCGATCCGGTCGGCGTTGGGCGCGCTGCGCACCGACGTGTTCATCGCCGACTACCGGATCAGTGGGCTGTGGCCGGTGTTGGATCCGCAGCTTCCCGACGCCGGGTTCCTCACCTGCCAGGGTGTGGCGCAGCGGTGTTTCAGCAGCCAGCAGCCGGTGTTGGACACCGGTGACGACGGCCGGTGCCGGGTGTACCTGCCGTTGACGGTGTGGGGGGAGCGGGTGGGGGTGCTGCTGGTGGAGTTGCCGGCGGCGCCGGTGGCGGGGGCCGTGGCGGTGGCGCGGGACGTGGCCGGTGAGGTGGCGGTGGCGTTGCGGGCGGCGGACCGGGGTACGGACCGGTACCAGCGGGTGCGGCGCCGGGAGCGGCTGAGCATGGCGGCGGAGATGCAGTGGGACCTGTTGCCGGGGCGCAGTGTGGACCAGGGCAGTTTCCTGTTGGCCGGGCAGCTCGATCCGGCGTACACGGTGGGTGGTGACCATTTCGACTGGTCGGTGGATGGTGACCGGTTGACGGTGACGGTGCTCAACGGGACGGGCACCGGGTTGCCGGCGGCGATGTTGACGGCGGTGGCGGTGAACGCGATGCGCAACGCCCGCCGGTCCGGTGGCGGGTTGGTGGAGCAGGCGGAGTTGGCCTCGGACACGCTCTACTACCAGCATCGGGGGGCGCGGCACGTGGCGACGTTGCTGTTGGAGGTGGACACCGGGTCGGGGCGGGTGCGGGCGGTGGACGCGGGGTCGCCGCACGTGCTGCGGGTGCGGGGTGGGGTGGTGACGCCGATCGCGTTGGAGCAGCAGTTGCCGTTGGGGATGTTCGCCGAGACGCGGTACGACGTGCAGGAGTTCGAGCTGGTGCCGGGGGACCGGTTGTTCGTGGTCTCCGACGGGGTGTACGCGGCGGATCCGTCCGGTCAGGAGGCGTACGGGGAGCGGGCGATGGCGCGGGCGATGCGGTCCACACGGCTGCAGCCGGCGACGGAGGCTGTTGGTACGGTGATGCGCGAGCTGCACGCCTATCACGCCGATTCCGATCTGCGCGACGATGCCGTGGTCGTCTGTCTGGACTGGCACGGTGCCCGTGGTCGGGGGGACGGATGCGGGCAGTAGCCGAGGGGGCGGCGGCCGAGTACGGGCGGGACAATCGCAGGGGACAGCGGGTGGAGCGAGCTCCGAACCTTGCCGCGGCGGTGGAGGCGGCAGCCGAGGCGCTGGTCGGTGTGCTCGACGCGGCGGTGTCCCGGCAGAACCTGACGGTGTCGCCGACGCAGTTGCGGGTGCTGGCGTTGGTCGCCGGGCGGCCGGGGTTGAACGTGAACCGGTTGGCGGTGCTGTTGGATGTGGTGCCGTCGTCGGCGAGCCGGTTGTGTGACCGGTTGGAGGCGACGGGGCTGTTGCGGCGGGTGGCCGATCCGCGGGACCGGCGGGAGGTCCGGCTGGTGTTGACGACGGCGGCGGAGGATCTGCTGCGGGAGGTGAAGGAGCGCCGGTACCGGGCGGTGCAGGTGGTGTTGGACCGGATGCCGGGTCGGGTGCAGCACGAGTTGCTGGGGGCGTTGGTGGCGTTCGGTCAGGCGGCGGTGGCGGAGGTGGCGGACGCACCGGACGCGCCGGCCCGGTCGGCCTGAGTCGGCGGGTTCTTCCGGCCCGCGTGGGTGAGCCGTGTCACATCGGATCGGGCAAAACGTCACCGACGAAGCCGTGGAACAGGGCCCGTTATAGTGGCAGCGCAAGTCACCGGCCCGCGATCGACCGATCGTGGGCCGTATCAGGCGGTCCCGCCCGGGGTGGGCGACGGGGTTCGGCGGTGGCACCGCGTGCGTGCGTTCGTGCCGTCCGGTCACGCTCGGGGGTCGGGACGCGCCCGCGGGGGGAGGTACGGTGTCGCGTCGGCCCGCTGGGGCAGGGCCCCGGCCGTCCTCGGGTGACGGGCGGGCGGGTACGCGGGACCGGGTTCTCACGCTGCCGAATCTGATCAGTTTCGTCCGGTTGCTCGGGGTGCCCCTGTTCCTGTACCTGTTCCTGGCCCTGCGCGCGGATGTCGCCGCGGTGGTGGTGCTGGCCATCGGTGGCACCACGGATTGGGTGGACGGGTGGGTGGCCCGCCGGTTGGGTCAGGTGAGCCGGCTGGGTGAGTTGCTGGATCCGTTCGCCGACCGGTTGTACATCCTGGCCACGTTGATCGCGTTCACCGTGCGTGAGGTGGTGCCGTGGCAGTTCACGGTGGCGTTGTTCGCGCGGGAGGTGTTGCTGCTCGGGTCGCTGGCGGTGTTGCGTCGGTACGGGTACGGTCCGCCGGCGGTGCACTACGTCGGGAAGACGGCCACGTTCCTGTTGCTGGCGGCGTTCCCGATCCTGTTGGTGGCGGCGGCGGTGCCGGGGGCGGCGACGGCCGCGGCGGCGGTCGGCTGGGGGCTGGCCTGGTGGGGTCTGGTGCTCTACTGGGTGGCCGGGGGGATGTACGTGGTGCAGGCGGGTCGGTTGGTGCGGGGCCGGGGAGCGTCGTCGTGAGCGGGGGTTCCGGTGAGCGGCGGAGCCGTCCGGACCGGGTGTACGCGCCGGACTTCCTGACCGAGTTGTTCCGCAACCCGTTGGATCCGGGGTACACGGACGCGGCGGCGCGGCGGGCGGCCGGTGGGTCGTCGGGGCCGGGGTGGCCGGCGCGGACGGTGAGCCTGGTGGTGCTGGTGGTGCTGGGGTTCCTGTTCGCGGTGGCGTACCGGCAGACGGTGGCGGAGGAGCCGGGGCGCAGTCAGGCGCGGGCCGGGTTGGTGACGCAGATCCGGGAGCGGGAGCAGCAGTCGGACCGGTTGACGGAGCGGTCGGACGAGTTGCGGGCCGAGGTGAGCCGGTTGCGGGCGGCGGCGTTGACGGGGTCGGCGGCGGCGCGGCTGCGGGACCTGGAGGCGGGCACCGGGGTCGGTCGGGTGCGGGGTGACGGTGTGGTGGTGCGGTTGGCCGACGCGCCGAACAATCCGGACGCGGTGACGGGTTCCAGTGGGCCGTCCCGGGTGATCTACAGCGATCTGCAGCGGGTGGCGAACGCGTTGTGGGGTGCGGGGGCCGAGGCGGTGGCGATCAACGGGCAGCGGTTGACGGCGACGTCGACGATCCGGTCGGCGGGGGACGCGATCCTGGTGGACTTCCGGCCGGTGACGGGGCCGTACGAGGTGTCGGCGATCGGGTCGGGTGAGTTGCGGGGTCGGTTCGACGGCAGTGGCGCGGCGGCGTTGATGCGGGAGGTCGCCGCGAAGACCGGTATCTCGTTCGGGGTGCGGCGGGCCGACGACCTCACCCTGCCGGCGGCGGCGGAGCCGCGGCTACGCTACGCGCGGCCGGCGGTCAGTCCGAGTCCGTCGGTGTCGCAGGACCGTTCCGCTGAGCCGTCCGGGTCGCGGACGGCTCCCAGCCCTTCTGGAGGTGGCCGGTGATCGCGGTGCTGGCGTTGCTCGCGGGTGTGGTGCTCGGGGTGTACCTGGACCCGACCGTTCCGGCGGCGTTGCAGCCGTACCTGCCGATCGCGGTGGTGGCGGCGTTGGACGCGGTGTTCGGTGGGGTGCGGGCGAAGTTGGACCGGATCTTCGACGACAAGCAGTTCGTGGTGTCGTTCATCTCGAACGTGCTGGTGGCGGGTCTGATCGTGTACCTGGGTGACCAGTTGGGGGTGGGTGGGCAGTTGTCCACCGGTGTGGTGGTCGTGCTGGGGGTGCGGATCTTCGGGAACGTGGCGGCGATCCGCCGGCACCTGTTCCGGGCGTAGGTTGGTGGCGTGAGCGAGGAGCACGCGGAGACGGGTACGGGGTGGCCGGCGTCGGGTCGGCCGTCGGGGCCGGTGGGTGAGCCGGATCCACGGCCGGACGCGCCGGCGGCGGACGAGGTGAGCGGGTTGGCGCCGCGGGGGCCTGCGGAGCGGTCGGAGGCGGTGCCGGCGGGTCCGGTCGCCGGGCCGCCGGACGCGGACCCCGACCCCGGTACGGAGTCGGGGTCGTCGGCCGGGCGGTCGGCGGACGACGACGGCGGGACGACGCTGGACCTGTCGCGGGCCTCGGACGCCCCGGACGCCCCGGACGTGCCGGGTGCCGCCGCGTCGGCGCGGCCGGTGCGGCGGTTCGGGTCGGCCGGTGTGGTGATCGCGGTGTTGTTGGCGCTGCTGGGGTTCACCCTGGTGGTGCAGTTGAAGACGACGTCGACGGATCCGTCGTTGACGGCGGCGCGGCAGGAGGACCTGGTGCGGATCCTGTCGGATCTGGACCAGCGGGAGAACCGGCTGCGGCAGGACATCGCGGCGTTGGAGGAGAGCCAGCGGCAGTTGACCTCGGGTGTGGCGGGGCGGCAGGCGGCGTTGGAGGAGGCGACGCGGCGGGCCGACGAGTTGGGCATCCTGGCGGGGACGTTGCCGGCGTCGGGGCCGGGGTTGTCGGTGCGGTTCGAGTCGGTGTCGAAGCCGTTGGAGGCGTTCCGGGTCCTGGACGCGGTGCAGGAGCTGCGGGGCGCCGGGGCGGAGGCGATGCAGATCGCGGGCGCGGGTGGGGACGCGGTGCGGATCGTGGCGTCGACGTACTTCCTGGACGCGGAGAACGGCGGGTTGCTGGTGGACGGTCGCCGGTTGTCGGGGCCGTACACGATCATGGTGATCGGTGAGCCGGACACGATGCGGACGGCGTTGCGGATTCCCGGCGGGGTGGTCGCCGCGGTGGCGCGGGCCGGCGGTAACGTGATCGTCGAGGAGCGTGAGGTCGTCGAGGTTTCGGCGCTGCACGAGCCGACCAAGCTGGAACACGCCCGTCCGGTCGAGTGACCGGCGCGGCCGGCACCGGTTCTCCGGTGCACCGATGGATGAAGGACGCGTCTGGTGATTCCTGAGGATCTGCGGTACACCGCCGAGCACGAGTGGGTGGTGGGCGACGGCAGTGGGACTGTGCGGGTGGGTGTCACCCAGTTCGCGCAGGACGCGCTGGGTGACATCGTGTTCGTCCAGTTGCCCGAGGTGGGGGCCGTGGTGGCGGCCGGGGAGTCGCTGGGTGAGATCGAGTCGACCAAGAGTGTGTCGGAGATCTACGCCCCGGTGGGTGGGACGGTGGCGGCGCGCAACGAGGCGTTGGCCGACACTCCTGAGGTGATCAACGCTGACCCGTACGGTGACGGGTGGTTGGTGGAGATCACGCCGGACGATCCGGCGGCGGTGGACGGGTTGTTGACCGCCGACGCCTACCGCGAGCTCACCGAGAGTTGAGTCGTGTGCCCGGGCTGTCGTGGAGGGCTTCTCCGCGCGTCCGGTTGCCCTGCATTTCGGCGCTGGCTAGGCTCGCCCAGTCGACCGAGAACCCAATAGTTGAGCGTTGCGGAATTGCCTTCCCTGGCACGGGGAGCCAGCCGCCGGGTGTGCGACTGCCCGGCGGCCAGACCCGGATACCCGACGCGACCGATCAGATCCGTGAGGTGGTCCCATGACGCGCCCAGACGACGAGTTCCCCCCACTCGACGTCACTTCGACGCTCAATCTCGGTTCGCTCGACGAAGTGCTGGAGGGCCCGGACACCGACGTGGTGCCGAGCCGGATGTCCGGCTCGTTGCCGCCGGGGATGGCGCTGCTGGTGGTCCGTCGCGGTCCGAACGCCGGTGCCCGGTTCCTGCTGGACCATGACGTGACGACCAGTGGCCGGCACCCGGACAGTGACATCTTCCTGGATGATGTGACGGTGTCGCGGCGGCACGCGGAGTTCCACCGTGACGGCGGGACGTTCACGGTGCGGGACGTGGGCAGCCTGAACGGCACGTACGTGAATCGCGAGCGGGTGGAGGCGGCCACGTTGAGCAACGGTGACGAGGTGCAGATCGGGAAGTTCCGGGTGGTCTTCATCGCGGGTCCGCGTCCGGAGGAGGAGGCCGGCCGGGGGTGAACGAGCCTGCGGCGTCGACGCCGCCGGGGGCGGCCCGCGCGCACCCGCTGATGAGTATCGGCGAGGTGCTGGCCCAGCTGCGGGTCGAGTTCCCGGACGTCACCATTTCCAAGTTGCGGTTCCTGGAGGCCGAGGGCCTGGTGGAGCCGCAGCGCACGGCTGCCGGTTACCGGAAGTACAGCTGGGACGACGTGGCACGGTTGCGGTTCGTGCTGACCGCGCAGCGGGACCAGTACCTGCCGTTGCGGGTGATCCGGGAGCAGCTGGCCGGGTGGGACGCGTCGGGTGAGGGCCCGGACCCGCCGCGGCCGACGTTGGTGGCGGTGGGTCCGGGTGGTGAGGTTCCGGGCCGGCCGGAGGCGGACCCGCCGGCGGAGTCGGCGCAGGTGCGCATGGGCCGGGTGGACCTGGTCACGCGCAGCGGGATCGACGAGTCGACGTTGGGCGAGTTGGAGCGGCTCGGGATCGTGGTCTCCGACCCGCCGGGCTGGTACGACGGCGACGCGTTGATCATCGCGCGGGCGGTGGCGGGTCTGGCGGCGTACGGGATCCAGCCGCGGCACCTGCGCGGGTACCGGACGGCGGCGGATCGTGAGGTGGGTCTGTTCGCGCAGCTCGTCGCGCCGTTGGCGCGGCAGAGTGATCCGGCGGCGCGGGCGCGGGCGGCGGAGACGGCGCGGGAGCTGGTGGCGCTGTCGCAGCAGTTGCACGCGGCGTTGGTGCGGGTGGGGTTGCGGTCGACGGTGGGCCGGTGACGGCCGGTGTCGGCGGTGGCCCGCCCGCGCGCCCGGCAACGGGCGGTCGCGGGGTTCGCGTGCCGGTGGTGCGGAGCGTGATGATCTGCTTCCGGTGGGCGTGTCGTAGGCTTGCCGGGGTAACCGCCTTTTCCGGGGCGCGGCGGGTGGGCTGGTAGCGCCTTCCACCGCCGGGTAGCGGTCCGTGTACCGTTCAGGGAAGGCACGGTGCGGGCATAGGGTGACAACGACACGGAGGCGGCGGTGCGCGAGCTGAGCGTGGTCGGAGTTCGGGTGGAGCTGCCCAGCAACCAGCCGATCGTCCTGCTCAGGGAGGTCGAGGGGGACCGCTATCTGCCGATCTGGATCGGCGCGGTCGAGGCGACGGCGATCGCCTACGAGCAGCAGGGGGTCAAGCCGGCCCGGCCGTTGACGCACGACCTGTTGCGGGACGTGCTGGCGGCGTTGCAGGCGCCGTTGCGGGCGGTGGAGATCACCGAGCTGAAGGAGAGCGTCTTCTACGCCGATCTGCTGATCGGTGACGGGGTGCGGGTGTCGGCGCGGCCGAGTGACTCGATCGCCCTGGCGTTGCGGGTGGGCGCCCCGATCCGGTGTGCGGAGCAGGTTCTCAGCGAGGCGGGGATCGTGATTCCCGACGAGCAGGAGGACGAGGTGGAGAAGTTCCGCGAGTTCCTGGAGCAGGTGAGTCCGGAGGATTTCGCGGGCTGAGGCGTCTCCCTGGTGGTGCCCGGGTCCCGGTGGTCCGCCGACGGTTACGGGCGGTGACGGCTCGCCGGGGGGCGGGGATTGTGGCTGCGCGGCGTGTCGCGGTGGTTTCTCCACGGTAACTCTTGAAGGTCGCTATAGGGTTGCCGTGTCGAGGGGTGCACGTCCCGCAGGCGACGTGTCACCGCACGGGCGGGGAGGGTGTCGGGATGCAGGAGCCGCGAGATTCCGATCCGGGTGTTCAGCACCACCAGCCGGGGACGACCCCGCCGGGTGCGATGACTGACGGTGACGATTCGGTGGGGTACCGGGGTGTGACGGCGTGTCACGCGGTGGGTATCAGCTACCGGCAGTTGGACTACTGGGCGCGGACGGCGTTGGTGGTGCCGAGTGTCCGGGACGCGTCGGGGTCGGGCACGCAACGGCTGTACTCGTTCCGCGACCTGGTGGTGCTCAAGGTCGTGAAGCGGCTGCTGGACGCCGGGGTGTCCCTGCAGAACATCCGCCGGGCGATCGAGGCGCTGCGGTCGCGGGGCGTCGCCGACCTGGCCGGCATCACGTTGATCTCGGACGGCACCACCGTGTACGAGTGCCGGTCCCCCGAGGAGGTCGTCGACCTGTTGCAGGGCGGCCAGGGGGTGTTCGGCATCGCGATCGGTGGGGCGTTCAAGGAGATCCAGGGGTCGCTGTCGCACCTGCCGGCGGAGCCGGTGGCGGCGCCGGAGACGTCGCCCGCGCCGCAGCCGACGGTCGGTGACGAGTTGGCGGCCCGGCGGGCCCGCCGCCGGGCGGGTTGATCCCTCGCACCCTCAAGGGTTGACAGCGGGCCCGGGTGACCGTCGGTCGCGGCCCGTCGACGCGGCACCGGGCGTCCCGGGTGGACCGCCGGGCCCCTCCCACGGTGGTGGGCCCGGCTGCCCGGGTTCCACCGTGGACGACGCCACCCCACCTCGATGTCACGGTGGGTGACCTGCGTGTCGGGATTCCGATAGGGCGGCGGTGACGCGGCGAGGCCGGCACGCTATCGTCCGTCATCGGTCCGCTTCCGCACGAAGTCCGTCGGGCCCGGCGGCGAGGTGCGTGCGCGGTCCGCTGCCCCTCGTCCCCTCCACCGGCGGAAGGATCGGCCGTGACGGCTACCGTGTCCGAAGAGTCCACCCCCCGCACCCCCTTCGAGCGGATCGGCGGCGCCGGCGCGGTCACCGCCGCCGTCGAGGCGTTCTACGACCGGGTCCTGGCCGACCCCGCGCTCGCCGGGTACTTCACCGGCGTCGACATGTCCGGTCAGCGCCGGCACCTGGCGGCGATGCTGACCGTGGTGCTCGGCGGCCCGGACACCTACGCCGGCCGGGGCCTGGCCGAGGCGCACCACCCGCTGGGCATCCCCGGCGACCACTACGCGCTGGTGGGCGCGCACCTGACCGCGACGCTGACCGGGTTGAGTGTGCCGGCGGACGTGCTGGCGCACGTCGGCACCGTGCTGGCCCAGGTGCGCGACCAGGTGGTGGCCCCCGGGACCGGTCCGGACGCCTGAGCGGTGGACGCGGCCCGGCTCACGCGTAGCTGGAACCTGGTCGCCGCGCACGGCGACCAGGTTCCGTTGTACTTCTACTCGACGTTGTTCCTGTCCCACCCGGAGATCCGGCAGATGTTCCCCACGAACATGGCCAGGCAGCGGGACCGGCTGGTGACCGCGTTGGGGCACATCGTGTCCCAGGTGGACCAGGCGGACCGGTTGGCGGGGTTCCTCCGGGACCTGGGAGCCGACCACCGCAAGTTCGCGGTCCGCGCGGAGCACTACCCGGCGGTGGGCGAGGCGCTGCTGGCGACGGTACGGCACTTCCTGGCCGACCAGTGGACCGACGACCTGGCCCGGGACTGGGCTGCGGCGTACGGGCTGGTCGCCCGGGTGATGACCGAGGCGGCGCAGGCGGCGGAGGAGGTGTCCCCGCCGTGGTGGGTGGCGGAGATCGTCGCGCACGACCGGCGGGGCTTCGACGTGGCGGTGCTGACCCTGCGCCCGCAGTACCTGCTGCCGTTCACCGCCGGCCAGTCGATCGGGGTGTCGCATCCGGCGGTGCGCTCCTGGCGGTACTACTCGCCGGCGAACGCGCCCCGCGCCGACGGCACCATCGAGGTGCACGTGCGGGCCGCGCCGGGCGGGGCGGTGTCGTCGCGGCTGGTGTACGGGTGCGCGGCCGGCGACCAGGTGCACCTGGCGGCCCCGGTGGGGGACCGGTTGACGTTGCGGGCGGCCGGGTCGGCGGACCTGCTGCTGCTGGCCGCCGGCACCGGGTGGGCGCCGGTGAAGGCGCTGGTGGAGCAGGTCGCCGGGGAGGGCTCCGGCCGGCGGGTCGCGTTGTACGTGGGCGCCCGCTCGCGCAGCGAGTTCTACGACGCCGACGCGATCGACAAGCTGGCGTCGGCGTGTCCGTGGCTGACGGTCAGCTACGTGGTGGGGGTGGACCTGGCCCGGCCGGGGGAGTTCGTGCACCCGGTGGACCGGGCGCTGGCCGACGGTGACTGGCGGGCCCGGCAGGTGTACGTGTGCGGGTCGGACGCGGCGGTGGCACACGCGGTGGCGGCGTTGACGCGGGCCGGCTACCACGCCGGGCAGATCCACCACGAGGGGTCCGGCGCGCAGTGGTACGGGCCGGCGTGGCGGACGGCGGTGCGGGCGGGCACGGCCCCTGACGGTTCCGGAGGTGTCCGGTGAGTGCGACCTCGATCGACAGGTACGACGGTGGCCAGGTGTCCGGGGGTGGGCAGGTGCGGATGACGGCGGACCGGGTCCGCCGGTGGGAGTTCGGGTCGGCGTCGTTCACCCGGCGCGGCTACGACCACGCGGACGTGGACCGGTTCCGGGTGCAGGTGGCCGACGAGTTGGACCTGCTGGCCACGCAGCTCGCGACGGTACGGGCGGAGAACGAACGGCTCAACGACCACGTGGAGCTGCACCGGCACGGGGTGATCCCGAGCGCGGGCGCGACCCCGGCGGCGTCGTCGGGCCCGCCGGCGCCGGCGGCGACGGAGGTGAACCTGCTGTCGGCGGCGCAGCGGGAGGCCGAGCAGATCATCGCGCAGGCCCACGACTACGCCCGGCGGGTCGCCGAGTACGCGCGCACGCAGTACGACAGCTACCTGCAGGCGGCGGCGGAGCAGGCGCGGGCCGAGGCGGAACGGGCGGTGCAGGAGTACCGGTCGTCGGCCGGCGCGGGGGCCGACGACGCGGTGGCCACCCGGGAGGCGCTGCGCATCTTCGGCGAGATGATGATCTCGCACATGCAGGCGGCGTCGCGGCACCTCGACGACGGCAGTCAGCAGTTGGCGCGGACGATGGACCGGTTGACCCGGGAGGCCGGCGCCGGCGTTCCGGCGCCGGCCGGGCATCCCCGGGCGGCGTTGCCCCGACAACAACCGCCGCGGGGATAGCCGCGCCCCCGGCGGGGGCCGTAGGACTGCCCGTGGGGGCCTGGCCGGCGGTACCCGGCGCGGGTTAGGTGGGTACCTGTCAGCCCTTCGCGGAACGGAGCCGACCA
>NZ_LRQV01000136.1 GCF_001567585.1 Micromonospora rosaria
CGGCGACGCCCTGCTCGGAGATCCCCATCATCATCGGGTCGCCGGGCAGGAGCTCGGCGAGCAGGCTGCCGGGGAAGCTCTGGTGCCGGCAGTCCGGGCTGGCGTCGACGGTGAGCACCAGGTCGACGTCGGCCAGCGCCGGGCCGAGCGTGTCGACCACGGTGCGGACCATGTGGTGGTAGCTGACCTTGGGGCCGTCGGTGAGCCAGGAGCGGTCGGCGAAGGTGCCGTAGAGCGACTCCATGTGGTCGAGGAAGGCCGCGAGTTCGTCGGCGACGGGCGGCGGGCCCGCCTCGGTGAAGGTGAACGGGACGATGCGTTCGAGGGCCGGTCCGGCCGCGTCACCTGGCGCGGCCAGACCGGTGGGCTCCCCGAGCCGCCGCAGGACCGGCACCGGTCAGCGGCTCTCTGCGATGAAGGCGGCCAGCGAGCCGACGGTCTCCAGGTGGCTCTGCTCCAGGCCCTCCGGGTCGACCTGCATGTCGAGGGCGTCCTCCAGGGCCATCAGCAGGCCGAGCACGCTGGTGGAGTCCAGGCTCAGGTCGTCGAAGAGGCGGGTCTGCTCGGTGACGTCGGTGAGCTCCTGGCCGAGCACCTCCTCGAGGGCGGTGACGATGGCGGAGACGACCTGCTGGTCGGCGGCGACGGTGACGGACATGGGGGTTCCTGCCTTTCGGGGAAAGAGGGGTACGGGGACGGAGCGGATCAGTGGAAGTCGTGCAGGATCTGGGCGGCGAGCATGCTCTCCACGTCGTCGCGGGTCCGGATCAGCCGGGCCTCGCCGTCGTGGACCAGCACCTCGGCCGGGTAGCCGTGGCTGAGGAAGTGCACCGGGGAGGCGGTCGGCCCGTACGCGCCGGAGCGCTCGACCCCGACGACGTCGCCGGGGGCCAGGTCGGCCGGCAGCTCCACGGCCTTACCGATGGTGTCGTTGGGGGTGCAGAGCGGGCCGGTGACGTTCCACTTCACGCCCTCGGCGGCGCTGTCCCGGTTGAGCAGGCGCATCGGGAAGTTCCGCTTGACGAAGGAGCCGATGCCGACCGCGGCCATGTGGTGGTTGGTGCCGCCGTCGGCGACCGCGAACCGCTCCCCCATGGACTCCTTGACGTAGCGGACCTGCACCGCGTACGTGCCGCTGTGGCCGACCAGGTACCGGCCCAGCTCCATGACGAGGCGGGTGGCCGGGTACCGGTCGTGGAACCGGGTGAAGATCGGGTTGAGCCGGTCGGCCAGCGCGGCCACGTCGAGGTCGCGCTCGCCGGGGAAGTACGCCACGCCGAGGCCGCCCCCGACGTCGACCACCTCCAGCGGCACCCCCAGGTGCGCGCCGAGGCGCTCGGCCAGCTCCAGGATCCGCTCGGTGTTCGCGGCGATCATGTCCTCGTCGAGGAACCGGGTGCCCATGTACGCCTGGAAGCCGACCAGCCGCACGTGGCGGTGCCGGGTGGCCAGGTCGTCGGCGGCCAGCAGGGCGGCCTCGTCGATGCCGAACTGGCGGGGCTTGCCGCCCATGGTCAGGCCGCTGCCCTTGACCGCGAAGCTCGGGTTGACCCGCAGCACCACCCGGGCGGTGGTGGCCAGCCCCTCGGCCAGCTCGTCGATGAGCGCCAGCTCCCCGAAGGACTCGCAGATGAGGGTGATCTCCTCCTTGAGGCAGGCGGCGATCTCGTAGTGGCTCTTGCCCGGCCCGAGGAACATGATCTGCTCGGCCGGCACCCCGGCCCGCTGGGCGGTGACCAGCTCGGTCAGCGAGGAGACCTCGGCGCGGGCGCCCAGCGAGTGCAGCAGCGCGCAGATGCTGACGTTCGGGTTGGCCTTGAGCGAGTAGAACATCTCCACCGCCGGGTGCAGCCGGTCGCGCAGCCCGCGGAACTGCTCGGTGATCCGGGCCCCGTCGTAGACGTACAGCGGGGTGCCGAAGCGCTCGACCAGTTCGCTGACCGGTACGGTGCCCACCGAGGTCGACTCAGACATTGACGGTCTCCTTCCGCACGGTCCGTGCGATGGCGTGGTCCAGGTCGGCCAGCTCCGCCTCGGAGCCGGCCAGCAGCAGGCCGTACAGGCGCCCGGCGTACGGCCGGGGGTCGTCCGGGCCGGGCGCGGCGGCGTTGACGGTGGCGAAGTTGTTGACCAGCAGGCCGCTGCCGCCCCCGGTGGTCAGCAGCAGGTCGCCGAGCTGGTCGCGCAGGTCGGCGAAGCCGACCGGGCCGGTGAGGGTCAGGTCGTACTGCCGGGCCAGGGCCACCGTCCCCGGGCCCATGAACCGCTCCTGCAGGCCGGTCTGGTAGGTCGACATGTTGTTCCGGGCGTTGATCTCCAGCACCGGCAGCAGGCCGCCGTCGCCGGTGGTGATGGCGTCCACCCCGACGATGCCGTGGAAGCCGTCGGCGGCCAGTCGCCGGCCGAGCCGGTCGGCGGTCTCCACGAGCTGCGCGGTGTGCGCGGCGCTGATCCGGGCCGGAATCCGGTGTCCCTTGTGGACTCCGTTCTCGGTGAGCGCCTCCTTGACGAAGTCGAAGCGCACGGAGCCGTCCCGCCCGACGGTGAAGTGGTAGTTGAGGTCGAGCGCCTTGTCCGCCCACTCCTCCAGGACCAGGGCGATGCGCTGGTCGCCGGTCTTCTCCGCGCGGCGGGTGACCATCCGCACGAGCTGGTCCAGCCGGCGCGGGTCCTCGACGACCACGATGCCCTTGCCGGAGACCCCGTACGCGTCCTTGACGCCGACCCTGCGCCCGGCGGCGACCGACCGGGCGGCCTCCTTCGCGGCCTCGGCGAACTCGGCGACGGTCTCGCACTCCCAGCCGACGGCGAGCGGCAGGCCCAGGTCCCGGGCGACCCGGCGGCTGTACACCTTGCTGTTGACCGCCTTGACCACCGGCACCGGCGGCAGCGAAGGGGCCAGCCCGGTCGCCTCGCACAGCCGCGCCTCCAGGGTGGACATGCCGTGCGGCAGCAGGTGCGCCCCGGTGCCGGCCAGGTCCCGCAGCGCCGCCTGGAGCCGGGGCGAGCGCAGCGCGTCCTCGCTGACCGTGGCGGCCGGGTCGGACTGGTCGGTGACCAGGATCGTCGGCAACGCGATGCCGAGGTCGGTCAGGTAGGCCAGGTAGTCGGGGTCCGGGGCGGACTTGAGCACGACGTGGTCACCGGGGCCGGCGAGCAGCACGGCGAACTCGTCCATCCGGTTCACGATCGCGGTGGAGGCACGCCCGCCGACGGTCGGCAGGCCCACCTCGTCCCGGGCCCACTCGTCCTCGACCTCGAAGTTGCCGAGCAGCACGAACGGGGTGTCGGCGGAGCCGGTGCAGGCGCTCTTCACGCCGGCGAGGAAGCTCGGGTACGGCGGTGCCATGGTGTTCCCTTCTGGTCGACCCGGCGCGGGTCGGGGCGGTCGTGGGTCGACCCGGCGCGGGTCGGGGTGGTCAGTGGCGCAGGACGGCGGCGGAGAAGGTCGCGCCGAGCCCGACGGCGGCCATCAGGTACAGGTCGCCGGGGCGGAGCCGGCCGGCCCGGCGGGCGTGCACGTGGTTGATGAACGGGTCGGCGGTGAAGCAGTGCCCGGTGACCGGGATGTTGTCCAGGAAGACCCGCTCCAGCGGGATGTCGAGCAGTTGGCAGGTCCACGACCAGGAGAGCCGGTTGACGTTGTGCGGCAGGATCAGCGCCAGGTCCTCGACGCCGACCCCGGCCGCCGTGGCGGCGTCCCGGATCACGTCGGCGAGCACCTCGTTGTGCTCCTTGAGGAAGCGCGAATCCAGCGCCTGCGGGGGGAACTGCTCGGCGTACCGGCCGAGGGTGCGGGTGGCGTAGCCGAGCAGCCGGTCCCGGTCCCCGCCGGGGGCGACCAGGCAGGCGGCGGTGGACTCCCCCATCACCGTGCTCTCCGGGATGATCTGGAGGGTCGGGTTGAAGACCTTCTCCCCGGTGAGCACCAGCGCCAGCGCGTCGGGGTCGCCGTCGGCGGCCAGCAGTTGCCCGGCGAGGTCCACCCCGAGCAGGCCGGTGGCGCAGGCGTGCTGGGTGAGGGTGAAGGCGACCGCGTTCGGCAGGCCGAGCGCGGCGCAGACGTCCTCCAGCGGGCGCTCCCCGGCGGGGGTGACGGTGGTGACGGTCCGGGCCAGGATCACGTACCGGACCCGGTGCTCGTTGCCGCGCAGCTCGCTCAGCGACTCCACGGCGGCGGTCAGCGTCGCGCGCAGGTCCCGGTCCGGGTCCCGGCGCACCGACTCCAGCCCGTAGAAGCGGCGGAACGTCCACAGCAGTCGGGGTGGGGCGTCGACGGCGGCGCAGATGTCACCGACGTCCACGCTCAGCTCGGGCAGGTGGCACCCGACGTCCAGCAGGGCGGTCACGCGCGTCCTCCGATCCGGTCGGTACGGCTGTCCACGGTGGGGCCGGCGGGAGCGGCGGGGGCCGCCGTGGTGGTCGGGGTGCCCGGCCACCACAGGTCGTCCGGGGTGAGCGCGTCGACGGTGTACCGGCCCAGCGCGCTGATCAGGAGCTGGGCCTCCAGGGCCAGCGCCCGCACCAGCCGGACCAGGCCCGACTCGGCGTCGGTGTCGACCGCGAGCAGCGCGGCCCGGCCCAGGCCGACGGCGGTGGCGCCGAGCGCCAGCGCCTTCACCGCCCGGCCGCCCTCCCAGATCCGGCCACTGGCCAGCAGGCAGCCCTCGGGGCGGCCGATCCGGCGCAGGCACTCGCCCAGCGGCAGCCCGACCTGGTCGAGGAAGGCCCGGGGGGCCCAGCCGGTGCCGCCCTGCGCCCCGTCGACGGTCACCGCGTCCGCGCCGGCCCGCCAGGCGGTGGCGGCGGCGTGGGCGACGTCCCGGCCGGGGTGGAACTTCACCCACACGCGGGCGCGGGGGAAGTTGTTGCGCATGAAGCGCACCTGCTGGCGGACGATCTCCTCGGTGAAGGTGCCCGGGCTGGCGCAGCGCAGCCACCCGCCGCCGCCGAGCACGTCCCGCACGGCGAACCGGTCGGCCAGCCGGGCCGCGTCGGCGGCGTCGACCACCGTCATCCCGCCCAGCCCCGGCTTGGCGCCCTGGCCGAGCTTCAGCTCGAATCCCAGCCGGCCGGAGTCGACCAGGTCCCGCACCGACGGGTCGCTGTAGACGAGGTTCCACACCTCCGAGTCGGCGTCCTCGGTGCTCTGCTGCACCACCACGCCGCCTGCGTCCGGCGGGCACTGCTCGGCGTAGGCCCGCAGCCGGGCCAGGATCGACGCGCCGGCCCCGTCGGCGGCCCGCCGGTACCCGCCCACCGGGACCAGGTTCTCCCCGATCACCATCGGGACGCCGAGCCGGCCGGCCTGGCGGCTGGCGGCGAGCCCGGCGTCGCCGGCGGCGATCCGGGTCGAGCCGAACGCGCTGACGTAGACCGGCAGCGGGGACCGGAACCCGCCGACGGTGGTGGCCAGGTCCACGTCGTCGTGGACCGGCTCCCGGGCCAGCTCGATCAGCTTCTCCAGCCGTTGCGGCACGAAGACCGGCGGGACCAGCCGGGCGGCGTCCAGGTCGTCGAGGAGGCGGGGGTCGACCGGCTCGGCGTCGTCGCCCGCGCCGAAGAGCTGGGCCCCGTAGCGGTCGGCCGGGGGGAAGACCTCGGCGGTGCCGTGCCGGGCGCGGGCCCGGACCTGCCGTTCGGGGAAGCCGGGGGCGCGTACGCCGGTCACGGGGCCACCACCCCGGGCAGCTTCGGGTACGCGCTGACCTGCCAGAGGGCGTCCAGCCCGGTGAGGAAGCGGACCAGCCGCTGCACCCCCATGCCGAACCCGGCGCTGGTCGGGATGCCCTCCCGGGCCAGCTTCAGGTACCAGTCGTACTTGGCCGGGTTCTCGCCGCTCTCCCGCATCCGGGTGACGATGGTGGCGTAGTCCGCCTCCCGCTCGCTGCCGCTGACCAGTTCCCCGTACCCGCCGTGGGCGATCAGGTCGAAGTTGCGCAGCACCCCGGGCCGGTCCGGGTCCTCCCGGTCGTAGAAGCCCCGGGAGCCCTTCGGGTAGTCGGTGACGAAGAACGGCCGGTCCGCCTCCCGGGAGAGCGTCTCCTCCCCCACCCAGTCGATCTCGGCGTCGGCGCTCTGCGGGTGCCCGCCGCCGCGCAGCCGGTCGACCGCCTCGGCGTGGGTGCAGGTGTCGAACTTGCCGGTCAGCAGCTCGGTGAAGGCCAGCGGGTCGCGGCCCAGCCCGGCCAGCACGTCGGGCACGGTATCCAGCACGTGCCGGACCACGTGGGTGAGCAGCCCGGCCGCGACCTCCATCGCCTCGTCCCGGGACGCGCCGGCCAGCTCCACGTCGATCTGGTGGAACTCCACCAGGTGCCGGCCGGTCCCGGCGGTCTCCGGCGGCTCCACCCGCACGTTCGGGGCGATGTAGAAGAGCCGGTCGAAGCCGCGCAGGGACGCCTGCTTGTAGAGGATCGCGCTGGTCATCAGCTTGTACGGCTGGCCGTAGTAGTCCACGTCCAGCGCCTTGGCGCCCCGCCCGCCGGGATCGGTGACCGGGCCGACCAGCGGCGGCAGCAGTTCCGTGCAGCCCTGGCCACGCAGGTACTCCCGCGCCGCGTACAGCGCCTCCTGCTGCACCGCCATCGCGGCCCTGGTCGTCGGCGCGGCCAGGTGCTCGCCGAGCGGCACCGGCCGGGGCGCCGGGCCGTCTGGCTGGTGGTCCGTGTGGTGCATCTCGCCTCCCGGGCTCATTGGTCGTACGTGCGTGCGACGGTGTGCAGGGCGGACAGCAGGCGCGCCGACGACATCGCCGGCTGCTGGGCGGACGCCGTGGCGGTGATCGGCATCCGGCCGACCGCCGACCAGCGCAGCCGGCCGGCGTCGTCGATGAAGCTGCGGGACCGGCCGGCGTTGTCCGGGTGCAGGCACCACGGGACGTCCAGGTAGCCCCGGCGGAACGCGGCGTGCAGGGCCCGGCCCGGGTCGTCGTCGAGGTCGAGCACCGCCTCGACGAGCCGGCGGGCCTCCCGGTAGACGCTCTCCTCGCCGGCCGGGTCCACCCCGGGGTCGGTGACCGACGCGGCGGCGGCGGCCGTCTCCAGGGCCTCGACGTTCTCCGCGACGGTGGGGATCCGGTGCGCCTCGGCGACGGTCTTGACGATCAGCCGCTGCGCGCCGGCCCGGACCGCCAGGTCGGCGGAGGCGGCCAGCAGCCGCCGGGCGCCCCGCGCGGTGGTGGGGAAGGTCCCCATGTACGTGTAGAGGACCACGTGCCGGTCCACGGTGGCCGGCAGGAACTCGGCGGCCAGCCGGTGCAGCGCCCGGATCGCCTCGGTGTCCTGGTCTGGGTCGGTCTGCTGGGCGTAGCTCAGCGACACGCTGGTGATGCCGTGCCGGGCGAAGAACAGCCCCTCCAGCAGGCTCACCGCGACCAGCAGGCCGGGCGGGCAGAGCTGCCCGAGCAGGCAGCCGCCGAAGCTCTCCAGGTGCGCGGTGCCCGGGGCCAACTCGGCCAGGAGTTCGCTGGCCCGCGCCCAGTTGCGCACCGACTCCCGCAGCGGCGTGCGGCCGTACGGCAGGCAGTAGGAGACCGGGCCGCCCTCGGTGGCGTGCAGGCCGGCGGCGGCGAGCGCCCGGATGATCGGCTCCGGCTGGGAGGACCCGTGCCGGACCTGGACCGGGAAGGACTCGTCGTGCACCCCGGCGAGCAGGGTCCGGGTGGTCTCCACCGGGTACGCCACGATCGGGTACCCGTTGAGCGGGGTGCCCTCGACCAGCGCCCGGTGGGCCGCGTCGTACGCGCCGACCCGGGTGTAGCTGTCGATGGTGACCGTACCGACCGTGGTGGCCGCGGCGAACCGGGTGCGCTCCAGCCCGGCGCGCATCCGCCGCAGGTCGCTGAAGCCCATCCGGGGCTGGACGACCAGCCGGCCGGCGCGGGCGGCGTCGGCGACGAACCGGCCGAAGGACCCCTCGGGCGCCGCCGGCCGGACGGTCCGCTCCGCCGCGCCGAGGACCCCGGCGCTCACGCCGGCCGTCCCACCATGGTCGACGCCCCCGCCGGCAGGTCGGCCAGGAACCGTTGGAAGGCGAGCAGGTCACCGTCGTCGAAGACCGCGTCGAAGCCGGCGGCGCGCAGCCGGGCGGCCCGGTCGGCTTCGTCCCGGCCGTCGAGGCCGAGCTTGCCGCCGATCACCATCGGGACGCCGGCCAGCTCGGGCTCGGCGCGCAGCCGGGTGACGGCGCTGAGCCCGTCGACGTAGCCGTGCCCGTTGACGCTGCTGACCACCACCAGGTCCGGGGCCTCGATCCGGCAGCGCCGCACGAGCAGGTCGTCCGGGACGCAGGGGCCGAGGTTGACGACCTGGTGCCCCAGTTCCTCGACGAACAGTTCGAGGAAGACCAGGTTCCAGGTGTGCGAATCCGAGACGGTACCGGTCAGCAGAACTTTTCCAACGCCTTGCGAGTGCGCCATCGCGGCTCTCCGGTGAGAAATGGGGACGCCCGTTCCGGAAGCGGTTCTCCGCTCCCGGCGGTTCCGTTTTGCACAGCTCGAATATAGGAGCGGGGCGGGGCCGCAGCCGGAAGTTACGGGGGCAGGAAGGCGGGCAGTAGCGGCGGCTTCGCGCCGCCGGTCACCGGGTCGACGCCGCCGGCGCAGCGGGGTGCGGCGGCGGCGGCCCGGACACGCCGACGGCCCCCCGCACCGGTGCGGGGGGCCGTTCTCAGCAGGGGTTACGCGTACTGGGCGACGAGGCTGCGCGGGCGGATGTCGGTCCAGTCGCGCTCGATCTGCGCCAGGCACTCGGGGCGGCTGGCCGGGCCGAGGACGCTGCGCCAGCCGGCCGGCACCGCGGCGAAGGCGGGCCAGAGGCTGTGCTGCCCCTCGTCGTTGACCAGGACCAGGAACGTGCCGTTCTCGTCCTCGAACGGATTCACCATTTCTCAGCTCCTTTTCTCGGTGGGGTCGTGCGCTTCGGTTCCTTCGGTGGGGTCGTGCGTCTCGGCGCGCGGCGGCGCCAGTTTTCCGGCGAGGATGCCGCCGATCTCGGTGAGCGGTTCCCGTTCGGTCATCCGCAGGTGGGTGGTGTCGATGTCGTGGCAGACCAGGTCGCCGTGCACGTGGTCGGCCCACAGCTTGGGGGTCAGCGGCCCGTCGCCGCCGGACCGGTTGGCGGAGAAGAACAGCAGGTCACCGGTGAACAGCGCCGGCCGGTACGCGGCCATCAGGTCCGCGTGGTTGACCGCCGCCGCCACCAGGGCGTGCACCTCCGCCTCGGTGAACCCGGCCAGCACCGGGTCGCGGCGCCGCAGCACCTCGACCACGACCTGCGGGTCGTACCGGTCGCCGACGCCCTCGGGGCCGTCCCCGTCGCCCTCCTCGCCGAGGAGCATCCGCATCGTCTCCCGGTCGGTACGCGGTCGGGCGGCGTCCTCCTCGGCGACCGGGTAGGCGTCCATCATGGCCAGCAGCTCCACCTCCGCACCGGCCTGTTGCAGCCGGGTCGCCATGGCGTGCGCGACGATCCCGCCGAACGACCAGCCGAGCAGCCGGTACGGGCCCTCCGGCTGGATCCGCCGGACCTCGGTCAGGTAGTCGTCGGCCATCTCCTCGACGCTGGCCGCCCGGTACCCCGGGGTGGCCAGGGCACGGGTCTGCAACCCGTACACCGGCTGGTCGGGGCCGAGGTGCTGGGTGAGCCCGGCGTACGACCAGCTCATCCCGGCGCCGGGGTGCACGCAGAACAGCGGGCGGCGGCTGCCCTCGGCGCGCAGCGGCAGGAGCACCCCGAGCGCCGAGCCGGTGTCCTGCCCACCGGCCAGGCCGGCGACGGTGGGGTGCTGGAACAGGTCCCGGACCGCCCGGTCGAGGCCGAGGACGGTGCGGAGCCGGCTGACCAGGCGGGTGGCCAGCAGGGAGTGTCCGCCGAGGTCGAAGAAGTTGTCGTCGACGCCCACCCGCTCGACGCCGAGAACCTCCGCGAACAGCTCGCACATCCGCTGCTCGACCGGGGTGCGCGGGCCCCGCCCGCTGGTGCCGCCGTGGGTGGGCGCCGGCAGGGCCCGCCGGTCGAGCTTGCCGTTGACGGTGACCGGCAGCCGGTCCAGCAGCACCACCGCCGAGGGGACCATGTACCCGGGCAGGCTCGCCGCGGCGGTGGCCCGCACCTCGGCCTCGTCGAGCCGCGCCCCGTCCGCCGGCACCAGGTACGCGACCAGGCGCTTGTCGCCGGGGCGGTCCTCGCGGACCACGACGGCGACCTGGCCGACGCCGGGGTGCCGGCCGAGCACCGCCTCGATCTCGACCGGTTCGATGCGGAAGCCCCGGATCTTGACCTGCCCGTCCGCCCGGCCGACGAAGCGCAGCTCACCGCCGCTGGTCCAGGCGACCAGGTCGCCGGTGCGGTACATCCGGCCGCCGGCCGGGTCGAACGGGTCGGCGACGAACCGTTCGGCGGTCAGCGCCGGGCGGCCGAGGTAGCCCCGGGCGACCTGCGCCCCGGCCAGGTACAGCTCGCCGGTGCCACCGAGCGGGACCGGGGCGAGCCGGTCGTCGAGGACGTAGGCGCGGGTGTTGTCCAGCACCCGGCCCAGGTGCACCCCGGTGAACTGCCGGTCGGTGGTCTCGAAGCGCTGGTGGTGGGAGGCGAAGGTGGTCTCGGTCGGGCCGTAGCTGTGCACCAGGACGGTCTGCGGGCAGTGCTCCAGCACCCGCCGGACGGCCGCCGGGGAGGCGACGTCGCCGCCGGTCCAGACCTCGCGGAGCCGGGCCAGGGTGGTCAGCCCCTCGTCGGCGAGCACGTGGAACAGGCCCATCGTGAAGTACGCGGCGGTGACGTCGTACCGCTCGATGACCCGGGACAGCTCCGCCAGGTCCGCGCCGTCGCCCTCGGCCACCACGAGTTCCCCGCCGCGCAGCAGCGGCACCCACAGTTCGTAGGTGGAGGAGTCGAAGCCGTACGCGGAGTGCACCAGCATCCGGCGGTGGTGGTCGGGGTTCCAGCACCGGTCGGCGACGAGTTCCCGCACGTTGCGGTGGGTCACCCCGACGCCCTTGGGGCGGCCGGTGGAGCCGGAGGTGAACATGACGTACATCAGCGCGTCGTCGCCGAGCGGCAGGTCCGGGTCGGTGTCGGGGCCGTCGTCGGGTACCGCGAAGGGCACGACCCGGACGCCCTCGGCCCGCTCGGCCCGCGCCACCTCGCCGTCGGCGGTGTCGGCGTCGGTGAGCAGGACCCGCGCGGCGGAGTCGGCGACGATCATCCGGACCCGGGCGGCGGGCAGCGTGGTGCCGACCGGGACGTACGCGGCGCCGCACTTGAGCACCGCCAGGGTGGCCACGACGAGGTCGGCGCCGTGGCGCATCAGCACCCCGACCGTCGACTGCGGGGTGACCCCGGCGGCGATCAGCCGGTGGGCCAGCCGGTTGGCCCGGCGGTCGACCTCGGCGTAGCTGAGCCGCGAGTCGCCGGCGGTGACCGCCGGGGCGTGCGGGGTGCGCCGGACCTGCGCCTGGAACGCCTCGTGCACGGTGCCCCGGGTCGGGGCGACGGTGCTGTCGTTGAGCTGGTGCAGCAGCCGGTGGCGTTCGGCGGGGTCGAGCAGGTCGACCGCGCCGACGCGCTGGCCGGGGTCGGCGGTGACGGCGCGCAGCAGCCGGGCCAGCCGCTCGGCCAGCAGCCGGGCGGTGCCGGCGTCGAAGAGGTCGGTGGCGTACTCCAGCACTCCGGCGAGCCCGGCGTCGCCGGGGCGCTCGTGGACGGACAGGGTGAGGTCGAACTTGACCGTGCCGGTGTCGAAGGGGACCTCGGTGCCGGCCAGCGGCGACCCGGTGGGGTCGGCCTCGGCGTTGTTCTGCACCAGCAGCATCACCTGGAACAGCGGGTGGTACGCGGTGGAGCGGGCCGGGTTCAGCTCCTCGACGAGGCGCTCGAAGGGCAGGTCCTGGTGGTCGTAGGCGGCCAGGTCGGCGTCCCGGACCCGGGTGAGCAGGTCGGCGAAGGTGGGGTCACCGGAGACGTCGGTGCGCAGCACCAGCGTGTTGACGAAGAACCCGACCAGGTCGTCCAGGGCGTCGTCGCCCCGGCCGGCGACCACCGTGCCGATCGGCACGTCGGTGCCCGCGCCGAGGCGGGACAGCAGCACCGCCAGGGCCGACTGGAGCACCATGAACAGGGTCGCGCCGTGGTCGCGGGCCAGTCGCAGCACCCCGGCGTGGGTCGCCGGGTCCAGGGTGAACGGGACGACATCGCCGCGCTGGCTGGCCACCGCCGGGCGGGGCCGGTCGGCGGGCAGCTCCAGCACCTGCGGGGCCCCGGCCAGCGCGGACCGCCAGAAGCCGAGCTGCCGGGCGAGCAGGCTGCCCGGGTCGGCCGCGTCGCCGAGCAGGTCCCGCTGCCAGCGGGTGTAGTCGGCGTACTGCACCGGCAGGGGTGTCCACTCGGGGGCGTGCCCGGCCGCGCGGGCCGTGTAGGCGGTGGAGAGGTCGCGCAGCAGCGGACCCATCGACCAGCCGTCCCCGGCGATGTGGTGCACCAGCACCACCAGCACCTGCCCGCCGCCGTCGACCCGCAGCAGCCAGAGCCGGACCGGGATCTCGGTGGCCAGGTCGACGACGTACCCGGCCGCCGCGTCGATCGCCGCGGGTACGGCCCCGGCGGCGACGTCCCGGACGGTGACCTCGGGTTCGGCGTGGTCGAGGACCACCTGGAAGGGCTCCCCGTCGACGGCCCGGTAGACGGTCCGCAGCACCTCGTGCCGGTCGGCCACGTCGGCCAGGGCCCGGCGGAGGACGTCCGGGTCGAGGTCGTGGTCCAGTCGCAGCGCGACCGGGATGTTGTAGACCGCGCTCGGCCCGGTCAGCTCGTCGAGGAACCAGAGCCGGTGCTGGGCGAAGGAGAGCGGCACCGGGGCCGGCGTGCCGTCCGGGCCGACGGCCGGCGCGGTCCGGGTCAGGGCGGGGCGGGCGGCCGTCCCGGCGCCCCGGCCGACCCGCCGTTCCAGGTCGGCGGGGGTGGGGGCGAGGAAGAGGTCCCGGACGCCGAGCTCCACGCCCCGGACGGTGCGGACCCGGTTGACCAGCTTGGCGGCGAGCAGGGAGTGCCCGCCGAGGGCGAAGAAGTCGTCGTCCACGCCGACCCGGTCGACGCCGAGGACCTCGCCGAACAGGTCGCACATCACCTGCTCGCCGGGGGTCCGGGGGGCCCGGCCGCCGGTGGTCGTGGCGTGCCGGGGGGCGGGCAGGGCGGCCCGGTCGAGCTTGCCGTTGCCGGTGAGCGGCAGCCGGTCCAGCACCACGAACGCCGCCGGCACCATGTGCGCGGGCAGCGCCTCGGCGGCGGCCCGGCGGACGTCCTCGACCACGATCTCGCCGCCCGTCCCGGCCGGGACCAGGTACGCCACGAGGCGCTTGTCGCCGGGGCGGTCCTCCCGGACGACCACGGCCACCCCGCCGACCCCCGGGTGCCGGCCGAGGACGGCGGCAACCTCGCCCGGCTCGATCCGGAAGCCCCGGATCTTCACCTGGTCGTCGGCGCGGCCGAGCAGTTCCACCACCCCGTCCCGGGTCCACCGGGCCAGGTCGCCGGTGCGGTACATCCGGGACCCGGCGGGGCCGTACGGGTCGGCCACAAAGGCGGCGGCGGTGGTGCCGGCCCGGTTCAGGTACCCGTCGGCCAGGCCGGTGCCGGCGACGTACAGCTCACCGGTGACCCCGACCGGGACCGGGCGCAGCCGCTCGTCGAGCACGTAGCTGCGGCGGTTGGTCAGGGGCGCGCCGACCGGGACGGGGGCCCCGGTCGGCGGGGTGTCGATCGGGTGGCAGTGGGTGAAGATCATGCTCTCCACCGGCCCGTACCCGTGGACCAGGCGCAGGTGGGGGAAGCGGCGGCGGGCCCGCGCCAGGTGTTCCACCGACGGCGGCTCGCCGCCGGTGACGACCTGGGCGACCGCGCCGATGGTCTCCGGGTACTCGTCGAGCATCAGGTTGAACAGGCCGGCGGAGAGCCAGAGGGTGCTGGCCCGGTGGGCGGCGACGAGGTCGGCGATCCGGGCCGGCTCGGGCCGCTGTCCCGGCTGGAGCACGCAGGTCGCCCCGGCCAGCAGCGCGCCCCAGAACTCCAGCGCGAAGGCGTCCCACGAGACCGGGGCGGACTGCACCCACACCTGGTCCGGGCCGAAGTCGACGAAGTCCTGGCCGGTGAGGGTGCCGACGATGGCCCGGTGGGCGGCGAGGGCGCCCTTGGGGCGGCCGGTGGAGCCGGAGGTGAACATCACGCACGCCGGGTCGCCGGGGTCGCCGGGCAGGTGCAGCGGGTCGGTGGACTGGGCGTCCAGCGCCTCGGCCGCCGCGTCGAGCAGGACGGTCCGGTCGGGCCGGGCCGCGCCGAGCCGGTCGGCCAGCGCGGTGTCGGAGACCAGGGCGGTGACCGAGGCGTCGGTGACCAGGCCGGCCAGCCGGGCGTCGGGGAACTCCGGGTCGAGCAGGGCGTACGCGGCGCCGGCCTTGAGCACGGCGAGAACGGCGACGGCCATGGTCAGGCCCCGGTCCAGCAGGACGCCGACCACGTCGCCCCGGCGTACCCCGGTCGTCACCAGGTGCCGGGCGAGGCGGTTGGCCTCGGCGTCGAACTCCCCGTAGCTCATCGGCCGGCCGTCGCAGATCAGCGCGACCCGGTCGGGGGTGGCGGCGGCGTGCCGCTGCACCAGGTCGGTGACGCGCAGGTCGGGGCCGGGCGTGCCGGTGGTGTTGAAGACCCGCAGCACCTGGTCGCGGTCGGCGGCGGTGAGCAGGTCGAGGTCGCCGACCCGGGTCCCCGGCTCGGCGGTGACCGTGCCGAGCAGCCGGGCCAGGGACGCCGCGAGGCGGGTCACCGTCGCCGGGTCGAACAGGTCGGTGGCGTACTCCACCGCGCCGGTGATGCCGACCGGGGCGCCGGCCGGGTCGTGGTACTCCCGCACGGCGAGGGTGAGGTCGAACTTGGCCACCCCGGCCCGGAAGGCCAGCTCCTCGCCGGCCAGCGGGGACGCGGTCTCCGGTTCCCCGTCGCCACCGGCGTTCTGGAGCACCAGCATCACCTGCACCAGCGGGTGGTACGCGGTGGAGCGGGCCGGGTTCAGCTCCTCCACCAGCCGCTCGAAGGGGACGTCCTGGTGGTCGTAGGCGGCCAGGTCGGCGTCCCGGACCCGGGCCAGCAGCTCGGCGAAGGTCGGGTCACCGGAGACGTCGGTGCGCAGCACCAGGGTGTTGACGAAGAACCCGACCAGGTCGTCCAGGGCATCGTCGCCCCGGCCGGCGACCACGGTGCCGATCGGCACGTCCGTGCCGACGCCGTGCCGGGACAGCAGGACGGCCAGCGCGGACTGGAGCACCATGAACACCGTCGCGCCGTGCTCCTGGGCCAGCCGCAGCACCCCGGCGTGGGTCGCCGCGTCCACGGTGAACGGCACCACCTCGCCGCGCTGGCTGGCCACCGCCGGGCGGGGCCGGTCGGCGGGCAGCTCCAGCACCTGCGGGGCCCCGGCCAGCGCGGACCGCCAGAAGCCGAGCTGCCGGGCCAGCGGGCTGTCCGGGTCGGCCGCGTCACCGAGCAGGTCGCGCTGCCAGAGCGTGTAGTCGGCGTACTGCACCGGCAGCGGCGCCCAGCCGGGGGCGGTGCCGGCGGCGCGGGCCGCGTACGCCGCCGCGAGGTCGCGCAGCAGCGGACCCATCGACCAGCCGTCCCCGGCGATGTGGTGCACCAGCACCACCAGCACCTGCCCGCCGCCGTCGACCCGCAGCAGCCAGAGCCGGACCGGGATCTCGGTGGCCAGGTCGAAGACGTACCCGGCCGCCGCGTCCACCGCCGCCGGCAGTTCCCCGGCGGTGACGTCGCGGACGGTCAGCTCGGGGGCGGCCCGGTCGAGGATCCGCTGGTACGGCTCGCCGTCGACGGCCTGGTAGACGGTCCGCAGCACCTCGTGCCGCTGCACCACGTCGGCCAGGGCCCCGCCGAGCACCTCCGGGTCGAGGTCGCGCTCCAGCCGCAGCGCGACCGGGATGTTGTAGACCGCGCTCGGCCCGCCCAGCTCGGCGAGGAACCACAGCCGACGCTGCGCGAAGGACAGCGGGACCCGCTCCCCGGTGCGGGCCGCCGTCGCGGTCAGCTCCGGCCGCTCGCCGGCACCGGTCAGCTCGCCGATGCGCCGGTCCAGCCCGGTCGGGGTGGGGGCGAGGAAGAGGTCCCGGATGCCGACCTCCACCCCGAGGACCGAACGCATCCGGTTGACCAGCCGCACCCCGAGCATGGAGTGCCCGCCGAGGGCGAAGAAGTCGTCGGTGGCGGCCACCGTGGGCCGGCCGAGCACCTCGGCGAAGAGGCCGCGCAGCAGGTCGGTACGGGGCGAGTCGCCCCGGCCGGTGGCCACGGCGATGACGGTGGCGGCCCGGCTGCGGGTGGCGGCCCGGCGGTCGGCGAGGTCCTGCTGTTCGTCGGCGGTGAGCACGTCGAGGGCGGTGACGGGGGTGGCCGGGTCGGCGGCGGCGGCGCGCAGCAGGCGCAGGTACACGTCGAGCAGCAGCCGGGCGGTGGCCTCGTCGAACAGGTCGGTGGCGTACTGGAGCCACACGTCGACCTCGCCCGCTCCACCGGCGACGCAGGAGACGCTGAGGTCGAACTTGGCCTGGTCGAGGCCGGCGGGGGCGATCCGCCCGTCGAGGTCGAGGATGCGCAGCTCGTCGTCGGGAACGGCGGTGTCGACGGTGAGCATGACCTGGAAGAACGGGTGGTGGCCGAGGGACCGGGCCGGGTTGAGGCGTTCCACGACCAGGTCGAAGGGCACGTCCTCGTGGGCGTACGCGGCCAGGTCGGCGTCGCGGACCCGGGTGACCAGGTCGGCGAAGCCGGGGTCGCCGGTGAGGTCGGTCCGCAGCACGAGGGTGTTGACGAAGAACCCGATCAGGTCGTGCAGCGCCTCGTCGGAGCGCCCGGCGACGGGTGTGCCGATCGGCACGTCGGTGCCGGCGCCGACCCGGCTCAGGGCGGCGGCGAGGCCGGCGTGGAAGACCATGAAGGGGCTGGCCTGGTGGGTGTCGCAGAGGTCGCGCAGCCGGCGGTGGGTGGCGGCGTCGAGCCGGGCGTGCACCGAGGCGCCCCGATGGCTGGCCTCGGTGGGGCGGGGCCGGTCCAGGGGCAGGTCCAGCACCTGCGGCGAGCCGGCCAGTGCCTCCCGCCACCAGGCGAGCTGCCGGGTGAGCAGGCTGTCCGGGTCGGACTCCTCGCCCAGCAGGTCCCGCTGCCAGAGGGTGTAGTCGGCGTACTGCACGGGCAGGGGTTCCCAGGTCGGTGCGGCGCCGGCCCGCCGGCTGGCGTACCCGGTGGCGAGGTCGCGCAGCAGCGGGGCCATCGACCAGCCGTCGGTGGCGACGTGGTGCAGCAGCACCACCAGCACCGACCGGGCGGCGTCCACCACGAACAACCGCACCCGCACCGGCACGTCCACCGCGATGTCGAACGGCTCCCCCGCGAATCCCGACACCCGGGCGTCCACCTCGGCGGCGGCGCACTCCACCACCGACAGCTCCACCGGCGACCCGTCGAGGACCCGCTGCACCGGCTCGCCGTCCACCGACGGGAAGACCGTCCGCAGCACCTCGTGCCGCGCCACCACGTCCCGCACGGCGGCGGCCAGGGCCGTCCGGTCCGGCACCCCGGACAGCTCCACCACCACCGGCACGTTGTACGTCGCCGACGGGCCCTCCAGCCGGTTGAGGAACCAGAGGCGGCGCTGCGCGTAGGAGAGCGGCACCAGGGTCTCGCCGGGGGCGGGGCGGTACTCGGCGTGCTCGGTGGGGGCGGGGGTGTCGGCGCGCTGGGGCGACATGCCGCGCAGCAGGTTCCGGTCGATCTTGCCGGTGCTGGTCCGGGGCAGCGCCGGGACCAGGCTCACCACGCCGGGTACGGCGGGGGCGGGCAGGTGCGCGGCGAGGTGGCTGCGGGCCTGCTCGGCGGTGACGTCCCCGACGACGTAGGCGACCAGCCGCTTGACGCCGTCGCCGAGGTCCTGGGCGACGATCGCGGCCTGGCGGACGCCGGGGTGGGTGAGCAGCACCGACTCAACGGCGGCCGGGTCGATCCGGTGGCCGTTGATCTTGACCTCGTCGTCGACGCGGCCGAGGTAGCCGAGCTGGCCGTCGGCGCGCACCCGCACCAGGTCGCCGGTGCGGTAGGCGGGTTCGCCGTCGAGGGTGGTGAACCGGCGGGCGGTCAGCTCCGGGCGGCCCAGGTACCCGTCGGCGAGGCCCCCGCCGAGCAGCCACAGCTCCCCGTCGACCAGGGCGGCGCGGACGCCGGGCAGCGGCAGCCCGATCGGCACCTCGCCGCCGTCGTACCGGGAGAGGTCGGCGACCGTGGCCACCACCGTCGCCTCGGTCGGCCCGTACGTGTTGAGCAGCCGGACCCGGTCCCCGACGGCCCGCCGCCAGCGGGCCACCCGCTCGGGCAGCGCCGCCTCACCCCCGATGATCACGGTCCGCAGCCGTGGCGGCAGCTCGACCACCCCGGCGGAGAGCGCGTACGCCAGTTCGTGCCAGTACGCGGTGGGCAGGTCCAGGACGGTGACCCGGTGCGCGCGGACCCCGGCGAGCAGGGCCGGCACGTCGAGCATCTCCGCGTCGCGCAGCACCAGGGTGCCACCGGCGCAGAGGGTCACGAAGATCTCCTCGACGCTGGCGTCGAAGTGCAGCGGGGCGAACTGGAGCACCCGGTCGTCGGCGGTGACGCCGTACCGTCGGGTCGCGCCGGCCACGAAGTGCGCCAGCGCCGCCCGGCCGACGAGCACGCCGTTCGGGGTGCCGGTGGAGCCGGAGGTGTAGATGACGTACCCGGTGTCGGCGGGGACGACGGCGCCGGGCAGCACCACCTCGCCGCGCTCGCGGACCTCGGCAAGAGTTGGTGGGGTGCCGCCGGTGCAGGCGTCGGCGAGGATCGCCTCGTTGCGGGCGGTGGGGGCGTCCGGGTCCAGCGGCAGGTACGCCGCCCCGGTGCGCAGCACCGCCAGGATCGCCACGATCGCGTCGACGCCGCGCCGCCGGCAGACCGTCACCAGCCGGCCCGCCGTGGCGCCCTCGGCGCGCAGCCCGGCGGCCC
>NZ_LRQV01000137.1 GCF_001567585.1 Micromonospora rosaria
CGTCGGCCCCCGGCCACACCGGCCTCCCGCCGTCGGCCCGGCGGTCATCGGCCCTCGGCCACGGCGGTCCGGGCCAGCCGCAGGTAGTGGCCGGCGCGCGGGTGCTCGGCCAGCAGCGCGGCACACCGCTCCAGCACCGTGTCGAGCACCGCCGGCTGCCCGGACCGGGCGGTCAGCGCCGTCACCTGCCACGTGGCGAAGTCCACCAGCAACTGCGGGTCACCCACCCGGATCGCCGCGGCCAGCGCGTCCAGCAGGTGGGCGACCCCGGTCGCCACGTCGTCCACCCGGTCCTCGGGCGGGTTTAGCGCCCGCAGGGTCAGCTCCACCACCTCCCGGCGGCGGCGCAGCACCGCGACGTACTCGTCACCGTCGGCAGGGGCCGGCGGGTGGCTGCCGCCGTCCGGGTGCCGGTGCCGTTCCAGCAGGTGGGCGGCGTCCCGGGCCGACCCGCCCCAGGCCGCCGCGCCGACCGCCGGGGCCCACCGGCCGTCCGGGCCGAACCCGGGCCCGCCGGCGATCACCGGTACCCCGGCCGACCGGCACGCCTGCACCATCCGGGCGGCCCGGACCAGCCGGTTGGGCTGCACACAGCTCATCAGCACCGCGTCCGGCCCGGTCTGGTGCAGGTACGACACCAGGTGCCGGGCCGGCACGCTGGCCCCGAGGAAGCTCACCCGCCACCCGGCGGCCCGGACCACCTCGGCGACGATCCGGGCCGCCAGCGCGTGCCACTCACCCTCGACGCAGGCCACCACGACGTGACCCCGGTGCCCCGGCGTCCTCGTCCGGGCGGCGACCGCGGTCACCACCAGCTCGCTCACGTGCGTGGCCGCGTGTTCCTGGGCGACGCTCCACCGGCCGGTCAGCCAGCGCCGCCCGACCTCCCGTTGCGCCGCCGCGACGAGGTCCACCAGGACGTCGGCGACCGACCGGCCGGCGTCGACCAGCCCCAGCGCCAGCGCGGTGGCCCCGTGCTGGTCGGCCCGCTCCAGACAGCCGAGGTACGCCTCGACCAGCGCCGGGTCGACCTCGGCGGGCCCCTCGACCGGGGCGGCGGACCCCTCGGGTGGCCCGCCGTCGGTCGCCGCCCGGCCCGGCCCCGGTGTCCCGGCGGTCACCGGGGGGCCGCGCGCAGGGCCAGCATGGCGATGTCGTCGTGGCTCTGCCCGTCCAGCCACTCGTCGACGAGCTGGAGCAGCCGGTCGACCACGGCGGCCGGCGGGAGCCCGGCGCTGGAGGCCAACGCCTGGCGCAGCCGGGCCTCGCCGAACATCTCCCCGTCCCGGGGACCGCCGCGCGCCTCCGTCACCCCGTCGGTGTAGGCGACCAGCAGCTCACCCGGGGCGAGGACGAACTCGGCCTCGGCGAACCGGGCGGTGGTCAGGGCGCCGATCGGCATCCCGCCGACCCGGACCGCTGTGACGGTGCCGTCGGGGCGCAGGACCAGCGGGTCCGGATGGCCGCCCCCGGCGATCCGGACCCGGGTGTCCTCGCCCGGTCCCCGGGTCACCGTGCCCAGCAGCAGGGTGGTGAACTGGCTGCGCCGGGCGGCGTCCGGCGTGTCGAACAGCGCCCGGTTGAGCAGCTCCATCAGCGCCAGCGGTCGCTGCTCGACCAGCCGCAGGGTCTGCAACGACTGGCGGACCCGGCCGGTGAGCACGGCCGCGCCGACGCCCTTGCCGCAGACGTCGCCGAGGGCGATCATCGCGCCGCCCTCGGTCCGGAACACGTCGTAGAAGTCGCCGCCGATGCGCAGGCTGTCCCCGGCCGCCCGGTACCCGCCGGCCAGGGCGAGCCCGGGGACGGTGGGCAGTTCCGGCGGGAGGAGGCTGTGTTGCAGGACCCGGGCCAGGTGGGTCTGCTCCCCGTACAGGTCGGCGGTGGCCAGGGCCGCCCCGGCGCGGGCGGCGAACTCCCGGGCCAGCTCGATCTCGCGGGCGTCGAAGCCGGCCCGGTCGACCCGGCGCAGCAGCACCAGCGCGCCGGCCGGCCCACCGGCCCCGGTCATCGGGCTGACCAGGACGGCGCCCGGCCGGCCGAAGGTGGCGGGCAGCAGCGCGGCCAGGTCGGCCAGCTCCGCGTCCAGCCACGGGCTGGGCTCGCTCACCTCGCCGTCGAGCGCCTCGGCGAGCCCCGGCACCCCGCCCGGGAGCTGCCCCGAGCCGGTACCGCTGGCCGGGGCGGGGTCGCCGTCGGCGTACCGGATCCAGTGCGGCCCGTCGTCGGGGGGCGAGGGCGGGAGGTGGACGACCAGTGCGGCGTCGGCCAGGTACGGCACCGGCAGGGTCACCGCGGTCCGGAGCGTCTGTTCCCGGTGCAGCGAGACGCCGAGCCGGCTGCCGGCCTGGGCGAGGAAGGCGGTGCGGGACCGCTCCGCGAGCAAGGCGTCGGTCCGGGCCTGCTCCTCGGTGACGTCCCGGACGTACCAGGCGTCTCCGCCGCCGGCCAGGCGTCGCCGGGTGCCGCGCAGCCGCCGGCCGTGGTGTTGGGTGTCGAAGGCGTCCACGCCCGCCCGGACGGCCCGGCCCAGCGCCGGGACCGGGCACAGCGCCAGCTCCGCCCCGGCGGCCACCTCGGGGAGCAGGTCGGCGGCCATCGCGTTGACCAGCGTCACCACGCCGGCGGGGTCGGTGGTGACGACCGCCTCGGCGAGTCCGTCCAGCAGTTCCCGGGCGAGCCGCCCGTCGGTCCCGGGCGCGGCGGCCGGGGCCGGCCGGGGCGGCGGACCGGGTACCCGCCCACCGTCGACCGGACCGGCGCGACCGGGCCGTCTGGCCGTGGTCACCGGTCGTCGCCGGACGCCCCGGTCGGCTGGCCGCTGTGCATGCTGGTACCGCTCTCCCTACCGTGGGGGATCGTTGCCTCCCGGCAAGCGTACCGACGTCGCCCTGCTCTCGCCCATCCAGGAAGCGCGCCGGCCGGCCAGCCAGCCGCTCGGGTCGGCGATGATCCGCCGGACCACCGAGCCGGCCGCCCCCACCACCGCCGCCTCCGGCCCGAGCCGCGCCGGGCGGACCGTCACCGGCGCCCACGCGGCGGTGAGCACCCGGCGGCCGATCTCGGTCAGCACCGGCGGGCCCAGCCAGGGGGCGAGCGGGGCGTATCCGCCGCCGAGGACCACGGTGTCCAGGTCCAGCAGGTTGACCACGGCGGCGACCGCCACGCCGAGCGCCGTGCCGGCGTCGTGCAGGGCGCGCAGGGCGGTGGGCTCGTCGGCCTCGGCGAGCGCGGCCAACCGGGTCGCGGCGGTGTCCGCCGGCAGGTCGGCCCAGGTCAGGCCGGCCGCGGTGAGGATGGCCTCCTGCCCGGCGTACTGCTCCAGGCATCCCCGGCCGCCGCACCGGCAGGACGGGCCCTCCGGCTGGATCGGGATGTGGCCGATCTCGCCGCTCCAGCCCCGTGCGCCCCGGAAGAGGGCGCCGTCGAGGACGATCCCGGCACCGATGCCCACCTCGCCGGAGATGTGCAGGAAACTGGCGGTGTCGGAGGAGACGGTGTGCAGTTCCCCCAGGGCGGCCAGGTTCGCCTCGTTCTCGACCACCAGGGGCGGGATCCCGGTGACCGGCTCGACCGGCGGCAGGTGCCGGCGGAGCAGGACGGGGACGTCCACCTCCCGCCAGCCGAGGTTGGGGGCGAGCCGGACCAGCCCGCCGTCCCCGACCAGTCCGGGTACGCCCAGCGCGGCGCCGGCCAGGGTGAGCCCCTGCCGGCGGGCGTCCGCGCGGGCCCGGGTGGCCAGGTCGCCGAGCCGGGCCAGCGCGTCGGCGGGGGAGACCGGGCGTAGGTCGGCCCGGTGCACGGTGTGGTGCCGGACGGTGCCGGCGAGGTCCACCACGCAGGCGGCGAGGTAGTCGACGTTGACCTCCAGCCCGAGACCGGCCGGGCCGTCCCCGGCGAGCACGAGGCCCCGGGCGGGCCGGCCGGCCCCGGTGCGCGGGGCGGGTCCGGCCTCGGTGACCAGCCGGCCGCCGATCAGGTCGTCGACGACCGCCGAGACGGTGGCCCGGGTGAGGCCGGTGCCGGCGGCCAGTTCCGCGCGCGACGGCGGCCGGGCGGCGGCGGCGATCCGGCCGAGGACCACGGCGAGGTTGAGTTCCCGGAGGCTGGCCTGGCGGACCGCGCCGGCCGGACTGCTGGCTCGACTCACCACTTGACACTGCCACAGCGCCGCCAAATAATTCAACCACTGAACAAATAGCCGCCGTCCCATTCCCCCGGAGGTTCAGCATGGCGCCCCGTCCCACCCCCGCCGACAAGTTCTCCTTCGGTCTCTGGACGGTGGGCTGGCAGGCCCGCGACCCGTTCGGCGACGCCACCCGGCCGGAACTGGACCCGGTCGAGGCCGTGCACCGGCTCGCCGAGCTGGGCGCGTACGGGATCACCTTCCACGACGACGACCTGATCCCGTTCGGCGTCGACGCCGCCACCCGTGACCAGCACATCGCCCGCTTCCGCAAGGCCCTCGACGAGACCGGCCTGGTGGTACCCATGGTGACCACCAACCTCTTCACCCACCCGGTGTTCAAGGACGGCGGCTTCACCAGCAACGACCGCGACGTCCGGCGGTACGCGCTGCGCAAGGTGCTGCGCAACGTCGACCTCGCCGCCGAGCTGGGCGCGAAGACCTTCGTCATGTGGGGCGGCCGGGAGGGCTCCGAGTACGACGTCGCCAAGGACATCCGGGCCGCCCTGGAGCGGTACCGCGAGGCCGTCGACCTGCTCACCCAGTACGTCATCGACCGGGGGTACGACCTGCGGTTCGCCATCGAGCCCAAGCCGAACGAGCCGCGCGGCGACATCCTGCTGCCCACCGTCGGGCACGCGCTCGCCTTCATCTCCACCCTGGCCCACCCGGAGCGGGTCGGCCTCAACCCCGAGGTCGGGCACGAGCAGATGGCCGGGCTCAACTACGCCCACGGCATCGCACAGGCGCTCTGGCAGGGCAAGCTGTTCCACCTCGACCTCAACGGCCAGCGGGGCATCAAGTACGACCAGGACCTGGTCTTCGGCCACGGTGACCTGCTCAACGCGTTCGCCCTGGTGGACCTGCTGGAGCACGGCGGCCCCGACGGGGTGCCCGCGTACGACGGGCCCCGGCACTTCGACTACAAGCCGTCGCGGACCGAGGACAGCACCGGCGTGTGGGCCTCGGCCGAGGCGAACATGCGCACGTACCTGCTGCTCAAGGAGCGGGCGGCGGCGTTCCGGGCCGACCCGGAGGTGGCCGAGGCGCTGGCCGCCAGCAAGGTCGCCGACCTGGCCACGCCGACCCTCAACCCGGGCGAGTCCTACGCCGAGCTGCTCGCCGACACCACCGCGTTCGAGACGTTCGACGTCGACCGGGCCGGCGCGCAGGGCTACGGCTTCGTCCGGCTCAACCAGCTCGCCGTCGAGCACCTGCTCGGCGCGCGCTGAGGCCGGTCGCCATGCCGCTCGTCGCCGGGGTGGACTCCTCCACCCAGTCCTGCAAGGTCGTCGTCCGGGACGCGGCGACCGGTGAGCTGGTCCGCCAGGGCCGCGCGCCGCACCCGGACGGCACCGAGGTCGACCCGGCAGCCTGGTGGCAGGCGCTCGGGACGGCCGCCGAGGCCGCCGGTGGGCTGGCCGACGTGGCCGCCGTCGCCGTCGCCGGGCAGCAGCACGGGATGGTCTGCCTCGACGAGGCCGGGGAGGTGGTCCGGCCGGCGCTGCTGTGGAACGACACCCGCTCGGCCGGGGCCGCCGCCGACCTGGTCGCCGAGGCCGGCGCGGGGGAGACCGGCCGCCGGTTCTGGGCCGAGGCGACCGGGTCCGTCCCGGTGGCCAGCTTCACCGTCACCAAGCTGCGCTGGCTGGCCCGGCACGAGCCGGCGGCGGCTGCCCGGGTGGCGGCGGTCTGCCTGCCGCACGACTGGCTGACCTGGCGGCTGGGCGGGGCGGCCGGACTGGCCGCCCTGCGGACCGACCGCAGCGACGCCAGCGGCACCGGCTACTGGTCCACCGCGACCGGCCAGTACCGCCCCGACCTGCTCGAACAGGCCTTCGGGCGGCAGCTCGAACTGCCCGTGGTGCTCGGCCCGGCCGACGTGGCCGGGACGCTCGCCGACACCGTCCTGCCCGGCGGGACACCGCCCGGCGGGGTGCCGCTCGGCCCCGGGGCCGGGGACAACGCCGCCGCCGGGCTCGGCGTCGGCGCCCGCCCCGGTGACGTGGTCGTCTCCATCGGGACCTCCGGCACCGTGTTCAGCGTCGCCGACACCCCGGCCGCCGACCCGGAAGGGACGGTCGCCGGGTTCGCCGACTGCACCGGCCGGTTCCTGCCGCTGGTCTGCACGCTCAACGCGGCCCGGGTGCTCGACGCCGCCGCCGGGCTGCTCCGGGTCACCCTGGACGAGCTGGCCGACCTGGCGCTGGCCGCCCCGCCCGGCGCGGACGGGCTGGTCATGGTCCCCTACCTGGAGGGGGAGCGGACCCCGAACCGGCCGGACGCCACCGGCGCGGTGCACGGGCTGACCCTGCGCACCGCCACCCCGGCGCACCTGGCCCGGGCGGCGGTCGAGGGGATGCTCTGCGCCCTCGCCGACGGGCTCGACGCGCTGCGGGCCCAGGGCGCCCGGGTCGAGCGGGTGCTGCTGGTCGGCGGTGGGGCCCGGTCGGCGGCGGTCCGCCGGATCGCGCCGCAGGTCTTCGGCTGCCCGGTGGTCGTCCCCCCGCCCGGGGAGTACGTCGCCGACGGGGCCGCCCGCCAGGCCGCCTGGGTCGCCCTCGGCGGGGCGGCGGCACCGGACTGGCCGCTGGCCGGCACCGAGGAGTACGCCGCCGACCCGGTCCCGGCCATCCGTGACCGGTACGCCGACGCCCGCGAGCAGGTCGTCGACCGCCTCCCCAGCTGACCCCGGCCCCACCGCGACCGCGACCACGGGGCCGGGTCGCGGTCCGGCCGGACCAGGTCGGTCCTCCTGGACCCGGACCGGGAGCCCAAGCCCTGGGCTCCCGGTCCGGGTCACCGCGCTGGGCCACCGCCTGGCCGTGGTCGCGGGCCGGCGCGGCTGCCTGGTCGCGGGGGCCAGGTCGTGGGGCGGGATCGCGGGCCAGGATCGCGGGCCAGGATCGCGGGCCAGGGCCGCAGCCGGGGTCGCCCGGCGCGCCGATTTCCGGGAGACTGCCGGCCCCGGCTGCCCGGCTGGTTGTTCCGGCCGTCCTTTCGAGCTGCCCCGCCCGGAGGACCAGCCCTCGTCGGTGGGGTGCGGCACCAGGGCGGGTCGGGCGGGTGCGACGATGCCCGGGGCGGGGTGGGCGTGCCGCCTGGCGGTGCTCCGTGTCCGGTGCCCCGTTCGTGGGGGCAGCTCGACAGGTCGCGCGAAGCATCTCCTGTCCCGGCGGCTCCCCGTCTCGGGCGGCTCCCCGTTGCCGGCGGCTGAGGCGGGGGCGGCCGTGGACAGCGGGTCGGACCGGTCGGGATGGGGGACGCGGGTGCTCAGGGCGTGGGGTGGGAATTCGGCGCACCGGCTCTACAGCGTCGTGGTCTTCGTGCTGCTCGCCTCGCTGGACAACGTGGCGATCGGCCTGGTGCCGCCGCTGTACGGGCCGATCGCCGGCTCCCTCGACGTACCCCAGCGGATGATCGGGCTGGTCACCGCCGCGAGCTTCCTGGTCAGCGCCGTGGCCGCGGTGGCCTGGGCCTACGTCGGGGACCGGACCAACCGCAAGCCGCTGCTGATGGTCGGCACCCTGCTCTGGGCGGCCGGCACCGCCGGCAGCGGGCTGGCCGGCGGCTACGCCACCTTCCTCGCCGCCCAACTGCTCGCGGCGGTCGGGCTCGGCGCGGTCGGCTCGGTCGGGTTCTCGGTGGTCACCGACCTGATCTCGCCCCGGCGGCGGGGGCTGGTGATGAGCTTCTGGGGCCTGTCGCAGGGGGTCGGCACGCTGGCCGGGACGCTCACCGGCGGGCTGCTCGGCGCGACCGACTGGCGGCGGCCGTTCCTGCTGCTGAGCGTGGTCGGGCTGGTCGCCACGGTGGCGTACCTGTTCACCTACGACGTCCGGCGCGGGCAGAGTGAGCCGGAACTGGTCGACGCGCTCGCCGCCGGGGCCGACTACGACTACCGGATCAGCCGCGCCGACCTGCCCCGGATCCTCGACCGCCGGACCAACCGGTGGCTGATCCTGCAGGGGCTGACCGCGCAGGCCGCCTTCGGGTCGCTGGTTTGGCTGCCGGTGCTCTTCGCCGAGCGGGCCGAGCAGCAGGGGTACTCGGCGGCCACGGCGGTGGTGGTGGGCAGCGTCTTCGCCACCCTGTTCCAGCTCGGCGGGGTGTTCTCGATCGTGGGCGGGCTGGCCGGCGACGCGCTGCAACGGCGTACCCCCCGGGGGCGGGCGCTGGTCGCGGCGGTCGGCATCCTCGCGGCCGTCCCGTTCTACGTGGTGCTCTTCTTCGTGCCGATCAGCATCGACGTGCCCGACGGCGCCGGCACCGGCGCGGTGGTCGGGGCGGTGCTGTCCAGCGTCGTCACCGAGCCGACGGTCGGGCTGAGCCTGCTCACCGCCGTCTTCGCCCTCGCCCTGACCTCGGCGAACTCACCGAACTGGTTCGCCCTGATCGCCGACGTCAACCCACCCGAGCACCGGGGCACCGTGTACAGCCTCGGCAACCTGGTCAACGGGGTCGGCCGGGCGGCCGGCAACGGCCTGGTCGGGGTGGTCTTCCACGGGCTGCGGGCGGCCTTCCCGCCGCCGCTGAACTACGCGGTCGGGCTGGCCGCGTTCCAGCTCTTCTTCGTGCCCACCGGGATCATGTACTGGCTGGCCTCCCGGACCTCCCCGCGCGACATCGACACCGTGCACACCCTCCTGCACGACCGCGCCAACCGCCTGTAGCGGGTGTAAGGAGGGGCCCCTTGTTAACAGACGCCTGTTAACAAGGGGCCCCTCCTTACACCTCAGCGGTACCAGACGGTGGCGTCGGTGGGGACCCGCCCGGCGTCGTCGAGCGGGGCGCTGGCCTGCACGACCTGCGCCCCGGCCGGCAGCGGCACCGGGTCCGGGCCGAAGTTGGTCAGCACGGTCAGCCCGCCGTTGGTGAAGCTGAGCACCGTGTCCGGGGACTCCTGCCAGCGCAGGGTGCCCCGGCCCAGGCCGTGTTCCCGGCGCAGCCGCAGCGCGCCCCGGTACAGCTCGTACGTCGAGCCGGGCACCCCGCGCTGCCGGTCCAGGGCGTACTCGGCCCAGGACGGCGGCTGGGGCAGCCAACTCGCGTCGGTCGGGCCGAAGCCGTACGACGGGGCGTCGGCCTCCCACGGGATCGGCACCCGGCAGCCGTCCCGGCCCCGGTGCGCGCCCCCGGTCCGGCGGAAGGTCGGGTCCTGCCGGACCTCGTCGGGGAGCGTGGTGTGCTCCGGCAGGCCCAACTCCTCACCCTGGTACAGGTACGCGGAGCCGGGCAGGGCGAGCATCAGCAGGGTGGCCGCGCGGGCCCGGCGCAGCCCGACGGCGGCGTCCGGCTGCGGGTCGCCGATGCCGATGCCGTTCGGGCGCGGGGTGCCGATCGGCAGCCCCAGCCGGGAGGCGTGCCGGACCACGTCGTGGTTCGACAGCACCCAGGTGGTCGGGGCGCCGACCGCGTCGGTGGCCTCCAACGACCGGGTGATCACCGCGTACTGGGCCGGCGCGGTCCAGGCCGCCAGCAGGTACTCGAAGTTGAACGCCTGGTGCATCTCGTCGGGGCGGACGTACCGGGCCAGCCGCTCGGCGGGCTCCACCCAGGCCTCGGCGACCAGGATCCGCCCGTCCTCGGCGGACGAGCCGTACGAGTCGAGGACCTGCCGCCACTGGCGGTAGATGTCGTGCACCCCGTCCTGGTCCCACATCGGCGGGCGCGGCTTGTCCACCTCCTGCCCGGAGAGGATCTCCTGCGGCTCCTGCCAGTCGGCCAGGTCGGCCTGCTTGATCAGGCCGTGCGCCACGTCCACCCGGAACCCGTCCACGCCCCGGTCCAGCCAGAACCGCAGGACGTCCACGAACTCCGCCCGGACCTCCGGGTTGTCCCAGTTCAGGTCGGGCTGGGCGGAGTCGAACAGGTGCAGGTACCACTGGCCGGGCCGGCCGTCGGGCTCGGTGACCCGGCTCCACGCCGGCCCGCCGAAGACGCTCTGCCAGTCGTTCGGCGGCTCGGCGCCGTCCGGGCCGCGCCCGTCGCGGAAGACGTACCGCTGCCGCGCGGCGCTGCCCGGCGCGGCGGCCAGCGCCTCGGTGAACCAGACGTGGGCCGACGAGGTGTGGTTGGGTACCAGGTCGACGATGACCCGCAGGCCTCGTGCCTTCGCCTCGGCGATCAGCCGGTCCGCGTCGGAGAGCGTCCCGAACAGCGGCTCCACGCCCCGGTAGTCGGCCACGTCGTAGCCGGCGTCGGCCTGCGGGGAGGGGTAGAACGGCGACAGCCAGATCGCGTCGACGCCGAGGTCGGCCAGGTGGTCGAGGCGGGCGGTGATGCCGGGCAGGTCGCCGACGCCGTCACCGTCGGCGTCGGCAAAGGACCGGGGATAGATCTGGTAGATGACGGCTTCGGTCCACCAGCCGGGGGTGGCCCCGCCGGTGGCTTCCTGGTGGGTCGCGTTGGTGTTCAGGGCGTTCTCCCGTGTGTCGAGACGTCCGGTCGCCCGTTCATTGTGCCCAGCACGCCGCCCGCGCAAGCCCGGTCGGCCGGCCCGCCGGCGCAGGCCCGCCCGCGCAGGCCCGGTCAGTCGGCGCGGGGCGGGGCGGTGGAGTCGCGGACCACCAAGCGGGTGGGGAAGAACACCGGCGCGCCGGCCCGGTCGCCGCCGGTGGCGCCGGTCGGGCGGGCGGCGAGCGCCCCGCCGACCGGGTCGAGCAGGATCCGGGCGGCCAGGCTGCCCTGCTCCGCCGCAGGCTGGGCGATGGTGGTGAGCCCGAGCACCGCGGCTAGGTCGTGGTCGTCGATGCCGATCACGCTGACGTCCTGCGGTACCCGTAGGCCGGCGTCGCGCAGCGCGCTGAGCGCCCCCATCGCCATCTCGTCGCAGGCGGCGAAGATCGCGGTCGGCGGGTCGCCCCGGCGCAGCAGCTCCTCGGTCGCCCGGGTGCCGCCGTCGATGGTGAACTCCGACTCCACGTCCAGGCTCGGGTCCGGCTCCAGCCCGGCCGCGCGCAGCGCCTCCTGGTAGCCCTGCCGCCGGTCGAGGTGGGTGGTGAAGGCCAGTTCGTCGTCGGGGTCGCCGGAGATGTGCGCGATCCGGCGGTGGCCCAGGTCGAGCAGGTGCCGGGTGGCGGTCCGCGCGGCGGCCACGTCGTCGATGCGCACGCAGGGCCACCGGGGTACGACGCTGCCGGAGCTGATGGTGACGCCGGGCAGGCCCAGCTCGGCCAGGGCGGTCAGCTCGGTGGCGCGCAGCGGGGTGGCGACCAGGATGATCCCGTCTGCGCGCTGGTGCAGGTTCGCCGTCCGCAGCACCCGCTGCCGGATCTGCTCCCGGCCGCCGAGGTTGTACAGCAGCAGGTCGTACCCGCCGTCGTGGAGGAACTCCTCGACCGCCTCGACCACGGTGCTGAAGAACCACCGGGTGATCCGGGGCACCACCACCGCCACCGTCCCGGTCCGCCCGCCGGCCAGCCGGGAGGCGCTCGGCGAGACGGCGTACTGGAGCTGCTCGGCGGCGGCGAGCACCCGACGACGGGTGGCCGCCGAGACGGTCGGCAGGCCGCGCAGCGCCCGGGAGACGGTGGCCGTGGAGACCCCGGCCAGTCGGGCGACATCATCGATCCTCGTCACGTACACCCCGCTCCGTCACCGCCTCCGCCGCCACCCGGTGCCGGGCGGCGGCGGAGAGCGGTCGGGTCAACCCTTCACGCTGCCCGCGAGCAGGCCCCGGACGAAGTAGCGCTGGAGGGAGAGGAAGACGATCAGCGGTACGACGATCGAGACGAACGCGCCCGCCGTCAACCGTTGCCACTCGTTGCCCCGGGTACCGGCCATCTCGGCCAGCCGTACGGTCAGCGGGGCGACCTCGCTGCCGCCGCCAGCGAAGATCAGCGCGACCAGCAGGTCGTTCCAGACCCAGAGGAACTGGAAGATGCCGAACGCGGCCAGCGCCGGGGTGATCAGCGGCAGCACGATGCTGCGGAAGATCTTCGGGTGGGTGGCGCCGTCCACCCGGGCCGCCTCCATCAGGTCCTTCGGCAACTGCGAGACGAAGTTGTGCAGCAGGAAGACCGCCAGCGGCAGCGCGAAGCAGGTGTGCGCGAACCACACCTGGATGAACCGCTCCTCGCCGGCGAGGTCCCACGGCGGCATCAGCGTCACCCCACCGAGGCTCACCCCCCGGGAGAAGAAGCTCAGCAGCGGTACCAGCGCCATCTGCAACGGCACGATCTGGAGCGCGAAGATGCCGATGTAGAGCCAGTCCCGGCCCCGGAAGTTGATCCAGGCCAGCGCGTACGCCGCCATCGCCGCGAAGGCGAGCGGGAAGAGCACCGACGGCAGGGTGATCACCAGCGAGTTGATGAAGTACCCGGCGAGCTGCCCGGAGGAGGCCCCCCGGCCGAAGAGCACCTGCTGGTAGTTCTCCAGGGTGAACTGCGGGTCGCGGAAGAACGTCCACCAGCCGGTGGTCTTGAGCTGCTCCTCGGGCCGGAACGAGGAGACGAAGAGCCCGAAGGTGGGGATGGTCCAGACCACCGCGATGACGATCGAGGCGACCGTCGCGGTACGGCTGGTCAGCCGCTTGCGGACCCGGCCGGCCGTGGTGGTCGGGGTGCCGCCGCGTGCGGCGCCGGTGGCGAGCGGGGGAGTCGTGGTGGTCATGTCAGCCCTCCCGCTGCTGGCGCAGGTTACGGATCTGGTAGATCACGATCGGGATCACCAGGACGAAGAGCACGACCGCCAGCGCCGAGCCCTGCCCGTTCTCGCCGTAGCGGAACGCCTGGTTGTACATCTCGTTGGCGACCACGCTGGTGTCGTAGTTGCCGTTGGTGGTGGTCCGGACGATGTCGAAGACCTTGAGGGTGGCGATCGAGATGGTCACCACCACGACGATCATCGCGGGCTTGATGCTCGGCAGCGTGATCTGCCAGAACATCTGCCACGGGGTGACCCCGTCCAGCCGGGCGGCCTCGACGATGTCCGCCGGGATGGCCTTGATCGCGGCCGACAGCACCACCATCGCGAACCCGGCCTGGATCCACACCATGATCACGATCAGCAGCAGGGTGTTCAGCGGCGGGTCCTGCAACCACTGCCGGGGTTCACCGCCGAGGGCGACCACCATCTGGTTGAGCAGGCCGATCTGCTCCTGCTCGGCGCCCCGGTAGGCGTAGACGAACCGCCAGATGATGCTGGCGCCGACGAACGAGATCGCCATCGGCATGAAGATCAGCGACTTGGCCAGCGCCTCGAACCGGACCCGGTCCACCATCACCGCGTAGAGCAGGCCGATCGTGGTGGCCACCAGCGGCACCAGGATGACCCAGGTCAGCGTGTTGGTCAGCACCCGGACGATGGAGTCCTCGCTGAACATCCAGCCGTAGTTGCGCAGCCCGACGAAGTTCTGGCTGTCGCCGTCCATGAAGGACAGGAGGGTGGTCCGGATCGCCGGCACCACCAGCCCGATCAGCAGCATCAGCACGGCCGGCAGCAGGAAGAACAGCGCGAAGATCCCCTCCCGCTGCGGGTACCGTCCGGGCGGTGGGGCGCCGCTGGCGGAGGCCGCCACCAGTCGCGCCTCCCGCCGCCGGGCGAACCAGGCCGGTACCACGTCGAGCAGCACCAGCATGCCGCCGACCACGACGACGAACGCCACCAGGCCGTAGAGCAGCATCAACAACTTGCCTTGTTGTTCGACGACGTCGAACTCCATCCGTCCCTCCCCGGGTCACGGCCGCGACCGGTGGTCCGGTCCGCGGTGACGGGCCGGACCACCGGGTCAGATCACTGCGGCCAGCTGCTCTCGATGCCGGAGAGGACACTGGCGGTGTCCTTGCCGTTCAGCCACTCGATCATGCCCTTCCAGAAGGTTCCGGTGCCCACGGCGGCCGGCATCAGGTCGGAGCCGTCGAAGCGGAACACGGTGTTGCTGTCCTGGAGGAGCTGGACGGAGAGCTTGTCCACCGGGTTGGGGACGTTCGCGAGGTCCAGCTTGTTGTTCGCGGAGACCCAGTCGCCGATCTTGGCCCGGCTGTTGGCGTACTCGCCGGAGGCGAGGTACGTCTGCACGGCCTGCACCTCGGGACGGTCGGTGAAGGCGACGGTGAACTCGCCGCCGCCCAGCACCGGCTTGCCCTTGCTCGGGTCGATCGCCGGCAGGTAGAAGGCGAAGACGTCGCCGTCCTCGGCCACCTTGGTGCCCTCGGGCCAGTTGTTGGCGTAGAAGGACGCCTGGCGGTGCAGGGCGCAGTCGCCCTGCGTGATCGGCAGGCCAGCCTCCTGGAAGGCGGTGGTGGTGATGCTCCGGACCCCGCCGAAGCCGCCGTTGACGTACTTCTCGTTCTTGAGGATCTGCCCGGCGCGGTCGACCGCCTCGGCCACCCGCGGGTCGTTGAACGGGATGGCGTGGGTGGTCCACTGGTCGTAGATCTCGGGGGTCTGGGTGCGCAGCATCAGGTCTTCGATCCAGTCGGTGGCCGGCCACCCGGTGCCCTCACCGGACTCGACCCCGACGCACCACGGCTTGGTGCCGCTGGCGGCGATGGTGTCGCTGAGCTTGATCAGGTCGTCCCAGGTCTCCGGGATCGTCCAGCCCTTCTCCTGGAAGGTCTTGGGCGAGTACCAGACGAAGGACTTGACGTTCGAGCCCAGCGGCGCGCCGTAGAAGGTGCCGTCGACGGTGCTGTACTTCAGCCAGTCGGCCGAGTAGTTCTGCTCGGCCATCGCCTTGGTCTCGGCGCTGGCGGGCTTCAGCTTGCCGCCGGTGGCGAACCGCTGGACCAGGCCCGGCTGCGGAACGAACGCCAGGTCGGGAGCGTTGCCGCCGTCGACGCGGACGTTGAGCTGCGCCTCGAACTCACCGCTGCCCTCGTGGTCGATCTCGATGCCGGTGCAGTCGCTGAACTCCTTCCAGGACTCGTCGAGGCGGTCGGCCTCGATCTCCCGGATCGAGGAGTAGATGGTCACCGTCTTGCCGTCGTGACCCTCGTACTTCTCGTAGGCGGAGCAGTCCCCCGAGCCCGCGTTGTTCTCGCTGCTGTCGCCGCTGCCGCAGGCGGTGGCGCTGAGCGCCAGCCCGAGCACGCCGGCGATCGCGAGGGCCTGGCGTGGTCTGGCAAAGACCGCCATGCCGTCCTCCTTCCTAGCCGGCGCGGTCGCGAAGGGCAGCGCCGGTCCCGATGGGCGTGCCAACATGTAAGCGCTTTCATCTATCGGGGTCCACCCCTGACCGGACACGACCGAGTAACAATCCGGAAACCGGAGGATCACCTGGTGGGCGCGCTCCCACCAGCGTCGTCGGGTGCCTCCGCAGGGTGATCGGGAGCGCGGAAAAAGCCGCCCGGAACGCGGTTCGGCCCCGGTCGACGACGACCGGGGCCGAACGACAGTCCGCTCACATGGTGAGCTGCCAGATCGAGAAGTTGAGCGCGGCGGCGAAGGTGACCCAGGCCCAGTAGGGGAGCATCAACAGCGCCGCCGGTCGGGAGACCGGCCGGAAGAGGGCGACCGTGACCCCGATCGCCAGCCACAGCACGACGATCTCGGCGAACGCCAGCCCGTACTGACCGGCGCCGAAGAAGAGCGGGGTCCAGACGGCGTTCAGCACCAGTTGGGCGAGCCAGGCGTACACCGCCGGGCCGAAGCCCGCCCGGCGCCAGACCAGCCAGCCGGCGACCGCGATCGTCGCGTACAGCACCGTCCAGACCGGCCCGAACAGCCAGGACGGCGGGGCCCAGGCGGGCTGTGGGAGGTTGCCGTACTCGGTGGCGGCCCCGCCGGTGCCCAGCCCGCCGACGACCGCCGCGACGGCCACGGCGGCGCCGAAGCCCAGCAGGGCCCACCAGGTGCGTGCGCCGGCGTCGCGCCGGACGCCCTCGGACATAGCCATGTCGATGACGATGCCCGGCGCCGGCCGGAACAAACCACGCCGGGCCGCCCCTGGTGCCGGGGGCGGGTCCGCTCGTGGTCGGCGGGCCCGGCGGGCGGGCCCGGAGCAGAACGCCGGGGGCGCCGGGACCGGGGACTCCTGTCGGGAGGACGGAGTTCCGGTTCCGACGACCCCGGCGGGTCGAAGGGTTCTCGACGGTCGACGGCGTCAACTGAAGATGCTGACGCCGCCCGGGCCCACCAACAGCCCGATCACGATGAGGACGATGCCCCACAGGATCTGCCGGCGGAACAGCGCCAGCACACCCGCTACCACCAGGACAACTGCGAGAATCCAGAGAATGAGGTCCATGAACGCTGAATACCCGGACGGGTGATTTCGGAAACCCGGTCGTCAGTCGACCTGGTCACCCAGTTCGAACACGCTGTACGCCTGCTTGATGACCGGATGCGCGACGTTGCGAACCCGGACGCCGCCCGGGGTGGTGCCCCGCTCGGAGCCGTGGTGCGCGTGCCCGTGCAGGGCCAACGCGGTCGGCGCCGAGTCGATCGCCTGACCGAGCTGGTACGACCCGAGGAACGGGTAGATCTCCAGCGGCTCGCCGGCCAGGGTGTCCGGCACGGGGGAGTAGTGGGTCAACGCCACCAGCAGGTCGCAGTCCAACCCGCGCAGGGCCGCGCCGAGCGCGTCGGCGCTCTCCGTGGTGGTCTTGACGAACGCCTTCATCTCCGGCTCGCCGAAGTCGCTGGCGCACCGCCCGGCGAAGCCGCCGCCGAAGCCCTTCACCCCGGCGATCCCGAGCCGGCCGCCGGTGCACTCCAGCACCACGCCGTCGCCCTCCAGGACGGTGATCCCGGCGTCCTCCAGCACCTTCACCACCCGGGGCACCTGGTCGCACTGGTACTCGTGGTTGCCGAGCACGGTCACCACCGGTACGCCCAGCCCGCCGAACTCCCGCGCCACGCAGCGCGCCTCGGACTCGGTGCCGTGCCGGGTCAGGTCCCCGGCCAGCAGCAGCGCCTCGGCGTGCTGCGGCAACTCGTCCAGGGCGGGCCGGAACCGGCCCACCACGTCCTCGTCCATGTGCACGTCGCCGACGGCGGCGATCCGGATCACCATGACACCTCCCTCACGGCAACTGCTCCACGTCCGTGGGCGCCTGCGCCCGGATCACCCCGATGTCGGTGCTGACCGGCACGTCCGGGAAGCGCTCGCTGACCCGCCGCAGGATCTCCGCGCGCCGGTGCGCGCTCTCCACCTCGCCGTACAGGACGAGGCCGCGTTCGGTCCAGACCACGCTGATGCCCTGCTCGGCGACGGCCGGATCCTCGGCGAGCAGCCGGTGGATCTCCGCCTCGACGTACTCGTCGGGTGGCCCGGTGCCGCTGTCGTGATGCTCGGTCACGGTGCTTCCTTCCCTCCCGGTGGGCCGCCGTACGGCACCACGTCCAGCCGGTCGAGCAGCACCAGGAACGCCTCGGCGTACGGCGAGTGCTGCGTCTCCTTCCGTACCCGTTCCCAGTCGATCTGCTCCCGCAGCGACCGGGCCAGCGGCAGTCCGCGGGCGAAGTCGCAGTAGTGCTGGGAGAAGCTCAGCAGCTTGTGCACCATCAACTGGGTGGCCGACAGCACCGGCATGTGGATCGCGTCGACCGGCCGGACCACCGTGTCGCTGAACGTCTCCTCGGTCACCGGGGTCTCGATCGGCCGGTGGATCAGGTCCACCATCCGGTCGCCGTCGAAGACCTTGACCAGCCAGTCCTCCGGCGGGCGCTCGGTGCGGAAGCCCGCCGTGTCCAGCTCGGCCAGGGCCCGGTCGACGTCCTCGCCCCGGATCAGGAAGTCCACGTCGTGGTCGCTGGAGTGCCCGCCGTGGGCGTACACGGCGAAGCTGCCGCCGAGCGCGAACGGAATCTCGGACTGCTTGAGCACGGCGGCGACCTTCTTCAGGGTGTGTACCAGCGTCTCGTCCCCGCGCTCCGCCATCTGCGCCTCCCGTCGTGCCCACTCGGACCGGTCGTTCGATTGCCGGTTGCGTACCCGGCATTCCGGTTGTCCACACCTGCCGCCGGCGCGTTCGGTGACGCCGGGCCACAAAACCGGCATCCGGGCGGACGGGCGCGCGTCGGATAGCCTGTGGAAGGTGTCCAGATCACGACGGGCGCGGCGCGGCAGGGCCCGATTGCGCGCCGTCGCCCTGATCGGCATCGACGGATCGGGCAAGACCACCCAGGCGTACCGACTGGCCGAGGCGCTCACCGCCGCCGGCCGTCCCGCCACCTACCACCGCAACGCGGGCGGTCGCCGCTGGCTCGGCCGGCTGGCGCACCGGGTCGGCCGCGCGGACGCCCAACGCCTCGTCGGCCGCAGCGGGTTGCTCGTCGTGGAGTCGGCGCTGCGCTGGCTGGCCATCGCGACGGCCCTGGTGAGCTGCCTGCTCACCGGCCGGACGGCGGTGATGGACCGGTACACCGCCTGCCAGTACGTGAGCATCCGGGCACACGGTGGCCAGCGGTGGGAACGCCTGGCCCGGGTCGGGTACCGGCTCTTCCCGCCGCCGCAGGTCACCTTCCTGCTCGCCCTCGACCCGGCCGAGGCGTACCGCCGGATCGAGGAGCGCGGCACCGACCACGAGACGATGGACTACCTGACCGCCGCCGACGCCGCGTACCGGGCGCTGCCGGAGGCCGCGACCTTCGTGGTGGTGGACGCGGGACGGCCGATGGACGAGGTGACCCGGCAGATCCAGGCGTACCTCGACGGGTGGCTGCCCGCCGCGAGCGTCCCGGCGGCGGCCGGCGCGGTCGCGGTCGTGCCCGCCGAGCCGGCCCCGCCCGG
>NZ_LRQV01000138.1 GCF_001567585.1 Micromonospora rosaria
TAGACAAGTCGGTTCGCCTGGTCAGACTGGCCGTGTTTTGCCATCGCTGGCAGCGTGCTTTCCAAGGCCGCGCGATCGGGCTGAGGTGGTCGCAGATGGTTGTCGGGGGCTTACACGGTGACGCCCTCGACAACCATTACCATGCGCCGGAGTCCAGGCGGGCTCCGCGACATCTACCAGGCGGGCATCTACTTCCTGCGCAGAATTTGCGATCCCTCCAGGGTTGTACCTCTTTCTGGACCTGGAGCCGGAGGATCGTTGCGATCCTTTCAGGGGTGATGAGCGACAAGCAGGTTGGGCGGTGGGTCGCGATGTTATCGAGGGCGAACTCCCTCCCACGCTTAGCAACAGTTTCTATGCCCGCTGGGTTGGGCTGTGGATGGCGATCAAAATATGGCCAGACGCCATCCTGCCGAAGCCGCCCGTTTCTATGCCCGCTGGGTTGGGCTGTGGATGGCGATACACCACCCGGCAGAAGATCATGCAGGGCAGCCCGGCATGGCGTTTCTATGCCCGCTGGGTTGGGCTGTGGATGGCGATTCCGGTCCTCGGTTTCACGCCGGACGCCTTCCGTGCGTTCGTGAAGTTTCTATGCCCGCTGGGTTGGGCTGTGGATGGCGATGCTACCCGAAAATCGGTGGGACTGACGTGCTGGGATGGAGATCGTCGCGCGGACCGTGGCGAAGAGGTGCTGTGGCGGGTGTGGTCCAGGTCGCAGGCGTTGGGAGATGCTGGCTTGACTTGCGAGAAGAGGTTTGCGCGCATCTGTGCTCCTGCGGGGATCGCTGGGTGAGTCCGGGTTCAGGTGTTTCGTCCAACTACATAAGGAAGTGGTGAGTGCGGCGGTCACACTATCCAGAAGTCGACCCGTTCCTCGATGGTGCGGCGGCCGTAGATGATCCGTTGGCCGAGGGCTTGGGGTGTCAGTCGGTAGAGGCGTACCTGGTCGTCGTTGGGGTCTATCAGGCTGCGAAGGCGTTCCCGGAAGGCGACGGCGGTGTCGGCGTCGGGTAGCTCGACCTCGAAGACGGACAGTTGCACCCGTGGGCCGTACCCGGAGAGGAACATCGCCAGGTCGGCGCGGCGGTCGTCGTCGGCGATGTCGTAGGCGACCACGTAGCAGACCCGGCTCATCGCCACACCACCGGCCGGTACTCCGGCCTGCGGCTCGATAGGACGGCGGCGAGCGTCCGTGCCTGCGCCAGGAGCACGTGTCGCCAGGGGATTCGTCGCTGCTCGACCGGGTGGTGCACCAGGGTCAGCATGCGCCGTTCGTATGCGTCGAGGAATGCCCGGCGACCGTGGTCGTCGAGCCGGCAGCCTCGGTCGTCGGTGAGGGTGAAGTTCTTCGGGGTGACCTGGCCGGTGCGGACCAGGCGGATCACCGTGGCGTCGACGACCACGGGGCGCAGCTCCTCGATGAGGTCCAGGGCGAGGGACGGGCGGTTGCGACGTGGCGAGTGGAGCATGCCCAGGTAGGGGTCGAGGCCGGCGAGTTGGCATGCGGTCAGGGCCTCGTTGGTGAGTAGCGTGTAGCCGAAGGAGAGCATCGCGTTGACCGGATCGGGTGGCGGGCGGCGCTGCCGCGTGGTGAACCCCCATTCTGGTCCGAGGATCTGCGAGAGGCCGGCGAAGTAGTCACGGGTGGCCGATCCTTCGTATCCCATCAGCTCGGCGGTGCTGTCCGCGATGAGCGCGGATTGCCGTGCCGTTGCGAGCCGCGCTTGCCGGTCGGCCAGTTCCGGTGCCTGCTGGGCGCGGGCGGCGCGCAGCAGGCCCACCCGCATGTTCGTCACCTTGCCGGCCACCAGTTGGCGGGCGATGCGTAAGGCTTGCCGGGCGTCGTCGGCCGCCCGGTACTGTGCCAGCCGTACTTCGGGGTCTGTGCCGTCGAGACCAGAGACCCGGGCGGCGTGTCGGCCGTCTTCGTACAGCCAGGCCAGCTCGATGCCGCGCTCGACGATCCGCTGGAGCAGCGTGGAGGTGACGCCCACCCGGCCGAAGCACACGATCTGGCGGACCCGTTTGAGGTTCACGTTGGCGAGCAGACGATCACCGTCCTCCACCCGCAACCGCTCACCCTTGACCCGGAGCAGGGCACCCTGCGTGGTGACGAAAACGGTGCCCTGCAACGGTTTTGCCTGCAGGTCGGCGGTGGGACCTGAGCTGGCGGTGACGACCTGCCCGCAGAACGGCACCCCCTCGTCGAAGGCGATCACCTGCCGGTCGTCGGTGTTGAGCCGCAGACTGAGTGCCTCAGCCTCGGCGTCGGCGAGGTCGAGGACCCGCAGCCCGGTCGGGCGGTCGGGGACGGAGATCGCGATGTCGTCGCCGTAGCGGACCACTCGATGACCGTGCCGCATCAGAGCACGGTCGAACGTGTCCAGGTAGAGATTCGCCAGCAGCGGTGACAGGCTGCCGCCTTGGTGTAGGCCCCGCCCACCGCTGGCCCGCTCACCCGTCACCGGCCTACCGACCAGCCGCTCCACGAGCGCTACCAGCTCCGCATCCGACACGAGCTCCCGCAGCCGGCGCAAGAGCGGCCATCGGGGAATGCTGTCGAAGCAGTCGTCGATGTCGCAGCGGACGACGAACGCCAACCCCGACTCGCGGGCCTCCGCCAACGCGCGTACAGCGTCTCTGACCCCGAGCCCTCGACGGTAGGCGAAGCTCCATGGCGACAGCGTCGGATCGACCACCGGATCGAGTACGTCCAACACGGCCCGCTCCACGATGCGGTCCTCGATCGCACCGATCGCCAGCGAGCGGATGCCGCCGTCCGGCTTCGGAATCGAGACACGCGTCATCGGCTGGGGCGAGTACCGGCCACTCGCCAGTTTCTGCGCCAGGTCGTTCAGCCGAGCAAGAGCCCGGGACTCGAACGCTACGACTGCGCTGCTTGGCTGCCCGTCGTCGTAAGCGTTCTCCCGTACCTCTTCCCATGCCCGCAGCAGTGCCTCATCAGTCACCGCCCGCGCCAACAACGCGCCCAATAGCCACCCCTTCCCAAAATCGATCCCAACGGGTGCTCCGATGTCCGCTTGAGTGGGCTGTGGATGCCGACGAGCCGGAGGGAGCAGCCGGCGGGATACGACAAGCTCTGGACTTTCTACGCCCGCTGGGTTGGGCTGTGGATGGCAATGGTCTCCTATTTTATCGCCACACACTCCGCGCCAAAGTTTCTATGCCCGCTGGGTTGGGCTGTGGATGGCAATATGTACGTCCTGATCTGCCGTTCAATCCGAGCGCAGAAGTTTCTATGCCCGCTGGGTTGGGCTGTGGATGGCAATTTTCGCAAAATATTCAAAGAGATCCGCTTACGAACCGAGTTTCTATGCCCGCTGGGTTGGGCTGTGGATGGCAATACAACGTGCCACTCGGTTGGGCGGCAGGAGCGGCTGGTATGTGTTTCTATGCCCGCTGGGTTGGGCTGTGGATGGCAATTCCTCGTTGATCACAAGAACGATCTCCACGATGAACTTTAGTTTCTATGCCCGCTGGGTTGGGCTGTGGATGGCAATGACAGCAAGAACCAGGCCGGTCCAGTCCTGACCTGTTTCTATGCCCGCTGGGTTGGGCTGTGGATGGCAATTTTGCGTTCAACAACGACGCCAACTATGGCGTAGCCATGTTTCTATGCCCGCTGGGTTGGGCTGTGGATGGCAATCCTACCCGAAAACGGTGGGTCTTGAGCTGCTGGAACAGAGATCGTAGCGCGCACCTCGTGAAGTTCTCCTTCGAGGGCGGTGTGACCTAGGCCATGATGGTGGTGAATGTGGGCTTTGACGTGCGTAAACAGGGCGGCGCGCACCTCGGCTTCTGGCGGTCACTTCTGGGTAGTCCGGTTTCGGTGGGTTTAGGTTCGATGGTCGAGGGCTTCGATGCCTGTATCGGTCATGGTGTCAGGAGAGCGACGGCGCCGAGTCCGTGGGTGGTGCCGTGTCCGATGCCGGCGAGAGTGGCGAAGCCGTTGAGGGTGGCGAAGAGTCGGGTCACGGTGGGCGAGGCGGTGCGGGGCAGGCCGAGGGAGATCGTGCCGACGAAGCCGGCAGTGGTGGTGTTGTGCCACTGGTACGCCTCGGTGTGGATGTCGTGGGCGTAGAGCAGCGCGCTTCGGCTGAGGTCCCGTACGTCGTCGTCGGTGGCCTGTCCGCCTGCGGAGCGGAAGCGTCGGGCGAGCGTCGAGTAGATGAGGTATGGGTCTGGTAGGGGGTAGTCCCGCCCGTGTTGGCGGAACTTGGCGGGCGTGGTGACCGCCAGCCGTACCCGCCGTCCGGGAGTGACGTCGGCGAGGTGTTCCAGCGGGGTGCGCCGCATCTGTGCTCCGGTGACGTCGTACTTGCGAGAGCCGAGCCGGAGTTGCTCGGGGAGGACGGTGACCGGGGGTGGGGTGTCGGGCAGCCAGGTGAGGGTCACCCCGAGGCACGTGGCGGCGGGGCCGAGCAGCCGGGCGGTGAAGGGCTTGTCGTCGGCGTGGTGCGCCTCGTTGGGTCCCTCGAAGATCCGGCAGGCGAGCGCGTGCAGATGGTCGTGGTACGGCTGCGCGCCGAGGTCCACCGGCGCTGCGAGACCGAGGGTCCACTGCGTTGGCATGCTGTGTCAGCCTTCCAGGAAGTCGTCCAGCGGACGAACGTGTCGATCTCGCTTCTCGTCACGCATCGAAGTCGAACCACTTGTTTAACAGTCCGTCGACGGTTTCCTGGTCGGGTCGGGTCACCCGTTGTGTTCTGCGGTGCTGTGGTGAGCGTCCGTCGTCGACGCGGGTGTCGCGTATCCGGAGGAAGACGTTGGCGGGGAGCCACTCGGAGTAGAAGGCGAGTGACCGTAGGTTCCAGCCGTCGCGGTCGCGGTATACCCGCAGCCAGAGGGGTGAGGCGCGTCGTACCGGTGTCTGAGGGGCGGAAGGCGAGGTCCGCCGGGCGAGCAGGCGTGGATTGGGTCGTGGCGGGCCGGGTGCCGCGACGGCGGGGATGGGCCCCGCGGTGCTGTCCAGGAGGGGTTCGATCACTGCGGACCGACGATCCTTCTTCTCTTTGGTCGGGATGTTGTAGGAGATGGGGAGGCCGAGCGCGGCGATGGTCGCCGGGTGAGCTTCGATCTGATCGCCGTCGAAGAAGCGCCTGACGATGTTCTTGAATTCGGGGTCGTGCTTGGCGGGGTCGCTGCGGTGTACGTGGTGCAGGCGGAACTGGCGCAGCCGTTCACCGAGTCGGGTCAGTGCGGTTGCCGGGCCGCCGGTGGCTGGGGCGAGTGGCTGTGACCGGGTCCGGTACCACTTCTGGTCGCCGAAGCGGGGGTAGGTGGGCCGCGTGGTGGCGTCGACCGGGGCGGCGGGTGTGACGGAGAGGTCGGTGAGGGCGTCGCCGACCGCGGTGAGGACGTCGGGCAGGGCGGCCGGGTCGTTCAGCCAGGGGGACAAGCCGGTAGTTCGGCGCTGGTGAGCGTGGTGGTGCCGAATCCGCGGCGGACGCGGGCGCCGATCCCGCCGAAGGTGGTCAGGGCCCAGAGCGAGGCCAGCAGGAGGGTCTGGTGTGCGGGGCCGCCGAGGTTGCGGACCCGGAGGGGCAGGGTGGTGCCGGCGGCGAGGAAGGGCCGACTGAGGCGTTTGGTCTTGCCGTTGTAGAGGCCCTGACCGAGCAAGTAGCGCAGGTGTTGGCCGTCCGGGCCAGCGGGCAGCCAGATGCGGGCGTCCTCGGGTGCGTGGTAGGTGACGGGTCGGGTCGCACGGAACAGGACACGGGACGGTCCGCCCTCGTCGTCGCCGGCGGCGGCGCCGAACACGGCGGTTTCGGCGCGGGTGAGAGCGGCCAGGTCTGATCCGAGGTGTGCGCCGACGAGGGCGCGCAGCCAGTATCGGAGTACGCCGCGGAGGCTGGCGACGGGGAAGGGCGCCGGGCCGTGGGTGGCGGGTTGGCCGACGAACGCGGGTGTCTCGAACGTCAGTTCCAGGTCGTGCCAGCGCGGTGGGTTCGTGGGCATCGGGTCACCTCCGTGTGGTCCAGGCGAGGTGGGCCAGGGGAGCGGTGTAGGGCTGGTCGTCCCAGAGGATCTGGCTGAAGACGCCGGCGGCGTAGCACCAGGCGGCGGCGAGGGCGAACACGTAGCCGGGGGCGATGGTGCCGGGTGGGCAGCCGGTGGCGGACCAGAGGCAGTCGAGGCGGCCGGTGGTCGAGGCGGTTTCGGACAGGGCGGGGGTGAGCCAGCGCAGGGCGGTGGCGCCGACGAGGGTGGCGTGCACGGCGCCGAGGGCGGCGACGGCTCCCACCCGGCGTAGAAGCAGCCTGCTGCGGTGTACGCCGTGGTTGACCGCTTCGACCACGAGGTAGCCGGTGGCCAGGGCGGCGAGGACTGTGGTGGCGCCGAGAGCGCGGGTGCCGTCCAGGTTGCTCCACCAGTCGGGGTGCAGGGCGGTCAGGGCGACCACTCCGAGCATGGCACTGGCGGGCTGGCGGAGTAGCCACGGCCAGGAGGCGCCTGGTTCGCGTACCGCCGCTGTGATGACTGCCGCGTAGCCGGCACCGGCGGCGGCGGTTGCGGCGGTGACCAGGCCGGCAGCCTGGTGCGGCCACCAGCGCGCGGCTCCGGCGGTGAGCAGGAGCAGGGCGGCGAGGAAGGCGGCGCCGGCGAGGACGGTGGCCACGCGTGCGGTCCGGTCGGACAGGCGCCAGGCCACCTGCCAGGCGGTGCCGACGGAGAACCGGGGCAGCAGGTGCGCGCGGACGCAGTGCCGCCACACCCCGGCGTCCACCGGGTCTCCGGTGATCGGGTGCCCGGTGTCGAGCCGGCGGGGATTGACCGGGACGGTGACCAGGTCACGGGCGTCGGTTTCGGTGCTGATGTCCTGGTGCAGCAGTGAGTGGTCGTCGGCGGTGTCCAGGACGTCGAGCCAGTCCTGCCGTGCCTGCCGGGCTCGGGTGACGAGGTCGGGGGTGGCGGGCCGGTCGTCACGGCGTAATCCGCAGCCGACGGGGTCGCGGAAGGGCAGGCTGGTCAGCAGCCAGCGGGTCCGGGCCAGGTAGGCGGCGCCGGTGCGCTGGCCGCGTGGGGCGACGCCGGTGAGTCGTTCGGTGGAGGCCAGCCGCCACCATGCCTCGTAGAGGTCGACGGCGAGCAGCCAGGTGGGGCGGTGACGCAGCCGGGGCAGCACGTCGTGGAGGACGGTCCGGGGGTGGTAGGCGAACAGGTAGAACAGGTTCCGGTCGTCGAGCGCGTGCAGCAGGGTCTCCAGCCGGGCGGCCCGGCCGGTCAGGGGAGCGGCGCCGATCGTGTCCCAGTCGGGGTGGTTGGTGAGGGCGGTGACGGCGTCGGTGTCGGGGTCGGCCCGGCGGTCGGTGCGGTGCGGGTCGTCGGACGCGGACAGGGATACCAGGTCGGCAGCGAGGGCCACCCAGGGGGTGGCGACGGTGGGCACCGGGTCAGCCGCCCTCGTCGGAGCGGGCGACGGGTGCCGAGCCGAGCAGGGCCAGGTATGCCTCGCCGAAGCCGTTGAGGCGGGGCGTGCCGGTCGTGTCGTCCCAGGCCGCGCCGTGTGCGGTGACCTCGTGTATGGGCGGTCGTCCGCCGCGAGCGACGGTGGTGACCTCGTCGCGGACCCAGTCGAGGTAGCCGGGGGAGAAGCGGCGCAGGCCGATCGGGACGCTCCGGGGTCGTCCCGGGAGGTCGTCGGGTAGATACCAGGCGGTCAGCTTCCCGTTGATCGAGTGGGCCAGTTCGGCCAGGGACAGCAGGTGCAGCAGGGTGGCTTTGAATCCGCCGGTGAGGTGGACCTCCACAGGTTCACCGTTGCTGGTGTCGAGGGCGGCGCGCAGGGTGCCACCGAGGCCGGCGGAGCCGGTGCGGAGCCCGTCGGGGGCGTCGGCGGCCAGGCCACGGACCCGGACCACGGTCACGGTGCCGGCGGGCAGGCCGCCGGTCAGGGTCGACCGGTGGGTTTCGGCGTAGTGGATCCGGTGCAGCTCGCCGTCGTTGGTCGGTCGGGCGAGGCGGGTCGCCACGAGCAGTGCGGCGGTCAGGCCCTGGGGGGTGTCCGAGGCGAGCAGCACCACCCGGTGCGCCTGCGGTGTGGTGGCGAGTAGCCGGTCGATGTCGGCCTTGTCGCGGCCGGCGAGGGTGGCGGTCTCGGCGGCGACCACCGGCGACCAGGTCGACACGTCGGTGTCGTCGGCGGCCTCGGCGATCGTCTGCCACCACTCGTGGACGACGGTGGGGGTGGGAATGCGATCCGCGTGCAGTCGCCGCCCGAACTCCGTCGCCTGGGCGAGGAGGTCCTGCGGGTCGGCGTGCCCGTGCCGTCCACGGGTCAGGCCGTCGATGATGGACACCCCGCAGGGCACCACGTACACGGTCACTCGGGCTGTCCTTCCGGCTCGGGGTCGGTGGCGCGCAGGTAGCCGTAGCCGGCGGCGGTCTTCGCGCCGACGCCGAGGTCGTCGGCTGCGGCGCGCAGCAGCGCGGCGGCCCGGTCGGCGAGGGGCCGGGGGCCGAGGACTGCGGCACGGAAGACGCCGCCTTCGACCGCGAGGAAGGCCACCGGCACCGGGTTGGCCCACTCGGCCGGGGGTGTGCGGCGGGTGGCGTCGCGGTAGTAGTCGCCGGCGTGTGGGGTCAGCACATGCGGGGCGGCGCGTACCGGCCCGGACCAGATCGCGTCGAGGAACGCCACCTCGCCGGGGGCGGGTTCGTCGTCCTGTGGTGCGCTGCCGAAGATGGCGTGCCGGTCCGGGTCTTCGACGGCGGTCGCGTAGGCGAGCGCGACACCCTTGAGGGTGCTGCCGCGCAGTACGGGCCAGCCGTAGGTGCCGTGCAGCGCGAGCCCGACGTTGCGAGGCCCGGACTCACCGGTGCCCGCCAGCAGGGCCGACTCCGGCTCCAGTGACACCACCCGGCTGACCACCGGTTCGCCGTCGCCGGGGGCGTCGTGGCGGCTCAGGGCGGCGAGGGCGGCGCTTCGGCGGCGGTGGACGGCGGCCGCCAACTGGTCGTCGTGGCCCAGGTTCGTGCGGACCGCCCACGCCAGGAGCGACGACTCGTCGAGGTTGCCGCCGGGGCCGAGCACGGCGCAGCGGCGCAGGACGGTGAGCGCGTTGGCCCGGGGGTGCCGGCCGGCGGCGAGGTCGACCGTCGACAGGACGCGGCCGAGTGGTCCGGCGATCTCAGCCACCGTCGCCCCCGGTCGCCGTCGCGGCGTCTGCGGCCGTGGTTTGGGCTGGCGGGTGTTCGGTGGCGCGTCGGGCGCGTTGCGTGTGCTCCTCGGCCTCGGCCAGCCGTCGCAGCCAGCCGGCGAAGGCGACCAGCCGAAGTTGGGCCCGCCCCAGGTCGGTGGCGGGTAGCGCGGCGAGCGCGCCGTACAGGTCCTGGGGGGTGCTGTCCCAGCCGACCTCGGCGGCGAGTTGAGTGACCAACGCCGTCCGGACGCTGCGGTAGGCGCGGCCCAGCGGGTCGGTGCCGGATTTCGCGGCGAACAGCGCCAGGGTGGCGGGAAGTCCGCTGGTGCGCAGGAGCGCGGGTAGGCCCTTGAGGCGGGTGAGGACCTCCGCCGGCATCGCCCCGGCGGGCGCGATGCTCGCCATCGCCTGCTCGGCCTCCCGGGCCGTGTCAAGGTCGACCCTACGCGCCGGCATCGGCACCTCCGCTGGTGAGCCGGCCCCAGACCAGGCCCTTGCCGATCGTCTCGTTCCCACCGAGGTGCAGTATCTGCCCGGTGACGAGCCCGTCGACGGTCTCCAGGGTGGCCGCGTCGGGGGCCTCCAGCAGGGACACCAATAGCGTCTCGGCGGGCAGGTACTCGGTGTGGAACGGCCCGTGCCGGACGATCTTGCGATTTTCTTCCAGCTGCACCCGTGGGGTCACCTCGGCGCAGTCGCGGGTCAGTGGTGCCAGCAGCCCGTCGGTGACCACCAGCAGGTCACGGCGTAGCTTCGCCTGGAAGTAGCCGAACTCGTCGGCGTCGGGCAGGCCCGTGTCGGCCAGCCAGCCGGCCCACTGCCGGGTGGCGTCGTCGGACTGGCAGTCGGTGACGTACGGGCCGACGACCGCCCGGGGATGCGTCCAGTCGTCGGAAGCGGCCAGCATGCTCTCTCCGGTCGGCCTCGGCACGTCCGCTCGCGGCCCCTGCCGGTCGAGCAGCCTCAGCCGCCGGTGCAACCGCCCCAGCGCCAAGGGGCTGGTCACCCAGGCGAAGGTGTCCCGCACCGTCGCAGCGGGGAACGCCACCAGGTGCGCGTCGCCCACCGACAGGCTGCCGGGCCGGGGAGAGCGGGTCTGCGGCGCACCGCCACGGCCCACGGTGCTGTCGCTGCCCGCCGCGCTGTCGCCGTCTGCTGTGACGCCGGGCGGCGGGTCACCGAACAGCACGGTGATGCGTGGGTCGGACCGCCCCCACCGGGTCCGTGCGTGGCTGCGCAGGGCTCCCTTGAGGCTCTGCCCCCAGACCACCGGCAGCCCGGTGCCGGCCTCCCGCTGGATCGGCAGATCCAGATCCCCCAGGGCACCGTCGGCCCCGGCGTGTACGGGCGACTCCGCGTACAGGAACAACAGCGCGTGGACCATTACCACCTCCCGGTGAGCGTCAAGCCGAAACCTGCGGTACGCAGCGTCTCGTCGGATTGGGCGAACGCGTGGCCGTGCCAGCGCTCCACCGCCTCGCGGGCCGCTGCCGCGTCGCCGTCGAAGTCGAGGAAGTACACGCTGCCCGCCGGGGCGGCCCACACCAATCGGCGGGCGTGCAACTCCCCGGTGCGCGGATCCGGGCGGCCCATCGCCACGGGCTGTGGCCCGCCGACGGCCGCCGCGACCAACCGGGCACCCCGCAGGTCATCGGCTGCAGGCCGCCATCCGTCGCCGAACACCGCCGGTGTGGCCAGATACAACAGCACCCGGGTGTGGACGTCCGCCGGCGCGGCCGGCAGCGGCCCCAGGTCACCGGCGTCGGTCCAGTCGTGCACCGTGGCCCGCCGTCCCTCCCCGCCCAGCGGCACCGTCTCCCGCAGCTGGTGCGGCGGCGCCGAGACGCACCCCACCGCGAACCCGAACCCGTCGAAGGAGGCATCCACCGCCGGCCGCAGGTGCTCGACGGAGTACAGCATTCCGTCCCGCGCCGTGCGCGCGTCGTCCCGAGCCAGACCGACCCGCCGCTCCCACACCCACGGCGGCCCCGCGTCGCGCGGCACCACCAGCGGATCGGCCAGGAACCGGCCCAGCGCCGACCCGTCCAGCCAGCCACCAGGCTCGCCCTGCGGCCCACCCAGCAGGTCGACCTCGTCGGACAGGTCGTGCCGTACTCCGTCCAGCCTGGTGTTTCCGGGTGTCAGCCGGCGCCAGTCCGCGTCGACGCGCACCACCACCCGGGGCATCGGAAACCACGCCCGCCACCGGCCCGACGTCCTTCTGCGTAGCACCACCGGCCCGTGCAACTCCGCCGGTACCAGCACACCGCGCTGCGCCGGGTCCACCCCCGCGCCCGGCGGGGCGCCGAACGCCGCGCCGACCGCCCCGGCGACCGTCGCCGGATGCGGCGGCACCGCCCGGCCCACCGTCTGCACACCCGCGTCGAACGCCCGGCCGTCGCGCACCGACACCGTGTCGTGCGGCTCCAGCACCAGCCACCGCCGCCCGCTCACCGGCCCTCCGCCGCCACGAACCGCGCCACCACAGCCCACCGGTATGCCGCGGCCGCCCCGTTGCCCGGATCACCGTCGCTCAGCGCCAGCAGCGCATCCGCCGCCGTGGACGCTTCCGCCTCGGTGGCCCCGTGCCGCAGCGCCAGCCGGCGGATCTCACCGCGCCGTCCCGGCGCGCTCAGCGAGGTGAACGCCCCTGCGTCACGCTCCAGGCTCTGCGCCAGTCGTCCGGACAGGCCGCCACGCATCGCCGCGACCAGCTCGTTCAACACGGCGGGGGCGCCCGTGCCCGCCGGCACGTCGGCGCCCAGCGACCACCGGCGTACCGCCCGTACCCGTTCCCCGCCCCGCCGTAGTACCGCCACCCCGAAACCCGGGCGGCCGGCCTCCTTTGCCTCGCGCAGCAGCTCCTGCACCTCGCTGATTGCCGACTGTAGGGGGCTGGAGCTGTGGAAAAACACCACCGCCGTGCTCGCGGTCGCCCGGGGAACCAGGCCCGGCCGGTCTGGCCCGCCCGCTACCGCTGCGCGGAACGCCTCGTTCCACGCCGCCGCGACCGACACCGCCGACTCCACTGGCGCGAAGCCCAGCGCGTCGTCGCCCCCTGCGTACACCAGCCGACCCAGCGTCGCCCCGTCGTCGTCCGTCTCCAGCACCGCGCGCTGCCGCCCGGCTGCGTCCACCAGCGCGCCGGACACCGCGCCGTGCCAGGCCCGCATGCCCTCCCCGGTGCGGGGTGGGGCCCCCAACCGTTCGCCCATCCGATCGGCGTCCTGCGCCAGCACCGCCAGATACGACGGCGGCGGTGGCAGAGCGGCCACCTCCAGCAGCCGCCGCAACTTCTCTGCCGCCGTCTCCACGGCCTTGGCGAACCTCGCCTGGTCACTGCGGGCCAGCGCATGCTCCACGATCAGGCCTGCCACCGACCATGTCTGCGGCAGCAGACACGCCCCCTCCACCTGGGCCAGCCACCGCTGCTCCTCGGAGGCGTCGGGGCCCGGCTGCCACCCCGGCAGGGCACCCGCCCCGAACCGCACCCCGAACCGGCGCAGCCCGCGCACCGCGTTCTGCAGTTCCCAAGCTGCCGTCCGGACCGTGGTGTCCGCCGCCGCACGGGCTGCCAGCTCCCGACGGAACGGGCCGGTCGCCACCGACCACGTCGACGGGAACCCCTCCGCCGGGTCGGCACGCTTGATTAATGCCGGCAGCGACAACCACTCCCCTCGGCGGCGCCGCACTCGCCGCATTCCTGGCAGGTGCCCCACCGCCGCCCATCGGGCGCTCACCCCGCACACCCGCTGCAGCATCCGATCGTCGTAGCCCGGAAAGGTGCGGGTGCGCTTGCGCGCCGCCAGCGCCTCCTGGGCCCGCGCCCACTGCGCCGGATACCCACCCGGCAGAGGTGGCACCACCACCCACTGCACCTGCGGGAACCCCGGGACGGCCGGCAGCGGCACCGGCGGACCTGCTGGCCACAGCGCTGTGATCCGGTCTTTCCACGCGCCGTGGACCCGTTCGACCATCAGCTGCGCCAGGTCCACCCCGGCATGCGGTTCGGTGAGCACCACCACCCGGTTCGGTAGCCCGGTCTCCCCGTCTGCCGGCAGCACCACCTCCGCCGTGCCGTCAACGGCCGTTCGCATCGCGGCCGTCAACTCCGACACCAGCCGGCTCGACGCCGCGACGTCCCCCGTCGACCGGGACTCGCCGATGAACTGCTGCACTCCGGGAATCGTGGCCACCACCAGGTCCCGGCGAAGATCCGTCGCCACGGTCACGGGCACCATCCTTACCGTCATCCGGTGGCGATAGGAAATCGGTTCCTTGCCCGACAGTGCCCTGACCTGCGGCTTCCTTGGAAATGTCGGCATGTCGACACAGTGGAACAACCATTCCATGCAGCAGCTTCGCGCCCAGAACGTTCTGCCGGCATGCAAATACCCGGACAGGGCGAGGCTTTCGTAAGCGCCGCCCATCGGCCCTACCAGAACCTCTGCGTGCGGGCCGCTGGGACACACCCGATTTTCGGCCCGGGAGTGTGGTCGACGGGGCTGATGTGCTGCGGTCGATGGGTGTCTTAGCGTCTCGGCTCGTGCGTTTCCTTCACACCTCGGACTGGCATCTGGGTCGCCATCTGCACGGTCTCAGCCTGCACGATGCGCATCAGGCGTTCATCGACCACCTCGTCGAGGTTGCTCGCGGTGAGCGGGTCGATGCGGTGCTCATCGCGGGTGACCTCTACGACCGGGCGGTGCCGCCGCCGGACGCGGTCAGTCTGTGGGACCAGGCGCAGACCCGGCTCGTGCTGGAGGCGGGGACCCAGGTGGTCGTCATCGCCGGGAACCACGATTCGCCGGCGCGGCTGGGTGTCAGCTCGCGGTTGTTGGAACGGGCCGGTGTCCACGTGCGGGTGGGGACCGGTGCGGTGGGTACGCCGGTGCTGCTGGAGGACGAGGACGTGAGGGTCGCCTGCTACCCGGTGCCGTTCCTGGAACCGGCGTCGGCGGTGGCCGACTGGGGGGTCGAGGATCGGAGTCACGCGGCGGCGCTGCGGGCCGCGATGGGTCGGGTGCGGTCGGATCTGGCGGTTCGTCCCGGGTACCGGTCGGTCGTCATGGCGCACGCCTTCGTCTCCGGTGGGCAGGGTTGTGACACCGAGCGGGACATCAGCGTGGGTGGGGTGCAGCATGTGCCCGGTGCGGTGTTCGAGGGCGTCGACTATGTGGCGCTCGGTCACCTGCATGGGCGGCAGCGTCTTGCTGACGGGTTGCGGTACAGCGGATCGCCGCTGGCGTTCAGCTTCTCCGAGGCCGCGCACGTCAAGTCGTCCTATCTGGTGGATCTCGGTGTCGACGGGCTGCGCGGTGTGGAGGAGATTCCTGCTCCGGTGCCGAGGCGGATGGCCCGGCTCATCGGCACCGTCGAGGAGTTGTTGAGCAGCCCCGCCTACAGCGCGTACGAGCAGTGTTGGGTCGAGGCGACGCTGACCGATGCGGTGCGTCCGTTGTCGCCGCATGAGCGGCTGAAGCAGCGGTTCCCGCATTTGCTGAAGCTCGTGGTGCCGAGCCTGGCCGTCGATGTGGGCGGCCGGGATCTCGCCGACCTGGATCGGCTGTCACCGGTGGAGGTGGCGCTGGACTTTGTGACCGAGGTGCGTGGTCGGCCGGCGGACGGCGACGAGGTCGCGCTGCTGCAGCGGACCTTCGACGAGCTGCGCCGGGTGGAGGTGACCGGCTGATGCGACTGCACCGGCTGACCATGACCGCGTTCGGGCCGTTCCCTCACACGGTGAGCGTCGATTTCGAGGCGCTCACGGCCGACGGCCTGTTCCTGATCCATGGGGACACGGGGGCGGGAAAGACCACGATCCTGGACGGGGTTTGTTTCGCCCTGTACGGGTCCGTACCCGGTTCGCGGGACGATGCCAAGTCGCTGCGCTCGCAGCATGCCGCCGCTGGTGTCGGCCCCCGGGTCGAACTGGACGTCACCCTGACCAACCGGCGGCTGTTGATCACCCGCAGCCCGGAGTGGGTGCGTCCCCGTAGACGCGGCAGTGGGACCACTCGGCAGACGGCCCTTGTCGAGATCGTCGAGCAGTTCCCTGGGCGGACCGAGTTCGTCACCAAGGACCATCGGGAAGCCGCCGACCTGATCAGGGCGGAGACCGGCCTTGACCTGCAGCAGTTCTGCCAGGTGATTCTGCTGCCCCAGGGCGGGTTCGCCAGGTTTCTGCAGGCGTCTGCCGATGACCGGCAGGGGCTTCTGCGGCGCCTCTTCGACATCGAGATCTTCACTCGCGCCGAGGGGTGCCTGGCGGAGCACCGGACACAACTCGGCCAGCAGGAACGCGCGGCCCTCGGCGTGATCCGCGACCTGACGCAGCGTTTCGCGGAGGTGGTCAAGGTCGAGGTGCCCGCCGATCTCGACAATCCCGACACCGTGGGTGAGCTGGACGCCTGGGCCGCCGCGCACCGGGACCGGGCCGCTGACCTGATGGAAACCCTGGCCCGCAGCGCCGCCGCGGGCACGACGGAGGAGCAGCGCCTCGACCAGGTCCGGCAGGCCGCCGCGACCCTCGCCGGGCAGCAACGGGAGTACCGGGCGGCGGTGCAGCGGCGCGACGAGCTTGCCACCCGCAAGCCAGAGCGTGACCAGTGGAAGCGCCAGCTTGACGCCGCCCGCGCGGCGGCAGCCCTGAAGCCGTACCTCGACCAGGTCGACCGCCGACAGGCCGACCTCGACCTGTGGCGCCGCACGACGATCGAACACCTCGCCTCGCTGCCCGCTGACGTGGCGGTGCTGCCGGACCGCATCGCGCCGGCTGCCCCGGACGGCGCGGAAGCCGTCGACGTGGCTGACCTCGACCTTGACGCGCTGACCCGGGCGGAGCAGACCCGCACTGCCCACCTGCACGCCGCCGAGGCCGCGATCGACAGCGAGGCGCGGCGGACCACGCTGCTGCGTCAGCGGACGGCGGTCGGCAAGACGCTTGAAGATCTGGCCAGTCGGAGCGAGAAGGTCACCGCCCGCCTGGCCGAGCTGCCGGTCGAACGGGCCGAGGTCACCGCCCGGCACGAGCAGGCCCTGGCGGTGGCCGCCGACCGGGAGGCCGCCGAGCTCCGGCTGGCCGAGGCGCAGAAGCAGGCCAAGGCGTGTAAGCGCCGCGACGACCTCACCGCACAGCTCGCGACCGCCGAGGAGGAGCGGCGTACCGCCGTCGACCGCCACCAGGCCGCCGAGGCCCGCCACCTCGACGTGCGGCAGCGTCGGTTGGCCGGCATGGCCGCGGAGCTCGCCGGTGAACTGCGGCCCGGTCGGCCCTGCGGGGTCTGTGGCTCCCCGGAACACCCCGAACCCGCGCAGGCAGCCGCCGACGCCGTTTCCGCCGACGACGAGGACCACGCCAAGACTGAGGCGGGCGAACGGCTCGACAAACGCCGCAGCGCCGAGATCACTGTCGAGAGCATCAACGCCCAGCTCAAGGAGGTCACCGAGACGGTCGGCGACCTGACCGCAGCCCAGGCGACGTCGACGGTCACCGAGGCACGCACGGCGGTCCGGGCCGCGACCGAGGCGACGAAACTGGCCGACGAACTCGGCGCCCACCTGGAGACCCTCGACGTGTTGCTGACCGATCAGCACCGCGAGGCCGCCGACATCGGCCGCGAAGAGGCGACGGCGACCGCCCAGCAGGCCGCCCTGACCGCGCAGATCACCGAACTCGACGAGACCATCGACGCCATCCGCGGCGAGGACAAGACCCTGCAGGTACGGGTGACCCGCCTGGCCGGGGAGATCGCCGACATCAAGATCGCCGCGACCAACCTGGGGGAGTGGCGACAGGCGGCACGGGAACTCACCGCCGCCCACCGGGAGGCGCAGCACCACCTGCACCTGTCGGAGTTCACCGACACCGTGGCGGCGCGGAGCGCAGCCCTGACCAACCCCGAGATCGTCGACCTGCAGGAACGCATCGACGCCTTCGACGGCGAATACCACCAGGCCGCAGGACGAGCACAGGACCCCACCCTGCTCGCCGCCGCCCACCAGCCACCACCGGACGTCGACGGCAGCGAACAGGCCTACCAGACCGCCCGACTGCGGGCCACCGAGCTGCACGCCCAGCACGGCCTCGCCGTCGAGCAACACGACCGGCTGAAGCAACTGGGCCCGGATCTGACCGACGCTCTCGCCCGGTGGAAACCCGTCCGCGCGGAGTACGAGATCGCCCACCGCCTCGCCCAACTCGTCGAGGGCAGGAGCAGCGACAGCGGTACCCGGATGACCCTGTCCACCTATGTGCTGACCCACCGGTTCCGACACGTCGTGACGGCCGCCAACACCCGACTCGGGCAGGTCACCCACAACCGCTACCTGCTGCGCCACGTCACCGAGTCGGACACCGGCCGCCGCGCCGGCCGTAACGGACTCGGCCTGTCCGTCATCGACGCCTGGACCGGGCAGGAACGCCGCCCCGCCACCCTCTCCGGCGGAGAAACCTTCCTCGTCTCTCTGTGCCTGGCTCTCGGCCTCAGCGATGTCGTGCTGGCCGAGGCCGGCGGCACCCAACTCGGCAGCCTCTTCGTCGACGAAGGATTTGGGACTCTCGATCAGGAGGCACTCGACCAGGTCCTCGACGCCCTCGACGGCCTGCGCTCCGGTGGCCGTACCGTCGGACTGGTCAGCCACGTCGCGGAACTACGCAGGCGAATTCCCTCGCGCCTCCACGTTCGCAAGACAGCCACCGGCTCAACCGTTGCCGTCGAGACCCGAGCAATCGACTGAGTTCGCTTCGTCGACGCTGTCATTCGTTTAAGCCCACCTACCAGGGCGTTTTGACTTCGGTCGGCGAAGCCACTGCCACGAGACAACGACCGACTCGTGCGCGTCGGCCCCCAGCCCCGCCACCCCCGGTGCTTGTTGGCCAGCTTGTCCCCGGGGCGATGAGTGACTGGTCGGCGAGGGTGGGCAGCCCAGTGTCGTACGAGTTTCGATCCCAGGGATTGTGAGCGACCCGAGCGCGGCACGTGGGCCGCATACGTGACGGCGACTCGTTGCGATCCCTCCAGGGGTGATGAGCGACGCAGCTTGTCCACCGGCATGGGCGGCGTCGACAGCGTGGGTTGCGATCCCTCCAGGGGTGATGACGACCTCCGCGCCGAGCTGGCCGTGCTCCGCCGGTCTGCGTTGCGATCCCTCCAGGGGTGATGAGCGACCGGGCCCTGGCGATGTGGTGCAACGCCGAGACGTGGTTGCGATCCCTTCAGGGGTCATGAGCGACCTGGTCGAAGACCGGCCTCGGGCTCACCCGCGCGGACGTGTTGCGATCCCTCCAGGGGTGATGAGCGACGGGTTCAGGCGGCGGCGGCCGGAGCCGG
>NZ_LRQV01000139.1 GCF_001567585.1 Micromonospora rosaria
GGCCCGGGGTCTGGGCACCGTCTGGACCACCGCGCACCTGCGCCGCGAGGCGGAGGTGGCCCGGCTGCTCGGCATCCCGGCCGGGGTGCACCAGGCGGCCCTGGTCCCGACGGCCTGGTACCGGGGTGAGGGCTTCCGCCCGGCGGCCCGCCCGCCACTGGCCAGCGTGCTGCACGACGGGCGCTGGTGACCGACGGCACGGGCCGGCAGCGTGGCGGACGCCGCGCTGCCGGTCCCACCCGGCGGACCGGCCGCCCTGCTCAGCGCCGGGATCGGGGACCGGTCGCGGCGCCGAGCGCGGCCCAGTAGTCGCCCGCCGGGTCCTGCGCCCGCAACCACCGCTCCAGCGCCTCGGCCGCCGACCGGTGCGACGGCGAGCAGACCTCGTACCAGCGGAGCAGCAGCAGTTCGTGGAGCCGCACCGCGCGGGACGCGCACCCGAGCACCCAGTCGTCCACCGCCCGCGCGGCGGCGACCTCCCCGGCCTGGCCGCGCAGCAGGCCGGTGCCGTCGAGGTCCGTGCCGATCTGGTACCCGGCCCCGACCGCGAGGACGGTGAACTCGACGGTCCGCTCCCCCGCGTCGACGTCGAGCGTCTGCCCGAAAGTAAGGATCTCGTCCCCCCGGGGCACCGGCATCCGGTCCCCGGCCGCACCGGGCGGGACCACGTAGTGCACCCAGAAGGTCATGCGCCGGATGCTACCGACCGGCGGACGGCCCCGGTCAGCGCCGGGGCTGGGGCCGATCCTTGCGTACGGTCAGACGTCGATGAAGGTGTAGGTGAAGCCCCGCCCGGCCCGGTGCACGTACCCGGCGGCGGGAAACGGGAAGTGGGCCGGCACCAGCAGGTCACCGGAGTCGGCCGCCCGTTCGAGCAGCCGGCGGCGCTGGTCGGCCGAGTCGCCGGGCACCACGCAGTACCGGATGCTCCATTCGGGGCGTTCCAGTTGCACGCCGTGGTGCAGCATGTCCCCGGCGAACAGGGCGCGCCGGCCGGCGGACTCGACCACCAGGTACACGTTGCCGGGCGTGTGGCCGAAGGCCGGCACGAGGTGGATCCCGGGGGCGAGCACGTGGTCGGCCTCGACCAGGTCGAGCACCCCGGCGTCGCGCAGCGGCAGGATGCTGTCGGCGAGGTAGTCCCCGGTGCGGCGCATCGCCGCCGCGCCCTCGGGGCCGCTCCACCACTCGAACTCCTCGCGCACCACCAGGTAGCGGGCGTTCGGGAAGGTCGGCACCCAGCCCCCGGCGCCGTCCGCGCTGGTGGCGAAGCCGACGTGGTCGACGTGCAGGTGGGTGAAGACCACCGTGTCGACGTCGTCGAGCGAGACCCCGGCGCGGGCGAACTGCTCCAGGAAGGGCCGGTCGGCCCGGTCGAACACCCCACCGTTGCGGGGCTTGCCGTTGCCGCCCCCGGCGTCGACGAGGATCAGCCGGTCCTCCGTCCTGAGCAGGTGGGCCTCCTGGTTGAGTCGGATCCGGCCGTCGTGGGTGAACGGCTCCCGGGTGTAGAACGCCCCCTCGGTCCAGGTCCCGGTCTCCAGTTGGGGGAAGAAGTCCGCCGGCAGCGGAAAGTAGTCGACCTCCCGGATCGGGAAGACCTCGACCTCCCCCACCTGGAACGACCACAGCGGGCCCGCGCCGCCGCCGGTGTCGACCCAGTAGGGCGCCGTCGGGTCGTGGGGGCGCTGCTCGTCGGTGCTCATGGTGCGACGTTCTCCCGTCGTTCGGGGCGTGCGGGTGCCGGGGCACGGCGGAGGCCGGGCGCGGGGTGCCGGGGAGGGTGGAGCCGGCGCGACAGCGCGGCCGGATAAACCTAGTATGACCATAGGTTTTGTAGGCGATCAAGGGGCCGGCGGGCGTGATCTGGGGCTCGGCGGGTGAGCGCGGTCCCCGGCGCGAGCGGGCCGCCGATAGGCTCGGGGGCATGGACGGGGAACGGCACGACGACGCTGGCCGGCTGCGGGTCTCGGACCGGGAGCGCGAAGAGGTCGTGGAGCTGCTCGGCCGGGCGGTGACCGAGGGCCGGCTCACCCTCGACGAGTACACCGAACGGGTCGGCAGCGCCCACGCCTCGGTGACCCGCAACGAGCTGGCGCTGGTGACCCGGGACCTGCCGGAGGCACCGGGCCGACCGGTCGCCGGCACGGTCGTCCCGGCCCAGGAGCGGCTGGTGGCGATCTTCGGCAACGAGGTCCGCACGGGCGCCTGGCCGGTGCCGGAGCACATCGAGGCCCGCGCCGTGTTCGGTGACTGCCGGATCGAGCTGCACCAGACCGAGCTGCGCCGGCAGGTGACCCGGATCGACGCCGAGGCGATCTTCGGCAACGTCACCATCGTCGTGCCGGAGGGGACGGACGTCCGGCTCACCGGCAACGCGATCTTCGGCAGCAAGAAGTCGAAGCTACACGGGCCGGTCACCCCGGGCGCCCCGGTGATCGAGGTGCGCTGCCGCGCGATCTTCGGCGACGTGACCGTCCGGCCCCCGCGCAAGCGCTGGTGGTGACGCCCGCGTACCGCCCACCCGACCGGCCCCGGGCGGGGCCACCGGCCGCCCGGTGACCCGCGCGGCGGGCGGCGGACGCAGCACCCGCACCCCCGCCCTCAGCACGAAGAGGGTCCGCCGCTCGACGGCGTCCCCCCGCTCGTTCACCTGGTAGCCGTCGAGCCACACCCAGCCGTCGTAGGTGACCCAGTCCTCGCGCACCCGGATCAGCCGCAGGACGATCGGCCGCCCGGCGAACTGGACGCTGGCGGCCCGGGTGAGGTGCAGGAGGTCACCGCAGCTCAGGGGCACCGGGCTCACCGGTGCACCACGCAGTCAATCCAACCGAGGTGCCGCGCCGGCATCTCGGGGTCGTCCGGCAGCCCCCGGCTCCGCCTCTCGGCCACCCCCATGCGGAGGTAGTCGGCCATCAGCTCGGCGAGCGCCTGGCGGTGGCCGGCGAAATCCACGATGGAGTCGACCTGCCGCTCGAAGCAGGGCCAGGGCTGCCCACAGGTGGCGCAGGCACCGCCGGGGTGGATCGGCGGATGGTCCGTCAGCACGGTCGCCGCCCCTCCGCCCGCGCCCGCTGCTCCACGAGCGCCCGCACCCGGGCGAGGATGATGCGTTCCCGTAGCGGGAGGCCGTCCGGGCGCAGTTCCACGCCGTAGAGGCGGACCCAGGTGGAGGCGAGGCAGTTGGCGTACCGGGGCACGTGCGTGACCCGGATGCGGAGCACGTCCCTGCCCACGCAGTAGTCCTCAGGGTGAAGAGTGAGCACGTCACCCTCTGCCACGACTGGATTCACGTCACCTCCTCGACAGGGGCGAGAGGGTCACCTGCTCCGGAAGGACCGAGGCGACCCTCTCGCCGGCGCAGAACCCACCTCGGTCACTCTCCGGCACGAGCCAGGTCCGCGTGAGTGACAGCTTGGCCTGCGGGGACTACGGTCGATACGCGCTCGCTGACCCTGGGTGCGTATCGGAGCGTGACGAGCGGGCCGACAGACACGCCGTCAGAAGAGAGCGGAAAGTGGGGGATCGATGAGCAGCGCTGCGAGCTACATGGTCAACGAGCTGAGACTGTTTCGCTCATCGCTCGGGCTCAGCCAGGAGGAGTTCGGCCGCCGGATCGGCTACTCCGCCTCGCACATCAGCTCGGTGGAGACCGGCGGTCGACCACCTACGGACATCTACATGAGGGCGGTGGACACGCAGTTCGAGTTGGACGATCGCTTCACCCGGATGCTGCGCGACCTGGGCAGCCTCGCCTCGACTCCCGCCTGGCTGCGGGAGTGGATCGAGTTCGAGGCCGAGGCGCAACAGCTCCGCTGGTACGAGCCCGCCTGGGTGCCTGGACTGCTCCAGACGGAGGCGTACGCACGGGCGACGCTGGCCTACAACCTCCTGCCTGAGGCCGAGGTCGAGCAGCGCGTCGCCTCTCGGCTCGGGCGGCAGGCGATCCTGGCCAGCGGCGGTCATCCCGTGCAACTGGTCGCGGCCATCGACGTGATGGTGCTGCGCCGACCCGTGAGCGGGCAGCCCGGAGTCATGTCGGAGCAACTGTCGCACCTGGCGAAGATGGCCGAACTGCCACAGGTACAGGTTCTCGTGGTGACCGAGGAGGCCGGAATCTACCCTGGACTACAGGGAGGCTTCATCACGGCCACTCTGCGTGACGGCTCGGTGGTCGCTCACCTGGACCACCAGGTGAGAGCGCAGATCGTCAATCAGGCCGACGACCTTGCTACCCTCCAGCGCACATGGGAGGCCGTACGGGGTGAAGCCCTCTCTCGTAGGCAGTCCCTCGATCTGATCAAGGAAGCGGCGCAGACATGGACGTGACCAAGGCCAAGTGGCGCAAGTCGACCTACTCGGGCAGCAACGGCGGATCGTGCGTGGAGGTGGCGGACAACCTGGCCGGTGTCGTGCTCGTGCGCGACACCAAGGACCGCGACGGCGGCACCCTCGCCTTCGACCCGACCGCCTGGCGGGGCTTCGTGGGCCTGGCGAAGCGGATCGGCCCCGCAGCCTGAACCACCAGCGCGACAGGGCTCCCGGCACGACGCCGGGAGCCCTGTCGCCTCCCCGCCTGCCGCGAGCGCTCCAGCGTGGGGTTGCTGCGCAGCGGGGCATTCGCGGCGCACGCCGACGTGGCGCACCCCGGGCACCATATCGATTTGAGCCGTATACCATCCGGGTATATTTATGCCTGACAGGTATATCGCGCCAACGGCATAGCGCCGCCGGAAAGCGACACGCCGTCCCGCCAGGCGTGGGCCGGCGCCCCACCCCCGCCGCACCCGCGGATCAGGCAGACCGGACGCCCACCGTCCCATGATCCGAGAGACGGACACCGCTCAGACTCCCGCTTGCCGAGACAGCGATGTAGGGACATGCGCCAATAACGGACATTGACTCCGAGCAATGATTGGAGTCGACATGCCTGTAGGCAGTAAGGGCGCACTGGCAGCCGCCGCCGGGCTCGTGGTGGCAGCCGGGGTGCTCCTGACGCCCTCGTCTCCGGCGCGGTCCGCGCCGGAGAGCACCGCTGTGGGCGGCCCGGCCGCCGTCACCCCGGCCGCCGTGCCGCTGGACCGGCTGACCGTCAGCACCACCCAGGTCGCCTCCGGCCTGCGCCGTCCCACCGCCATCCACGCGCCGGACGACGGCAGTGGAAGACTGTTCATCGCCGAGAAGACCGGCACCATCCGGGTCTACCACGAGGACACCGGGCTCGCGGCCGACCCGCTGCTGGACCTCAGCGGCCGGGTCTCCACCAGCGGCAACGAGCGCGGGCTGCTCGGCATCCTCACCGCGCCGTCGTTTCCCACCAGCCGGAGCCTCTACGTCGCCTACACGGCGCTGCCCGACGGCGCGCTGACCCTCTCCCGGTTCGTGCTCGACAGCGCCGGGCAGCACCCGGTGCCGGCGGCCCGCGAGGAGATCCTGCTCAGCCAGCCGCACGCCGAGTTCACCAACCACAACGGCGGCCAGATCGCCTTCGGGTCGGACGGGTACCTCTACTGGAGCATCGGTGACGGCGGCGGCGCCGACGACCCGCTCGACACCGGACAGGACCTGGGCACCCTGCTCGGCAAGATCCTGCGGCTGGACGTCTCCCGGGGCTGCGACGGCCGACCGTACTGCGTCCCGGCGGACAACCCGTTCGTGGGCACGGCCGGCGCGCGGCCGGAGATCTGGGCATACGGCCTGCGCAACCCCTGGCGCTTCTCGTTCGACCGGGCCGACGGCTCACTGTGGATCGCCGACGTGGGACAGGGCACGTACGAGGAGATCAACCACCTGGCGTCGGACCAGAAGGGGGCGAACCTGGGCTGGTCCTGCCGGGAGGGGCCGCAGGTGTTCGACCCCGAGCGCTGCGTGGCCGGGGCACAGTACGTCGACCCGGTGTACCACTACCCGACCTCGGTCGACGGCTGCGCCGTCATCGGCGGCCACGTCTACCGGGGCACCCGGTACGCCGACATCGCCGCCGGCACCTACCTGGCGACCGACTACTGCTCGGGCACCGCGTTCGTGATCCGCCCCACCGCCGACGGCGGTTACGAAAGCCGCAAGCTCGGTGAGCTGACCATCCAGCCGACCAGCCTGGGGCTGACCGCCGACGGCGAGATCTACCTGGTCAACGACCTGCCCGGCCAGTTGCACCGGGTGTCGTTCGGGACCACCGCGCCACCGGCGACCTGCACGGTCAGCTACCGGGTGGACAGCCAGTGGGGCACCGGCTTCACCGCCACCGTCACGCTGACCAGCACCGGACCGACCCCGGTCAGCGGCTGGACGGTCGGCTGGACGTACGCCGGCAACCAGCGCGTCGGCAGCGGCTGGAACGCGGAGTTCAGCCAGCAGGGCACGGCGGTGACCGCCCGCAACGTCCCCTGGAACGCCGCCATCGCGCCAGGTGGCACGGTGAGCTTCGGTTTCCTCGGCAGCCACTCGGGCGCGAACCCCGCACCGACGGCGTTCACCCTCAACGGCGCTCCCTGCGCCTGACCGGGTAGGGGTGACGCGCGTCCGCACAGCACTGTGCGGGCGCAGTCACCGTCCCGCCATCCGGGGGTGCCCGGCGGCCAGTGTCACGACCGCCGGGCATCTCACCGGAAGTGGCCGCCCCCACCACCGGTCCGACAAGTCCTGTCGCTAAGCGGACTCTGACCGTGCGGTCCTCAGCGCGCATCGATCACCATGTAGAGATTCGCGCTTGATGCCGCCGGAAGGGGCTTGCTGGTGACGGCACCGCTGACATCGGTCACGATCTGGGTACACCCTGACTTCCCTTCCGCCGACCGCCAACGCTCCCTCGCCGGCTGGCTGCGAGCCGAGGACGAGCTTCGAGGGCGGGTGACCCTGGCCTCCGCGCCCGGCTCGGTGCCCTCACCGGAATCGATGTCAGGAGTCACCGACGTGCTGGTCGTGGCCCTCGGTACCGGCGGCGTCCTCGCGGTATTGGTGCAGGCGATCTTCGGCTGGCTTCAGCAGCGGCGCGAGGACGTGACGGTACGAGTGTCGCGGCCAGATGGCCTGACGATCGAGGTGGACGTCCGTCGTGCTCGGGACAACCAGCGTGTGGCAGCGCTCGTCGAGGCGACCATTCGGACCCTGCAGGACGGCCAGGGCAGGCCCGAGGCCGACCAGCGGTGACCCGGCCAGATCCGAATAGGTCGGTGGCCCTCCTGATCGGCACCTCGACGTACCACCAGCAGCCGGCGGAGGGTCCGGAGAAGCTGAGTGACCTTCGCTCGGTCAGGTCCAACATCAGCGAACTGAGGAGAGTGCTCGCGGCCCCTCCGGTGAATCTGGTAGCGGCCCGCAACTGTCATCAACTGCTCGACCTCGTGGACCCCACGGAAGCTGGCGACGCCATCGTCGACCGCTGTCGCGAGGCGGAAGACCTGCTGCTGGTGTACTACGCGGGCCACGGACTCCTCGACGACAAAGGTGAGTTGTTTCTCGCCCTGTCGGGCACCAGCAGCGACCAGGACCGGTTGCCGCACACGGCGATCTCGTTCGCCACGCTCCGCGACGTCATGCGCAGGAGCCCCGCCACCACCCGGGTGTTGATCCTCGACTGCTGCTACTCGGGCCGGGCGTTGGACGGCGCGATGGCCGCCACTGGTATCGAGAGCGCGATCGCGGACAGCAGCCGGATCGCGGGTGCCTACACGTTGACAGCGACGTCTGCGAACGCTCGCGCCGTCGCGCCGAGCGGCGCGGAGTTCACGGCGTTCACCGGTGAGTTGCTGCGGGTGCTGCGAGATCCCGAATCGGTCGGCCACCCACCCGACCGCGACCTGACGCTCGCCGACGTCTACCGCCTCCTCGCGTCCGAGTTGACCAGTAACGGTCGTCCCCGTCCCGAGCAGCGAAACAGCAACCTCGCCGCCGGTCTCGTCGTTCGGCCGGCGGTCGAGTTCGCGGGTGGTGCCGGGGCGGATCAATCCGCCACCGCGCCAGCGGGTCCAGCGCCGCGCGACACACCACTCGGGCAGCCAGCACAGCTTGCTCCACCATCACCGGTTCCGAGCGTTCTCCGTCGACCACAGCGACCGTTCCACCCCCTGCACCGGCGTCTGCTCGCGGCGCAGTGGCGACGGCTCGCCGTCGCCGTCCTGGGGCTGGCCAGCTACGTAGCACTCATCGGAGTCTGGCAGGCGGTGACCGGAGAACTGCCGTGGAGCCAGTGGGCGTTCTCCCCTTGGCTGCGCCACGACGTCCTCGACCTGGCCGGACCGATCACCGGCCTCGTGCTGGCAGCCGCCGCCCTCCGGAACCGGCGGCACGGCTACCAGCGAGACGAGAGAATGCAGTTCGTATTCGCCATCCTCCTGCTGGGGACACCGGCCATGCTCTCGGCCATACAGCTGGTCCGGTGGGTCGAGTCCCCCGGACTCGCCATGGCGGTTGCCGTACTCGTCACCGCGAGCGCGTGGTACGGCTCGTTCCTCACGAAGAGATTTGCCAGCAATCCTCACGAAAGCACGTTCTGGTGGCTGCCGGTCACCGCAACCGCAGCGCTCTTCGGGACGTTCCACGCTGCAACCTACCCGGCGAACAGGTTCATTCCGGGCCAATTTCTCGTGACCGTCGCCTTCATGGGGGTCGTCTGCCTGACGGGAGCCCGGCTCTGGGACTGCCTGCGCGGACATGTCGCACTGGTCACACGCCCACTGGCCCTGGAATTGACACGGAACGGCATCACCATCCACACCAGGTCCGGCCGGCGCGCCCTGTCGTGGCATCACCTGGATCGGATCTTCATCGACGGACACGTCCTGGCGATCGCCTTCAAGCGGGACTACCCCGAGGCGGAAAAGCCCCGTGAGTTCATCCACTCGCCCGACCTCGATGGCTTCCCGATCGCCGACATCCGACATTTCCCGCACGGCCGCGACGAGGTGACGCAGGCCATCGGGTACTTCGCGGGGCCCACCTTTCAGATAGTCGCCGAACCGAACCCGAAGGGCGCGCTTCCCACCAGGAAAGACGGCCACCCGGCATGGTGGTACGACGAGCACTGGGAGGTTCACTGACGATGGCTCGCGTCATCGAGAGACAGCGGGCCCGAGTGGCCGAGCCGACGGCCGCTCCAGCGGGCATCGACTCGGTCGGGTCTCGGCGACGAACGTCAGGACCTGTCCACGGCCATCTCGCCGAGCTCGGACCAGTCGTCCTGCGGGAGCACGGTGTTGACGATGCGCGGCGTGGCGACCAGGTGCGGCGGCAGGTCCCGCTGGGCGGCCTTGAAGTGCGCGGACTGCACGTGCGCCGCGCCCGCCTCCGCGTCCCGGAACGCCTCGACCAGGACGTACTCGGTCGGGTCGTCGAGGCTGCGGGACCAGTCGAACCACAGGCAGCCGGGCTCGGCGCGGGTCGCCTCGGTGAAGGTTCGGCTGATCTCGGGCCAGCGGTCCGCGTCCTCGGGGCGGACCCGGAACTTGGCGGTAATGAAGATCATCGGAAGGCTCCTGGTGTCGGTTTCGGTACGTTGCCAGTGTGGCCCGGACAGGAATCCCGATGAACGGCCGGGTCTCTGATGCCGCCGAGGCACGGGACACCATCATCTTTTCGGCGGGCACCCCTGTCGGGCATGTATTGGCCCTGATCAGGCTGGGTGTCAGCTTTCCGGTCTTGTCACCGTGACGCCGATTTAGCAGCATCAGGCGGTGCGAAGAGCAAGACATGTGGCATTCACAGTATGTATCCTGGTCGCTGCGACCGGCATCGGACTCGCCTATGTCCAGATACACGATCTGGAACGCGCAGCGGACTGGGCGCAACTCTTCTCCCTGGTGCTCGCCCTGGTTCCACTGGCCGCCTGGTGGCGGGCTGGAGGGAGGACGACGGGCACCACCCCCGACCAGTCCGACCGGGCACAACGCGCCCTGGCCACGGCGGTGCTGCGGCAATGGCGCAACGAGATCGTGCTCCGACAACTCGATGACCCGATGCCCCTGGCCGTGCGGTGGCGGCTCGTCGAGTTCGACCGCAGGGAACGGGTGAGCAGCCAGAGCCGCCCCGACTTCATGCGGTCCCTGCTGAGGATCGGCAGACGCCGGTTCGAGGGACGCACCGACGACATCGCAGTGATGGTCGACGCTTTCCGGAAGCTCGATCCCCCACGCCTGGTGATCCTGGGTGAGCCGGGGATGGGCAAGACGACACTCGCCTCTCTGCTGCTGCGTGAACTCCTCAAAGACAACGATGCGACCAGCCAAGTCCCCGTGTTGTTCTCCCTGTCCGGATGGCGGGCGACGGAGGAGTCCTTGCACGACTGGCTGGCCCGGCGATTGGCCACGGACTACCCCATGTTGCGGGCTGCCGAGTTCGGCACGGACGCACCCCGCGCGCTGGTGACCGACCGCAGGATCCTCCCGATACTCGACGGACTCGACGAGATGCCGGACTCGCTACGCCCCGCCGCCATCAGCGAGATCAACGCGGTGACCACCCGAGACGACGCGGTCGTGGTGACCTGCCGTACCGCCGAGTACGAGGCGACGCTCGCCCTCGGCGCGGGGGTACGCGGCGGAGCGGTCATCGTGCCGCTGCCGCCCAGACCAGCGGACGTCGTCGCCTACCTGACGAGTTTGCTGCGCAGCCAGCACGGCCGGCGACACGTGTGGTCGGAGGTGCTCCAGGAACTCGCCACCGGCCGGCCCACCCCGCTGGCGGTGGCACTCGCGACGCCGCTCAATCTCTGGCTGCTGCGCAAGATCTACATCGACTCCGACAACGATCCACGAACGCTCCGCAACCGGACGACGTTTCCGAACCCGGGCGCGATCACCGGTTACCTGCTCGACCATCTCACCACCACGCTCGTCTCCGCCGGTCGGCCGGGGATACCGGCCACGTCGTCCCGTCGGATGTGGCGCCCCGAGGACGCCCAACGCTGGCTCTCCTTCCTGGCCTGCCACCTCGACCGGACGGGAAGCCGGGATCTCGCCTGGTGGCAGTTGCGCCAGTCGGTGACCGTGCGCCCGGTGCACCGGGCTGTCACGGGCGCCGCCCTCGGTCTGGTCTTCGCGCTGCTGTCCGGCGCGACGGCAGGTCTCGTCGGGTTGGCGCTCGACGTGCCGAGGCTGGCCGCCACGACGGGACTCGTCGGCGGATTCATGGTCGGGCTGGCGTTCGGTCTTGCTGCCGACACCACGGCGACGCCCGCCTACGCGGACCTACGGCTGCGGCCGGAACGGGTCAGTTCGTTGCTGCGCACCGTCGGGTACGCGACGGTGACCTGGCTGGCCATCGGCGTAGCCGTCGGTGTCCTGCTCACGATCACCGGAGTCGAGGTCGGGGCCGTCGGCCCAACGATCATCGGCACGGCGTTCGGGCTGGTGTACGGATTCATGGTCTGGGTCGCGACGCCGGTGACGGACTACCGCGTGCAGAGCCCCGCCAGCGTCCTGCGGGGTGACCTCCAACTCGCACTGGTGCGCACCATGGTCTTCGTACTCGTCGGAGGCACCGTCGCGGCACTGACGGCGACGGTCATGGGCGGCGCCGCGCCGTACGTCGTCTTTGCGCTGGCCACGGCGTTCATGGTCGCCCTGATCGTCGGCGCGCCTCCGAAGGTGGCCAGCTCGGTCTATCTGAGCATGACCGTCATCCTGGCCCGGCGCGGCAGGAGCCCGCTGAGACTCATGCGCTTCCTGGAGTACGCACACCAGCTCGGCCTGCTCCGGCAGAACGGTCCGGTGTACCAGTTCCGGCACGCGATGCTCCAGCACCGCCTCGCACAGGCCTGCCCGTGTCCCGCCCGGCCGACGGACCCGGTGTGAGGCGAACGGGCCGTGGTGGGGGCCGGCAACCCGACCCCCACCACGTGTCTTTGCTACCGCGACCGCGCCCTACAGCGCGGCGCAGTCACCGCGCTTGGCTCCGGTGACCGTGTTCGGCGCGCCGAAGTCCTTGGCCGCCGCGCTGTTGCCGGTGCAGCTCACCGTCCCGTTGACCCGGTTGCCGACCAGGACCGGGCCGTACTCGCCGGCCAGCCGGCTGAACCGCTCGTTGGCGGTCACCTGGACGTTGTCGGTCAGGGTGAGGCCGCCGTTGAAGGTGCTGCCGGCGATCGTCACGTCCCGGCTGGTGCCGGTGATCCGGGTGGGGCTGTTCATGATGCTGCCGAACACCTGCACCGCCTCGGCGCCGGTCGCCGTCAGCCCACCGTTGACCACGCTGTCGGTGACGACCAGCGAGGCGCCGGGGCGCACGGTGACCCCACCGTTGATCTGGGCACCCGTCAGGCAGGTCACCCCCGAGGTGACCTCCAGCCCACGCTGCGCGCCGGTCAGCGTCCGGGTGCAGTCCGGCGACGAGCCCGGCAGCACGGTGGCCCGGTAGGCGCTCGGCGTGCCGACGTTGCCGGCGGCGTCGATGGCCCGGTGCTCCACCAGGTGGGTGCCGAAACCCGGCACGAACCCGCCGCTGGGGTGGTCGTCCGGCAGGTGCTGCTCGAACGCGGCCTTGGAGAGGCCACCGGTGCCGAGGTTGCCGTACGTCAGCGCCTTCACGTCGGTGCCGGAGTGCCGGAACTCGAACGGGGAGTCGGGCATCGGCTTCTCGGGGAAGCCGAAGTAGTTGTACCAGCCCTGCTTGTTCAGCCGGAGCTGACCCACGACGTAGCGGCTCTCGTCGTACCCGGTCTGGTCGTCGGTCGGGTCCAGCCACATGTCCCAGCCGTCGAAGTACACCGGGTGCTCGCCGCCGCCGGCGAGCGTGGTCAGCGGCTTGGACAGGGTGCGCGGCGCGGTCGGCAGCGCGTTGTCGACGGTCCACTCCATCCGGTCGGAGACGCCGCCCGGGTCGGCCGGGTCGGTCACCGTCGCGACCAGCGTGTGGGTGCCCGGCGCCAGCTTGAGCGCGCCGAGGTCCAGGTTACGGCTGTTGTGCGGGTTGGCCACCGTGGTCCCGTTGAGCGACCAGGTCACCTGGACGGCGCGGTCGGACGGGTGGTTGGTCCGGACGTAGACGATCTCGTCGCCGGCGACCGGCTGGGTGTTCATCGTGGCGCCGGTGATGGTCGCCTCGGGCGCCGACGGGGTCGCCGTCGTCTCCCCCACCGTCCACTGCCGGGTCTGCACGAACCGGGGGCCGTTGTACCCCGAGTTGGTGGCCGTGTTGCTGGTCGACGGGTTGCGGACCCAGTCGATGCCGTCCGGGCCGACCGGGTCCCGCACCTCGACGTGCACCACGGTCCCGGCGGGCAGGTCGAGCGCGCCGAGGTCCAGGTCACGGCTGTTGTGGGTGTCGAGCACGGTGCCCTCCGGGCCGCCGACCCGCCAGGTGACCCGCAGCTCGTGGTGGCGCGGCTGGCCGGTCTCGACCCACAGCACGCTGTCGGAGGCCACGGTGCCCAGCGGGGTGTGCCGGACGTTCATCTGGCCCGAGTTCCGCATCCCGGTCACCCGGGCGACCATATGCTCCAGGCCGATCTGGTCGAAGTCGAAGCCGATCCAGCGCATCATCGAGTGCTCGCTCGGCCGGCGCTGGCCGCAGGGGTACATGCCGCCGCCCTCGTGCGCGCCGATGGTGCCGCCGGAGAGGCTCTCCTCGCCGACCCACCGCCACCACTTGTGCTCGTCGGCGACCAACTGCCCGGCGCTGCGGATGGTGTGGTGGAAGCTGCTCGGCTCGTTGCCGGTGTAGCAGGGACGCACCACGTCCCGGGAGGAGTACGGGTACTCGTCGACGAGCGTGCCGAGCGAGTGGCCGATCTCGTGCAGCGAGATCAGCGGACCCTGCGGGGAGCCGCCGGAGGTCGTCGCGTTCGTACCGCCGATGCCGCCGTACGTGAACGTGTTGAAGATCGCCAGGGTCTGCACGTTCTGCGAGGTGCGCGGGATGCCCAGCACCGGCGCCACGTAGGTGTCGATGATCCGGTTGTGCGCCTGGTTGCCGGTCTCGCAGGGGTTGACCCCGGCCGGGTAGTAGGCGGCGTAGCTCGCGCAGTCCACCGGCGCGCCACCGTAGACGGTGCCCCGGGACAGCGGGTCGTTGCAGCCGTCCTGGTAGATCATCCGCAGGGCGGTGTTCTTGGTGTTGATCGGGCCTTCCCGCTCACCGGTGTCGCGGACCGCGCCGTCCGGGTGGCGTACCCGGCCGTCCGGGTCGCACCGGACGCCGTGGTCGATCGAGGCGATCTCCACCGCGTACACGTTCATGTAGTTGCGGTAGGTCCGGAACGGCTCGGTGGCCCACATGACCGCCAGGTTGCGGTCCACGTCCTCCAGGAACAGCTTCTGCTGGTCCCACTGGTAGCCGTCACCCAGCAGGATCAGGTTCAGCCGCTCGGCCGGTGGGCCGGTGACCTGGATCGAGTGCACCTTCGGGTCGGGCAACGGCAGCGGCGTGCCGTCCGCCGTGGCGCCGGTCGCCGGACCGGCGGTCACACTCAGCAGACCGGCGACCATGGTTGCCGCCGCGAGAATCGCGACCTTGACTTTCACTGACTGCTCACCTCACTTCCCATCCGCCGCACCTCTCCACCGGCCGCCCCAGGGCCGCGCCGGCGTCGAGCGGCAGCACCAGCAACATCTGACCGGGACACGTCCGCGGTCGCACCGGCCGCCCACGGTGGTACGGCGGGGCGCCGTGGACGCTCCCACGCTCCTGCGTCTGGTGCCGGCGCCCGATCCGCCGGGCGCCGGCACAGTGGATCCACCTCGGTCGGTCACGAACTCCCGGTATGGTCAGACCGTCGAGCGTCTGTCGCGTGACGACCTGGCCGTGGTGCCGACCACCGGATGCCGGTGGCCATCGGTCGCACCGTCCTGAGTCCCCCGTCCGTCGTCGTCCGGGCCGGCCGGACGACGGCGGATCGCCACCAGCACAGCCGGCGACCCGAGCCGGCTGCGGTGGAGGTATTCACGACCCCCGCTGTGGTCACCCGACCGTAACCGGCAGCTCAGCGCGGGGGCACCCGACACCTGACGGAACTTCGGCGGGACCTGATCGTCCAACGTCGCAACGATCGCCGAGCCTACGGCGTGAGTTCCGCCTCCGAGCGTGCCGCGGCCTCCACGATGGCCGTCCGCTCGTCGCGGTTGAAGACGCCGGCCTGAACGAAGGACCGGGCGATCCGGGTCACCGTCTGCACGAACCGGCCGTGGTTCGGGAAGGGCGCCTCGTCCCACACGAGGTCGAGGAAGGTCGGTCCGTCGCTGCCCGGCGAGGGGACACCCTCCACGGGTACGTCGTAGTGCGGCAGCCCGTCGTCGCGCTTGCGGTTGGGCACCCCGGTGTCGACCGAGCCGAAGACGACCGTCGGTTCGACCCGCCGGAAGTACGACGAGGCGGCCTGGGTGTCGCCGATGTAGTACGGCCGCAGGGTGAAGCCGTTCGCGGTGAAGAGCAGGTCGCCCGCCGCCGTGGTGCCCGCGTGGGTGATCGCCGAGCGGCCGTAGTCGCCGTCGCGCTTCAGGTGGCGGTACAGGGACAGCTCGCGGTAGCTGCCGCCGCCCGGGTTGCCCAGGATCTGCAGGAGGACGGGGCCCCAGAAGACCGCCTGCGTGTCGGGCCGGTCGGGGGCCCGCTCGATCCGGACGCTGAACGGCATCCGCAGCTCGACGGTGTCGCCGGTCTTCCACATCCGGCGCAGGGTCACGTACGTTCCGGGCTTGGGGTTGCCCTTGCGGACGACCCCGTTGATGGTGATCTGGAAGCCCGCCCGCGCCCAGCCCGGCACCCGCAGGTTGATGTCGAGCTGACCCTTGCCGGTCACGGTCAGCGTGACCCGGTCGTCGCGCGGGAAGGCCGTCTCCTGGGTGACGACGAGACCCTTCTCGGCCCAGGTCAGCGTCGACGGGGCGTACAGGTTGACCCAGAGCGCCGAGCCGTCGGCCGACTTGAAGTAGATCGTCTCCTGGTACTTGGTGTGGTTCTCCACGCCGGTGCCGCCGCAGCAGGTGCCGGTGTTGCCGTAGCCCCGGGCGGCCCCCGGGGTCAACGGCTGGAAGTAGGTGACCTGCGGGTTGTTGACGTTCGCGGTGTCGGCCCGCGAACCGAGGATCTGGTTGAGCAGGCCGCGCTCGTAGTAGTCCAGGTAGGCGGGGTCCTGCTCGTGGAGGAACAGGTTGCGCGCCAGCTTGATCAGGTTGTACGTGGTGCAGGTCTCCGCGCCGCCCTGGGCGATCGAGTTGGCGATGTTGCCCCGGTTCTGGAACAGCTCGATGTTGTTGTTGGAGCCCGGGTAGTTGCCGCCCGTCCCGCCGTTGGCGTACGTCCGGTGCGGCACGACCATGCCGAAGAGGTTCTTCGCGGCCTGGAAGTACTCGCGCTCCCCGTTCTGTTCGTAGACGCGCAGGTAGCCGACGAACTGCGGCACGTGCGAGTTGGCGTGCAGCCGGTCCGGGCGGCGGGGGCCGGGGTTGGTGGCCGGGGTGGTGACCAGGATGTCGCGGTTCTCGACGCAGGCGTCGAAGAGCGACTGCCGGTTGTCGAAGAACGTGGCGGTCCGCAGGTGCTTCGCGTCCCCGGTGAGCTGGTGGATCTCGGGGAACACCTCGTTGGCGCCGCCGGTCTCCCCGGCGATGTAGAGGTCCCACATGTAGTTCAGGTCGGCCCGGGTCAGCGGGCCCGGGTAGTCGGGGTGGTTCGTGTCGCCGAGGGTCAGCGCGAGGTGGGCCCAGTCGGCCATCCTGACGACCACGTCGAGGGCCTGTTGGTTGTCGGTGTGGTAGTACGCGTCGAGCAGGCCACGCATGATCTTGTGTTGGGTGTACCAGGGCGCCCAGGTGTTCGTGGCCGCGTTGCTGCCGTAGACGGCCCACCTCGGCGGGCCGAGGCGCAGCACCGCGTCCTCCGGGATCGCGCCCAGGTAGCCGGGGTGGGTCGGGATCCAGAGCGCCGCCCCGCCGTCCTGGCTCGCCACGATGCCGCCGTCGCGGCCGTTGGGCGAGGCGTCGCGGATCGTGGTGCCGCCCTCCTCCTCGAACCGGTACCAGGCGATCGAGCCGCCGCCGGTGCTGCCGGCCGCCGAGTCCTGGAGAGACTGGATCTCCTGCGGGCTCAGGGCCCGGTCGAAGATGTGGAACTCGTCGACCGTCGCGTCCAGGTACGGGTCGCCGTACTGCGACCGGCCGATCCACCGGTTCCCGGGGTTGCCGAGGTGCGAGGGGTTGAGGGTCATGGCGGTGTTCTGGCCGGCCTGCTGGCCGTTCACGTACAGCGTTCCGGTCTGCTGGGAGAGCGTGACGGCCAGGTGCACCCACTGGTTGGTCGGGAGCGCGGTGCTGCCGTCGATCCGTTGCTCACCGCCGCCCCCGCTGACCGTGATCGCGAACCTCGGCACGGTGCCGGTGACCCCGGCGCGGGGGGTCAGGAACATGTTGACCGTGGTGTTCTGCCCGAAGTCGAACAGCCGGCTCCAGCTCTGGGCGGAGGCGAGGTTGACCCAGGTGGCGATGGTGAAGTCGGCGAGTTGGCTGATCGCCTCCTGCGGCAGGGCGACGTGCTGCGCCCGGCTGGGACCGTTGAGGCGCAGCCCGCTGCCGAAGCGGCCGGGGACCCGACCGATCTGCGGCTCCTGCGGCTCCTCACCGCCCGGGTCGCCGTCGCCCATCCGCGCGGTGATCGCGGCCTGGCAGGCGGCGAGTTCCTCGACCATCCGGTCGAGTTTGGTCTTGAAGATCGCCTCGCCCTGGTCGGCGTAGGACTGGGCCAGGGCGGTCATGAAGTGACCGGCCCAGTGGCCGCTGAGCAGCCCGCCGTCCTCCCAGCCGCCGGGCACCGCGACCCCCGGCGGGTTCGGCCGACCGGCCTGGTTGTTGAACAGCACGAGGAAGCGCCGCTCGTCGTACTGGCGCAGGTAGTCCTTGATGCGGTCGCGCTTCTCCTGGAACAACCCGGTGCCCAGCCGCACGTCGCGCAGCGGGAACGGCCGGACCGGGGCGGTGCCGCCGGGGCCGGGATCGGGCGGGGCCGCGCCGCGTGCGGTCGACCCGGTCGCGGCCCCGGCCGGCGGCGGGGCCGCCTGGGCGACGGTCGCCGGGAGCACGGTCGCGGTGGCCACCGCGCCCACACCGATGGCGGAGGCCTGGAGAATCTGACGGCGGCTGGCGGAAAGGTCGTCGGGCAGGGCCACGGGGTTCGTCCTTCCAGGTGGATACCGGCCGACCACTCGGTCGGCCTGCGGCTCGGGATATGGGGGGCCAGGCCCCGTGGGGCGGGCCTGGCATTCGGCCCGGGTGGTCCGGCGGCTTTCCGGGCGGAGGCGACGCCCCTGCGGTCGACCGGCCCGCAGGGGCGTGGTCGGCCTGCG
>NZ_LRQV01000140.1 GCF_001567585.1 Micromonospora rosaria
GCACCAGAGCCGCCAGGAGCGGCGGAGACCGTCCTCGGGCGGGCCGGCACCCCGCCGGCCCGCCCGAGCTGTCAGGAAGGGACGGAACCGGCCCCGCCGGCCCCGCCGCCCGGCGACGGCTCCCCGCCCGCTGCGGGCCCGTCGGCGGACGCCCGGCCCTCGGCCGGTGCGGGCCCGTCGGCGGACGCCCGGCTCTCAGCCGCTGCGCTCGCGCGGCGGGACCGGCCGCGCTCCAGGAACTCGGTCATCCGCCGGTGCTTCTCCTCGTCCTCGAAGAGCACCGCCTGACTGACCAGGTCCAGGTGCGGGTGGGCGGCCGGCGGGGCGTCCACCGCCAGCTTGGTCAGCCGCAGCGCCAGCGCCGAGCCCTTCGCCATCTCGTCGAGCAGGCCGTGCGCGGTGGGCAGCAGCTCGGCCGGCTCGTCCACCACCCGGTTGACCAACCCGATCCGCAGCGCCTCGGCGGCGTCCACCCGACGGCCGGTGAAGAGCAGTTCCTTGGCCCGCGCCTCGCCGACCAGCGCCGGCAGCCGGTGGGTCGCCCCGGCCCCGGCCAGGATGCCCAGCCGGACCTCCGGCTGGCCGAAGACGGCGCGGGCGGTGCAGACCCGAAGATCGCAGGCGTACGCCAACTCGGCGCCGCCGCCCAGCGCCGGCCCGTCCACGGCCGCCACGGTCGGCAGGGGCAGCGCCCGTACCCGGGCGAAGGCGGCCGAGTTGATCGCGGCGAGCGCGTCCAGGCGGCCCCGGTCGCGGAGCTGTCCGATGTCCGCCCCACCGGCGAAGATGCCCTCGCTGCCGCCGGTGAGCAGCAGCAGGCGGGGGCGGGCCTCCAACTCGGCGCAGACCGCGTGCAGCGCGGCGATCAGGTCGGCGTCGATGGCGTTGCGCTTCTCCGGCCGGTCCAGCGTCACCACCAGCCGGTCCGGGTGCTCCTCGACCCGTAGCCCGCCGCTCACCGGGCCACCGCCGCGTCCGGGCCCCCGGAGCCGTCGACGGCCGTCGGGTCGGCGGGACCGTCCACCTTCGACCCGTCGACCCAGCGGTAGAACCCGTGGCCGGACTTCTTGCCCAGCCGGCCGGCGGCCACCAGCTCCACCAGCAGCGGCGGCGGCGCGAACCGGTCGCCGTACGCGGCCTGGAGGGTCCGGGCGATGTCCAGCCGTACGTCCAGGCCGACCAGGTCGGTCAGCTCCAGCGGGCCGACCGGGTGCCGGTACCCGAGCACCATCGCCTTGTCGATGTCCGCCGCGCTGGCCACCCCGTCGGCGAGCATCCGGATCGCCTCCAGCCCCAGGGTCACCCCGAGCCGCGAGGTGGCGAAGCCGGGCAGGTCGCGTACCACGACGGGGTCCTTGCCCAGCCGGCGTGCCAGCGCCACGGCCGCCGTGGTGGTCTCCCCGGCGGTGGCCGGGCCGACCACGATCTCCAGCAGCGCCATCGCCCAGACGGGGTTGAAGAAGTGCAGCCCGAGGAAGCGCTCCGGCCCCGCCAGGCCCTCGGCCAGGTCGGCGATGGGGATGCTGGACGTGTTGCTGCCCAGCAGCACCGGTCGCCGGGCGGCGGCCTCGCGCAGCACGGCCCGCTTGAGGTCCAGCCGTTCCGGCACCGCCTCGACGATGACGTCCGGCCCCTCGGCGACCTCGCCGAGCCCGCCGACCACGGTCAGCCGGGCCCGGTTCGCCGCCGCCGCGTCGGCGGTCAGCCTGCCGCGCCCCACCGCCCGGTCCCAGAGGTCGACCAACCGGCCCCGGGCCGCCTCGGCGCGCGCCGGGTCCACCTCGACCAGTTCCACCGTGTACCCGGCACCGGCCGCCACGTACGCGATGCCGAGGCCCATCGTGCCGGCCCCGACGACGACACAACGATCGCCGGTGTCACCACGGGGATCGCCCGGGTCCGGCCGCTCGCTCCACTCGCTCATGCCGCGACCCTATGCAGCCGCGCCCGGCCCGGCATGCCCGGGGCGGCCCAGCAGGCACGATGGCCACCCGGGGGACGACCTGGCATCCTCGGGGGCCACCGACCGCCGGGCCCGGGGCCGGCGGCAGGCGTGCGGGCGGGCCGGACCGGGTACAGACGGCGGTCAACCAAGGGAAGGACGAGTCGACATGAGCCAGGCACCGGAGACGCTGCCGAACACGGACCCGGCGGAGCACACCGAGACCGTGGACACCCGGGGTGACGAGCGGATCGAACTGCTGCGGGCGGACACCAACAACGACGGGCGGACCGACGTCTGGGTGGTGGACACCGACGGCGACGGCAAGGCCGACCTGTTCCAGTTCGACACCGACGGCGACGGCAAGGTCGACGTCACCATGGTCGACCTCGACGAGGACGGCACCCCGGACGAGGTGGTCGACGGCGACGGCGGCCTCCCCCCGCAGGAACTCCCCCCCACCGTCAACCTCTGACCCCCCACCACCCCCTCACCCCGCTCCCACGCCCCTTCTCGCCCCACGCTCCGCGCCACTCGCGGGGACGGAGGGGCGGGGACGGGACGCGGGGAGGGGTCAGGGGGTGAGGGTGAGGGTGGCCAGGTAGTAGGGGGCGTCGCGAGTGTCCAGGTCGGTGAGGCGCCAGGGGGAGCCGTGGACCAGGGCGGCGAACTCCTCGGGTGAGCAGACCAGGTAGTCGAACCAGTGGGTGGCGAGTTCGCGGTACCGCAGGCGCAGGCGCAACTGGCCGCCGAGCCGGCCCCGCCGCCGGTTGCGCTCGTGGTAACCGGTGTGCACCGGGTCGGTGGTGCCGTACGGGTCGGTGCCGTGCGCGATGATCTGCGCGCCGGGCCGGGCGAGGGCCGCCAGCGCGGCCAGCAGCGCGGGGGCCCGTTCCCGCCCCTCGAACAGCCCGAGGTTGTTGCCGAGCAGCAGGAACGTGTCGTACCGCCGGCCGTCGGCGACGTGGTCGTCCACGGTCGCGTGGACCAGGTCGCGGACGCCCCGACGCCGGGCGACCGCCAGCGCGCCGGGGGAGATGTCCAGACCGGTCACCGGTACGCCGCGGTCCTGGAGCAGCAGCGCGATCCGGCCGGCCCCCACCCCGACGTCCAGGGTGGCGCCCCGGACCCGGTCCACCGCTCGGTGGTCGTACGGCTGCCAGTCCGCCGGAGGGTCGAGGTAGTGCGCGGCGGGAGCCCCGTTGATCAGCCCGTCGTCGCGTTCGATGATCTCGATGACCGGGCGGGGCAGCCGTCCGCCGACCAGTGGCCGGGGTCCGATCCCGGTGGCCACCGCGAGGGCGTCCCGCAGCACCTCCCCGTACACGTCGCCGATGCGGGGTTCCGTCACGGCTTCACGCTATCCGGCCGGCCACCCGCCGCTCCGGCCCGTACCCTGGGCGGCATGACCACGTTGGACCGGTTGGCGGCAGAGAAGTACGTCCTGGTGACGACGTTCCGGAAGGACGGTCGGGCGGTGCCGACCCCGGTCTGGGCGGTGCGGGACGGCGACGCGCTTGCAGTGTGGTCGGCGGCGGACGCGGGGAAGGTGAAACGGATCCGGCGCAGCGGCGACGTCACCGTGGCCCCCTGCGACGTGCGGGGTCGGCCGCACGGACCGGCCTCGCCGGGGCACGCGACCATCTGCGACGCCGACGCCAGCAGCCGGATCCGACAGTTGATCAAAGAGAAGTACCGGCTGCTCGGTCGGCTCACCCTGCTCGGGAGCCGGGTACGCCGGGGCACCGGTGGCACGGTGGGCATCCGGATCACGTTCCCGGAGTGAGGCCCACCCGGGGGCGGACACGAATCAGGGGCGGCGGATCGCCCTCCGCTGCCCCTGAATGGCACCACTTGGTGAAACTTTTCCCGTCAGTCGCCCTGACGCTGCTGGGGGATCTGACCCTGTAGCAGGGCTCGAACCTCCGACTCGCGGTACCGGCGGTGGCCACCCAGCGTTCGGATGGCGCTGAGCTTGCCCGCCTTGGCCCACCGGGTCACGGTCTTCGGGTCGACACGGAACATCGACGCCACCTCGGCCGGTGTGAGCAGCGGCTCTGGTTCGTGCGTTCGCGATGCCATCGGTCACTCCTCCACATGTAGAGACATCGGCCGGGGTCCCGCCGGCCGACGCGTCTCCCATGGTCCGGCTAGTCCCCGATGTCCGACATGGGCCGAACGGCCGAAGGTCCCTAGACGGACGGATGAACCATGCCCGATTTATACGACTTTTACACGGCAGAAAGTATCTTATTCGGACTCATAATCACGGTTCGTGATGCGTCAGCTACGAACATCCCTCGCTTTGGGAGCGCTCCACCCGATTTTTGGTGCTAATTGCACCTTTCCAGGAGCTGCACCGCCCGCCATCGGGCGACCAACCGGTCGTACGCCGCCGACGCCTCGTCCGCCTCCCCGGTGGCGAGTCCGGTGAGGCCGGTGGCGACCAGTTGGGGCGAGTCGTCGGCGGCCAGGGTCTCGTCCGAGAGGAGGTCCACCAGTCCGCCGTAGTCCAGTTCGACCATCGAGCGGGGGTGGAACTCCTCCAGCCACCGGGCCGCCTCCTCGACCGCCTCGGTGATGGGCACCTCCCCCACCGTCTTGCGCAACACCGACAGCGCCCGCGACGCCCGCCGCCGCGACTTGGAGATCTCGGTCCGGTACCGCAGCGCCCGGCGCCCGGGGACGGTGACGTGATCCCGCTCCTCGGCCTCGAAGAGGACGAACCACCGCAGCGGCACGCCCCAGGTGGCGATCTGCTCGTGCACCCGGGGCACCCCGTGCTCCAGCACCCGGGCACCGCTGCGCCAGTCGTCGACCACCGCCTTGGCCTGCCCGGCCAGGATCGGGGGCACAAATGCGTCGGCGAGCACCGGCGGCACCCCCTCGCGGGCGCTGAGCGCCGCCTCGGCCACCCGGATCCGCAGGTTCCACGGGCAGACCAGCAGCGTGTCGTCGGTCTCCAGCACGTACGCCTCGTCCGGCAGGTCGGGCAGCCGGGTCCAGCCGGCACCGAGCGCCTCGATCACCGCCGTCCGCTGCCGACCGGGCCCCTCCAGCGGGGCGACCGCCCGCCCCTCCGCGACGTACCGGCGCCAGAAGTTCTGACGGTCCCGGTCGAAGGCGGTCAGCGGTTCGTACACGCGCAGGTACGAGGCGAAGAGCGACGGCACGGCGCCGATCCTCCCACGAGACCCGGATCGCGCCGACGTCAGCGCCCGGACACCCCGCGTCGACACCCGCAGGTCGGGCGGCCCCGCGCGAACCCGGCGCACGGTCGCGCCGTGCGGTGGGAGGCGGGAGCGGGCCCGCCGATACTAGGCTCGGCAGCACCGGCAGCACCCCGCCGGCGTCCGCCAGGCCCGCGTCCCACAAGGACGCACCGCGACACAGGAGCACGTCATGGGCGTATTCGCGAGTACCGACGACCCCGGTTCGACCGGGCATGAGCAGGTCGTGTTCTGCCAGGACAAACAGACCGGCCTCCGCGCGATCATCGGCATCCACTCCACCGCGCTGGGCCCCGCGCTCGGCGGGACCCGTTTCTACCCGTACGCCAGCGAGGAGGCCGCGCTGGCCGACGTGCTGGACCTGTCCCGGGGCATGGCGTACAAGAACGCCCTGGCCGGGCTGGACCACGGTGGCGGGAAGGCCGTCATCTGGGGCGACCCGGACAAGGTCAAGAGCGAGGCGCTGCTGCGCGCGTACGGGCGGTTCGTCGAGTCGCTGGGCGGGCGCTACTACACCGCCTGCGACGTCGGCACCTACGTCGCCGACATGGACGTCATCGCGCGGGAGACCCGGTACGTCACCGGGCGCAGCGTGGAGCACGGCGGGGCCGGTGACTCCTCGGTCCTCACCGCCTGGGGGGTCTTCCAGGGGATGCGGGCCGCCGCCGAGCACGTCTGGGGCACCCCGACGCTGCGCGGCCGGCGGGTCGGCGTGGCCGGCCTGGGCAAGGTCGGCAAGCACCTCACCGGGCACCTGCTCGACGACGGCGCCGAGGTGGTGGCGACCGACGTGAGCCCCCGCGCCCTGGACTGGGCCCGCAGCACCTACCCGCAGGTGACGCTGGTCTCCGACGCCGCCGCGTTGGTCGCCGCCGACATCGACGTGTACGCCCCCTGCGCGCTCGGTGGCGCGCTGGACGACGACACCGTGCCGGCGCTGCGGGCGAAGGTGGTCGCGGGCGCGGCCAACAACCAGCTCGCCCACCCGGGGATCGACAAGCTCCTGGCCGAGCGGGGCATCCTGTACGCCCCGGACTACGTGGTCAACGCGGGCGGTGTGATCCAGGTCGCGGACGAGATCGAGGGCTTCAACTTCGACCGGGCGAAGCTGCGGGCCACCCGGATCTACGACACCACCCGGGAGATCCTCCAGCTCGCCGACGCCGAGGGCGTGCCGCCGGCGGTGGCCGCCGACCGGCTGGCCGAGCGCCGGATGGCCGAGGTCGGCCGGCTCCGGATGATCCACCTCCGCTGACCGGGGCGCGGGCCCGGGGTCCCGTCCCGGGCCCGGGTGTCCACCGTCACGTGTCGCCGGGTCGTCACGTCCGGGGCGTCCCGGGCTCCGCGCCGGACGCCCGGCGTGGGGGTTTTTGGCCCCGGTTGACCGGCGTCACGGCCGCCAACGAGTTGACTCCTTACCGGGTACGATGTGTAACGGCTGGGCAACTGCGACGCGCTGACCCGGCCGACGGTAACCCGAGGTGCCGAACGGTGGCATCCCCATGTACCGTAAGAGCCACGAGAGATGCCTGACGTCATCGGGGCCCGCCTTCGGGCTGCCCCGAATTCTGTGCGAGGGGGTCGAGCCATGGGGCGCGGCCGTGCTAAGGCCAAGCAGACAAAGGTGGCCCGGGAGTTGAAGTACAACACCCCGAACACCGACCTCGCCGCCTTGCAGCGAGAACTCGGCGGCAGCGGCAAGTCGGACCGAGACTTCGACGACGACTACAAAGAGTATGTCGACGACGATGACGAGGACCAAGCGGACGACGACCCGGACAACTGGGCCCGTCCGACCCGCTGACCTCCGGTCACATCTGAGCACGCGGGTGAGCCCCGCGTGCTCACGCATGTGCCGACCTGCAGCCGGCGAAGCAGACCGACGATTCGGGGACCTGCCACATCGAGCAGGTCCCCGACCCACGGCCGCCCTCAGCGGGGGCGGTTGTTCCAGTTGTAGAACGTCGGGATGTTCTCGAAGTGGTTCCAGGCGCACACCGCGCCGGCTCCGTCGGTGCCCGCCACCTCCGCCCGCAGTCGGCGCGCGGCCTCGGCCTCGTGCAGCAGGGCGGTGAGGCCGCTGGCTGCCTCCTGGACCCGTTCGGCGATCGGATCGGTCGGGTCTGCCTCGACGCGCTCAGGCTGCCGGTTCCTGGTGGTCTCGGGCATGCTCCAACACTCCCTCCAGTAGGCGGATCTTGCTGTTGCGGCAGTGCTCGGTCTCCGTACCGTCGAAACGCCCGTGCTCGAAGTAGCGGTTCGCCGCGTGGCCACCGCCGCAGAACCCGAAGTACGCGCACGAGGAACGGCAGGCCTCCACGCCGGTGAGGAACTCGCCCACCCAGGACGTGTCGGACGCGGTGGCCAGGATCTCGGCGAGTGGGGTACGCAACACGTTGCCGCTGCTGAAGTCGCCGTACCGGGGATCGGTGAAGCCGGCCAGCTCCGGGGAGAGGACGGTCACCGAGCCGTCGTACCCGACCGTCGGGATCGGGTCGAGCCGCCGGGGCAGCACCGCGTCGGCCTCCCCGCCCAGGGTCGCCGCCACGTACCGCAGCGACCACTCGACCTCCCGCAGGTGGATCCGGGGCTCCCGACGCCAGGCCGCCACCAGCTCCGCCCAGAAGGCGGTGACCACCGCCGGGTCGTGGGAGTTGTCCCGGAGGTTGACCCCCTCGGTCTCCTCGATGTTGATCCCGAGCACGTCGCAGCCGAGCGAGAGGAAGTACTCGTACAGCTCGGTGGCGAGGCCGGGAGCGGGGCGACTGACCACCGCCAGCGCCGAGAAGGGCAGGCCGTGCCGGCGCAGCGCCGCCACCCCGCGCAGGATGCGGTCGTACGCCGGCCGCCCGCCCCGGCTGGTGCGCTCCTGGTTGCGCTCCCGGGGCCCGTCCACGCTCACGCTGACCCGTACCTGGTGCGTGGCGAAGAACTCGCACCAGGCGTCGTCGATCAGCGTGGCGTTGGTCTGCACGTGGTGCTCGACACCCGCCTCGAAGGGGGCGAGCAGGGCGGCGAAGTGCTCCCGCCCGGCGGCCAGCGGCTCCCCGCCGTGCCACACCACGGAGAATCGGCCCTGGGCAGCCCAGGGGTTCACCGACCCGGCGACCGCCTCGGCCACCGGCACCGGCATCCGTCGATCCGCTGCCCGCAACGGCAGGTAACAGTAGGTGCAGTCGAGGTTGCAGAGGGTGGTCGGCTGCATCACCACGTACGACGGAACCGCGGCGATCCCGCGCATCCCGCTGAACGCTCGCCCCCGAGCAGCCATCATCCACCTCCGGAAACCCTGAGGATGCCCCTCAGGCTAGGCGGCGATGGCTACTCGGGTGAACCCCCGGCAAGGTGCCCGTACGATCACCGGCCGGGATCAGCCCCGGGTGTGCTGGCCGATTATCTGCACGTTGCCCGTACCCTCGATGACCTCGCCGGCCTGCCAGGCGTCGACGCCCCGGCCGGTCAGGGTGGCCAGCGCCCGGTCGGCGTCCTCGGCCGACACGATGGCGAACATGCCGACGCCCATGTTGAACGTCGCCTCCATCTCCGGGTCCTCGATCCGCCCCTTGGACTGGATCAGGTCGAAGATCGGCTGCGGCTTCCAGGTGGCCCGGTCGACGATCGCGTCGACGTGCTCGGGCAGGATCCGCACCAGGTTGCCCGGGATGCCGCCGCCGGTGACGTGGGCGAGGGCCCGCACCTCGGCCTCGGCGATCAGCTTGAGGCAGTCCTGCGCGTAGATCTTGGTCGGGGTGAGCAGCTCCTCGCCGAGGGTCCGCTGCCGGCCGAAGTCCTCGATCACCACGTCCAGCCGCATCCGGCCGGCGCCGAGCAGCACGTGCCGCACCAGCGAGTAGCCGTTGGAGTGCAGGCCCGAGGAGCGCATGGCGATCACCACGTCGCCCACCTCGACCCGCTCCGAGCTGAGGATGTCGCTCTCCTCCACCACGCCGACGCCGGTGGCGGAGATGTCGTACTCGTCCGGCCGGAGCACCCCCGGGTGCTCGGCGGTCTCCCCGCCGAGCAGCGCGCAGCCGGCGTACCGGCAGCCGTCGGCGATGCCGGCGCCGATCTCGGCGACCTTGTCCGGCACCACCTCGCCGGTGGCGATGTAGTCGAGCAGGAACAGCGGCTCGGCGCCGCAGGCCACCAGGTCGTCGACGACCATGGCGACCAGGTCGATGCCGACCGTGTCGTGGATGTCGAGCTGCTGGGCGATGACCAGCTTGGTGCCGACCCCGTCGGTGGAGGAGGCGAGGATCGGGTTCTTGTACTTCGCCGTGTCCAGCCGGAACAGGCCGGCGAAACCGCCCAGGTCGCCCATCACCTCCGGACGACGGGTCTCGCGCACCTTGGACTTGAGCAGCTCGACCGCGCGGTCGCCCGCCTCGATCGACACCCCGGCGTCCGCGTAGGAGACCGTACGTTTGCGGCCGGGGCGGCCGGTGCCGGCCGTCCAGGGCTGGCGGTCGCCGCCGGCGCCGGTCGGGCTGCTTCCTGCGCCGCTGCGCTCGGACACGTGCGTCACGGTTCTCCCCTTTGTGGTTCTCGCGGTGCCGGTCGGCGGCGGTCGGGCCGGTCGGCCCGAGGTCACCGTCGCCGTCGCGGTGTGTCGCGCCGGGTGATGCTATGGGCGATGTGCTGTCCCGCCGCCGGGGGTGGCGACGAGTTCCTCGGTGGGGTGGTGCGGGGCGTCGACGGTCGAGTTGGCGACCCGCCGCCCGATACCTTCGAGCATGTGCTTGCCGATCTGGTTCCCGGTTGGCAGCTCGATTGGATACTCACCATCGAAACACGCCCGGCAGAGCCGGGTCTTCGGCTGCTCGGTCGCCGCGATCAGGCCGGGTAGCGAAACGTAACCCAGCGTGTCGGCCCCGATGGACCGCCGGATGCCGTCGGTGTCCAGCCCGTTGGCCAGCAGCTCGGCGCGGGTGGCGAAGTCGATGCCGTAGAAGCAGGGCCAGGTGACCGGCGGGGAGGAGATCCGCACGTGCACCTCCAGCGCGCCGGCCTCGCGCAGCATCCGGACGATGGCCCGCTGGGTGTTGCCCCGCACGATCGAGTCGTCCACCACGACCAGCCGCTTGCCCCGGACGTTCTCCCGCAGCGGGTTGAGCTTGAGCCGGATGCCGAGCTGACGCAGCGTCTGGGAGGGCTGGATGAAGGTCCGGCCCACGTACGGGTTCTTCATCAGGCCGGCGCCGTAGGTGATCCCGGAGGCCTCCGCGTACCCGATGGCGGCCGGAGTGCCGGACTCCGGCACCGGGATGACCAGGTCGGCCTCGACCGGGTGCTCCTTGGCGAGCTGCCGGCCGATCTGCACCCGGGCGGCGTGCACGTTGCGCCCGGCGATGGTGGCGTCCGGGCGGGCGATGTAGACGTACTCGAAGAGGCAGCCCTTGGGCTCGGGCGCGGCGAACCGCGCGGAGCGCAGGCCGTCGGCGTCGATGGCGATCAGCTCGCCCGGCTCGACCTCGCGGACCACGCTCGCGCCGACGATGTCCAGCGCGGCGGTCTCGCTGGCCACCACCCAGCCCCGCTCCAGCCGGCCGAGGACCAGCGGGCGGACGCCGTGCGCGTCCCGGGCGGCGTAGAGGGTCGACTCGTCCATGAACACGAAGCTGAACGCCCCCCGGAGCTGGGGCAGCACCTCCAGCGCGGCGGCCTCCACGGAGAGGTCCGGGCGGCTGGCCAGCAGCATGGTGACCAGCGAGGTGTCGTTGGTGGCGCCGTCGGAGTCGATGCCCCGTTCCAGCACCTCACGCTGCAACTCGGCGGTGTTGACCAGGTTGCCGTTGTGCGCCAGCGCGATGGTGGTGCCGGAATTGGTCGACCGGATGGTCGGCTGGGCGTTCTCCCAGTTCGAGGCGCCGGTGGTCGAGTAGCGGGCGTGCCCGATCGCCACGTGCCCGCGCAGGCTGGCCAGGGTGGGCTCGTCGAAGACCTGGGCGACCAGGCCGAGGTCCTTGTAGACCACGACGCCGGAGCCGTCGCTGACCGCCATGCCGGCGGCCTCCTGGCCGCGGTGCTGCAACGCGTACAGCCCGAAATAGGTGAGATTGGCAACCTCTTCCCCCGGCGCCCAGACACCGAAGACGCCACACGCGTCCTGGGGTCCGGGTCGTTGGGGGTCAAGGTCGTGGCTCAGCCGGCCGTCGCCTCGGGGCACCTGCCGCTCCCTCATGCTGGTCTGGGACTGGCCTCGCGGGGCGGCTGCGCGCCATCCGCACGTCGTAGGCCTGGACCACTGTCGTCGACTGACAGTGTACGCGAATCGGTGTCGATACAGAAAGTCACGATTTGGCTGCACGCAGTGACATTTGCGGCGTTCGGTGCTGCTCGGCGCAGCCCGCCGCCCCGCTCAGACCGGCAGGTACGCGGACAGGTCCGCGCGCGCTCCGCTCACCCGTACCCGTCCGTCGGCCACCGCATGCGCCCAGTCGAGGCGTCCGGTGGCCACCCTGAGCCAGGTGTCCGGATCCATCTCCACCACGTTCGGTGGCGTACCCCGGGTGTGCCGGGGGCCCGGCACGCACTGAACTGCACCGTAAGGTGGGACGCGCACCTCCACCGATCGGCCGGGGACACGGTCCGCAAGGGCAACCAACAGGGCACGGACCGCCGCCCGGTAGACCGGACGCTCGGGCGTACGATCCGCGTCGAGCGCCGCGAGCGCCGCCGCTACCGCGGCGGACTTACTGTGCGGAGAGGACACGACGGGACGATACGGCTTCGCCGCAGCACGCCCGACGCTGGCCCTGGGTCGCGCCGATCCGGTCAGACAAGGCATAGTTGCCGACGGTGTATTCGTACCGTGATGATCCTCGGCCCGGTTACCGCAGGCCGGGGAGTTCGGACCGGAAGGCGGTGGACGTGTCAACACACCGACGTGCCTGGAAGCGGGCCGGTGTGGTCGTAGCGCTGGTTGCCGGCGCCCTGTTCGCCGTTCCCGCCACACCCGCGCTGGCCGCCGACGTGGTCGGCCTCTCCCCTGGCCCGGTCAACCTCAGGGCCGGTGAGCAGGCCACCCTGACCGTCCAGCTACAGGGCGAAGAGGGCGAGAACGCCACCATCTCGGTCAACGGGCTCCCGAACGGGGTGAGCTGCGCCAGCGGCTGCGGCCAGATCACCCTCGGCGGTGACGGCAACGGCAGCCAGCAGATCGTGCTCCGGGCCGACGGCAACGCCCGCGACGGGAACGGCTCGGCCACGGTCTCCGCCGGCGGGCAGGGCCGCAACGTCCAGGTCCGGGTGCAGGGCCGGCAGGAGCCGGAGCCCGAGCCGACCCGGGAAGAGGTGCAGACCGTCCGGTCCGTCTCCGGCAAGGTCGTCGCCCAGGCCAACGGCGACGCGGTGGCGAACGCCATCGTCATCCTGCTCGACGGCAACGGCCGCCGGCACGAGACCAACAGCGACGGCAGCGGCAACTTCCGGTTCGGCGGCAGCTCCTCGAACCCGATCGTGCCCGGTCAGCTCCAGTTGGGCGCCAGCTTCGACACCGCCCGTGCCACCGCGACGATCAGCGGACGCGCCGGGCAGAGCGTCACCGGCCAGCGGATCCGGCTGCCCATCCGGGTCGAGGCGACCCCGAGCCCCACCCCGTCGGCGACCGAGGAACCGGCGCCGACCGTGGAGGCCACCGAGGAGGCCACCGAGCCGGAGGAGGGCGAGGTGACCGAGGCCGCGCCGGCCCCGCAGGCCGCCTCCAACGAGGAGTCCGGGGGCTTCGGCTCCTGGCTGCTGATCCTGCTGGGCGGCCTGTTCGTGGCGATCGGCGTCGGCACCATCGTGCTGCTCTGGATGAAGCGCCGGGAGAACGCCGACGACGGCACCGACGACGACGAGCCGGCCGCAGCCGCCGCCGGGGCGACCCCGAACGCGCGGGGCTCCTTCCGGGGCGCCGACGACCAGACCCGGGTGGTGAACCGGATCGACGCCGGGCCCGACCCGACCATGGTCGGCGGTACCGCGCTCAGCGACGCGCCGACGATGATGCACCGCCCGGTGGTCGACGACGTGCCGCCGGACCCGTACGGCGCGCCCCCCGAGCCGTACAACGCCGCCGCCGGTCAGGGCGGTTGGTCCGGCAGCGGGTACGGCGACGAGCAGCCCGGCCAGGGTGCCGGGTACGGCGGCTACGGCACCGCGCCGGCCTCGGGTGGCGGCGGCTACGGCACCGCGCCCGCCTCCGGCGGTGGCGGCTACGGCACCCGGGACTACGGGGCGCAGGGCGGCGCTTCCGACTATCCGCCCACCCAGGCCGGAGCCGGTTCGGGTGGGTACGGCGAGCGGTACGACGAGCCGACCGGCCGGTACCAGGGCGAGGGGACGACCTCCTACCCGCCGCCGGCCGACCCGTACGCGACGGGTCTCTACCAGCCCGCCAACGAGCAGGGTCACCCCTACGGGCAGTCGGACTCCCCGCAGTACGGCCGGGGTCCGGAGCCCACCGGCACCTACCCGGCGGGCGGTGGCTACGGCAACGCCCCGGCCGGGAGCGGCTACGGCGGCGACCAGGCCGGGGGCGGCTACGGCGGGTACGACCAGCGCGGCGGTGGCTACGACCAGCAGCGCGGTTCCGACGCGCAGGGCGGATACGACCAGCGCGCCGACGGCCCCGGTGGCGGCTACGGCCAGCGGGGTGACGCACCCGGCGGGGGCTACGGCCAGCCCGGCGGGTACGACCAGCGCGGTGGCTACGACCAGGGCGGGTACGGCCAGCAGGGCGGCTACGGCCAGCCCGGCGGGTACGACAGTCCCTCCGGCGGGTACGACAGCCAGGGCGGCTACGGCGGCCAGCAGGGCGGGTACGACCAGCGCGGCTACGGGCAGGAGCAGCCGCCGCAGCAACGCGGCGGCGGGTACGACCAGCAGGGCTACGACCAGCAGGGCGGCTACTACGGCGAGCAGGGCCAGGGCGCGCCCGGCCGGGGCCGCCCCGACGGACCGCCCCCGGAGCGGGGTGGCCGCCGCCTCGACTGGCTGGACGACTGAGCCACCCGGGCCGGCCCGGTTCCGGGGATCGCACCCCGTATCCGGCCGAGCCCGGCCCCCGCGCACCGCGAAGGCCGCCCCGCACGCCGGGGCGGCCTTTTCGTCAGGTGACCTGATGTGTCCCGCGCGGGCAGGACGCGCGTCCGCGCGGGCGAGACCACCCGCCTCCGCGCACATACCCCCCAGGTATAAAAATTCCTGGGAGGTATGTCGCTCACCGGGACATCTCCCCGGCCGCCGCCGCGCACCACCAGCAGCGAGCCGGGTGCGCCGGGGCCGGGGCGGACCCAGGCCCGTCGGAGACTCAGGCCGGGACGAAGACGCCCTGGCGGAGTACCGGCACGACCTCCGAGACGCCGACCGGCAGGGCCAGTTCCACGTCCCCGGCGAAGCCCAGTTCGACGAGTTCCCGCCCGGACACGCAGCCCCGGATCGCCGCCGCGACGTCGGGGGTGCTGGCCAGCGCGGCGAGCGCCATCGCCGCCTCCACGGAGAGTCCACCCGACACGCCGGAGACGGCGTCCAGCACGCTGGCCGCCCCGAGCTGGTCCTCCACCGACGGCCGCAGCGACCCGTCCGGCCACCGCTCACCGGCGGCGACCACTCCGATCGGGGCGGTCGTCGAGCCGTACCCCTGGGTGTGGAGCCAGCGCCCGACGGCGGGCGCGTTGCGCAGGCAGGCCGCGACCACCGGTCGGCCGGTGGCGCTGGCGGCGGCGCTGATCGCCGACCCGTTCGGGGACGGCAGCACCAGGTCGGCCACGACGGGGGCGGTGCTCAGCGCCGCCGGGGAGAGCGACCACGGGTGGTCCGGCGTGGTCGCGCTGCGGCCCACCGCGGCGACCGCGCCGACCCGGCGGGCGTACTCGCCGGCCTGCGCGCCCCAGGGGAACGGGTGCACCCGCATGCCCCGGCCGACCGCGACGTCCACCGCCGTGGTGAAGGAGAGCACGTCCACCACCACGAGGACGGCGCAGACGCGGCTGAGCTCGGCCGCCCCGGCCAGTCCCCAGTCGAACCGGGCACCGGATCCGGGCTGGACCTGGACGGCCGAGCTCACCGCCTAGCGCTCGTCGGTGACCGGCGGCTGATCGCCACCGGCCGGGCCCGCCGGCCCGTCGACCGGCGGTGCCGGCTCGACCCGGGCCTCCGGCCCGGCCGACGCCTCGACCACGGGACCACCTGGCACGTCGTCCCCCGCCGGCCCGCCGGTCGGCACGTCGTCCGCCGCACCGGCACCGGCCTCGACGCCCTCCCCGGCCTGCGCCGGGTGCTCCGGCAGAGCCTCGGTCGGGCCGGACGCGGTACCGGTGGACGGGCCGTCCCCGGCCACGTCCTGCCCCGCGTCGGCCGGCTCGACGGCCACGACCGCACCGACCGGGGCGGTCGCCAGTCCGGACGGCGTGGCGGCCTGGGCCGCCTCGACCGCGCCCGGACCGCCGAAGAGCCGGGGCAGCGTGCCGGTGTGGGCGGTACGCAGCTCGTCCAGGCCGATCTGGAACTGCTCGTGCACGTCGAGCGCGCCCAGCGTCGGATCGGTGACCCCGATCAGCTCCCACGGCACGTCCCGCTCGGCGCAGAGCGCGGTGAACGCCTTCTCGTGCCCGCGCGGGACCGAGACCAGCGCCCGACCGGCGGACTCGCTGAACAGGAAGACGAACGGCATCGAGGAGCCGGCGAACCGCTCCGGCACACCGATCCGGGCACCGACCCCGTTGCGCAGGCAGGACTCGACCAGCCCCTGGGCCAGACCGCCGTCGGAGAGGTCGTGCGCGGAGCTGAGGTGACCGACCCGCGCGGCCTCCGCCAGCAGCTCGGCCAGCGCCCGCTCGCGGCCCAGGTCGACCTGCGGGGGTACGCCGCCCAGGTGCTGGTGGGTGACCCAGGCCCACTCGGAGCCGGAGAGCTCCACGTGGGTCTCGCCGAGCAGGTAGATCTGGTCGTGCTCCCCGGCGGCCCGGGGCAGGAAGCCCATCGGCACCCGGTCGGCCACGTTGTCGATCAGACCGAGCACCCCGACCACCGGGGTCGGGTGGATCGCCGCCGCACCGGTCTGGTTGTAGAAGCTGACGTTGCCGCCGGTCACCGGGATGCCCAGCTCGGCGCAGCCGTCCGCCAGGCCGCGTACCGCCTCGGCGAACTGCCACATCACGCCCGGGTCCTCGGGCGAGCCGAAGTTGAGGCAGTTGGTGACGGCGATCGGCTTCGCGCCGGTCACGGCCACGTTCCGGTACGCCTCGGCGAGCGCGAGCCGGGTGCCGTGGTACGGGTCGAGCCGGGCGTACCGGCCGTTGCCGTCGACGGAGAGGGCGACCCCGAGGCCGGTCCGCTCGTCGATCCGGATCACCCCGCCGTCCTCCGGCTGGGCGAGCACGGTGTTGCCCAGCACGTACCGGTCGTACTGCTCGGTGACCCAGGTCTTGTCGGCCAGGTTCGGCGAGGCGATCATGCGCAGCACGGTCTCCCGCAGCGCCTCCGGGGTCGACGGCCGGGGCAGCGTCTCGGCCCGGTCGGCCTGGAGCAGGATCAGGTCGGCCGGCTCCCGCATCGGCCGCGCGTAGACCGGCCCGTCGTCGACCAGCGAGCCCGGCGGCACGTCCACCACCAGGTGGTCCCGCCAGGTGACCAGCAGGCGGCCCGGCTGCCCGTCGGCCGAGGGCGGGGTGACCTCGCCGATCGCGGTGGCCCAGACGCCCCACTTCTCGGCGGTCTTGAGCACCGCCTCCAGCTTGTCCGGGGCGACGACCAGCAGCATCCGCTCCTGGGACTCGCTGGCCAGGATCTCGTGCGGCTCCATCGAGGGCTCGCGCAGCGGCACCCGCTCCAGCCAGACCCGCATGCCGGTGCCGGCCGCCGCGGCGGTCTCGGTGAGCGCGCAGGTCAGCCCCGCGCCGCCGAGATCCTGGATGCCGACGACCAGCTCGGCGTCGTACAGCTCCAGGCACGCCTCGATCAGGAGCTTCTCCATGAACGGGTCGCCCACCTGCACCGAGGGCCGGCGCTGCTCGCTGCCCTCGTCGAAGGTGGCGCTGGCCAGCACGGAGACGCCGCCGATGCCGTCCCGGCCGGTCCTGGCGCCCATCAGCACCACGACGTTGCCGGGGCCGGCGGCCTCCTTCTTCTGCAGCCGGTCGACCGGCAGCACGCCGAGGCAGAGCGCGTTGACCAGGGGGTTGCCCTGGTAGCAGGGGTCGAAGACGACCTCGCCGCCGATGTTCGGCAGGCCGAGGCAGTTGCCGTAGCCGCCGACGCCGGCCACCACGCCGGGCAGCACCCGGGCGGTGTCGGGGTGGTCGGCCGCGCCGAAGCGCAGCGGGTCCATCACCGCGACCGGGCGGGCGCCCATCGCCAGGATGTCCCGGACGATCCCGCCGACGCCGGTCGCCGCGCCCTGGTACGGCTCGACGAAGCTCGGGTGGTTGTGCGACTCGACCTTGAAGGTCACCGCCAGCTCGTCGGAGACCTGCACCACACCGGCGTTCTCGCCGATGCCGGCGAGCAGCCGGTCGCTCGGCGGGGCCTTCTCACCGAACTGGCGCAGGTGCACCTTGCTGGACTTGTAGGAGCAGTGCTCGCTCCACATGATCGAGTACATCGCCAGCTCGGCCTGGGTGGGCCGCCGGCCGAGAATGTGCCGGATCCGCTCGTACTCGTCGTCACGCAGCCCCAACTCGGCGTAGGGCTGGAGCTCCTCCGGAGTGCCGGTGGCGCGCGGCACGGTGTCCACGGCGTCCGCCCAGCTCCCGGCCGACCGGGCCGCGCCCTCGGGGGCGGCCTGCGGGGCGCTCGGGTCCGCCGACGCCTGGGGGGCCACCGGCCCCGGCGTCGCGGGCGCGGCGGGCCCCGGCGGCACGCCGTCACCCTCCGGCGCGACGGCCTGCGGTCCGGGGTACGGCGGCGGGGCACCGGCGGCCGACGGCACGGCGTGGGGCCCGGCGGCCGACGGGGTGCCGTTCGACACAGCGGCCTGCGGCGGGGTGCCGCTCGGCACGGTGGGCGGCGGTGCGCCGTTCTGGTGCGCCGGCCCGGCGGCCGGCGCGTTC
>NZ_LRQV01000141.1 GCF_001567585.1 Micromonospora rosaria
CCCGCCCGGAGCGCCAGGCGCTCTGCACCCGGGGGCGGTCGGCGAAGGCGTCCCCGGCCAGGCCCACCCCGGAGTCGTCGAGATGGTACGTCCCGTCCGGCGCGGGGGCCGGCTTGGCGAAGCTCCACCGGTGCACGTACACCGTCTCGGGCGGCTCGGGCAGGCCGAGCAGCGCCACGGTGGCCGAGACGACGGCCGGCCCGGCCGCCTCCGGCGCGGCCAGGTGCCCGGCGGCGAACTCCGCGGTGGTGTGCGCGACCAGCACGGGCGCGTCGTCGCCGCGCCGGTCGCCGTCGTCGCAGACCAGGGCGAGCACCGGGTGCTCGTTGACGAACGCGCCGTGGAAGTCCGGCCAGCGGCGGGCGGGGAAGCGCAGCGCCACCGCCAGCACCGGCGACCAGCGCTGGGCGGCGGCGACCCGGGCCGGCCCGGCCAGCGCGGGGTCGAGCAGCCCGGCGGCCTGCGGGCCCGGCATGGCCAGCGCCACCCCGGCGTACGGCGTGGCGTCGACCGTCGGCCCCGGGCGGACCGCCCGCACCGGCCGCTCGACGGTGAGCGGCAACCCGTCGGCGAGGTCGGTGACGAGCGAGCGCAGTCCGCCGGGGGCCGCCCAGCGCACCGGCCCGGTCACCGTCCGCCGGCCGTCCGGCCCGTACACGTCGAAGGTGTCGGTCCACTCGCGGGCGAGCCCGGCCGCCCGCCACCGCTCGACCAGGGCGGCGAAGTCGGGGTCGTCGACGGTGAAGTACGCCGCGCCGAGGTCCACCGGCCGGCCGTCGAGGCGACGGCTGGCCAGCCGGCCACCGGGCACCCGGGCCCGGTCCCGGAGCTCGACCGGCACCCCCGCCCGCAGCAGTTCCCCGGCGCAGGCCACCCCGGCGATCCCGGCCCCGGCCACCAGCACCCCACCCCGGTCCGCAGCTCGCACCCGGTGATCGTACGGGCCGCGGGGCCCGTCCGCCGGGTGGTCAGGTTCGGGTACGGCCGGTCCGGGGCGGGAGGCGGTGCAGCCGGACCTCCGCCAGCCGACCTCCCGCCACCCCGGCAGTGAGGTAGGTGGCGTACGGCTGGGCCCGACGGTCGGTCGGCGAGCCCGGGTTGAGCAGCCGCAGGCCGCCCGGGGCGACGCTGTCCCAGGGGATGTGGGAGTGCCCGAAGACCAGCAGGTCCACGTCGCCGAAGCGGGCGGCGCAGCGCCGTTCCCGACCGGTACGCGGCCCGGTCTCGTGGACCACGGCGACCCGCAGCCCGGCCAGGTCGACCCGGGCCACCTCGGGCAGGCGGGCCCGCAGGTCCGGGCCGTCGTTGTTGCCGTACACCCCGACCAGGCGACGGGAGCGGGCCTGGACCGCCTCCAGCAGGGGGAGGTGGACCCAGTCCCCGGCGTGCAGGACCACGTCCGCCGCCTCGATCTGCGCCCAGAGGGGGGCCGGCAGGTCCCGGGCCCGGGTCGGCAGGTGGGTGTCGGCGGTGATCACCAGGCGCATGTCGGTCATTGTGCCCGTGGACCGGGACCGAAAGCTTCCAGTCGCACCAGAGGTCTTCACACGGCCGCAACCTGCCCGTAGTTTTACAGGCAATCGCGTGGGAGCGCTTCCAAGGGCGAGCTTCGATATATGAGCGAGGAGCAGTGATGAGAAGAAGTTCAGGACTGGCGGCGGCGGTGGCCGCCGGCGCCGTCGCCCTGGCGGGCGTGGTCGGCACCGGGCTGCTCAGCCAGCCCGCGTCGGCGGCCGTCGACTCGGCCTTCTACGTCGACCCGGACACCGGTGCCGCCCGCTGGGTGGCCCAGAACCCCAACGACCCCCGGGCGGCCGTGATCCGGGACCGGATCGCCTCCGTGCCCCAGGCCCGCTGGTACACGACCACCAACACGAGCACGGTCCGGGGACAGGTGGACTCCTTCGTCGGGGCGGCGGCAGCCGCCGGGAAGATCCCGATCCTGGTGGTCTACAACATCCCGAACCGGGACTGCAGCGGGGCCAGCAGCGGCGGGGCCCCCAACCACACCGCCTACCGGCAGTGGGTGGACCAGGTCGCCGCTGGGCTCGCCGGCCGTCCCGCCACCATCATCCTGGAGCCCGACGTGCTCCCCCTGATGACGAGCTGCCAGAACGCCTCCCAGCAGGCCGAGACCCGCGCCTCCATGGCCTACGCCGGCAAGAAGCTCAAGGCCGGCTCCGCCCAGGCCAAGGTCTACTTCGACGCCGGGCACTCGGCCTGGCTCTCCCCCGCCGAGGCGGCCAACCGGCTCAACGGGGCCGAGATCGGCACCAGCGCCGACGGCATCTCGGTGAACGTCTCCAACTACCGCACCACCTCCGAGGCGGTCAACTGGTCCAAGCAGGTCATCGCGGCCACCGGGGTGCCCGGCTTGAAGGCCGTGATCGACACCAGCCGCAACGGCAACGGTCCCGCCGGATCGGAGTGGTGCGACCCGCCCGGCCGGGCGATCGGCACCCCCAGCACCACCAACACCGGGGACTCCGCGATCGCCGCGCTGCTCTGGATCAAGCTGCCCGGTGAGGCCGACGGCTGCATCGCCGCCGCCGGGCAGTTCGTCCCGCAGCGGGCCTACGACCTGGCCATCGCGGCCGGGCCGGTGACCACGCCGCCGACGACCCCACCGACGACGCCCCCGACCACCCCGCCGACGACGCCCCCCACCACGCCGCCGACGACCCCGCCGACCACGCCCCCGACCGGTGGTGGCTGCGCGGTGACCTGGACCCCCAACACCTGGACCGGGGGCTTCACCGCCGAACTGAAGGTCACCAACCGGGCGGCGGCCCTGAACGGGTGGACCCTCACCTTCCAGGTCGCCTCCGGGGTGCGCCTGAGCAACGGCTGGAACGGTGAGTGGAGCCAGTCCGGGGACCAGATCAGCGTGCGCAACACGGCCTGGAACGGCACCCTCGGCACCGGGGCCACGGCCTCCGTGGGCCTGCAGGGCACCTTCTCCGGCAGCAGCCTGCCCACCCCGACCGCCTTCATTCTCAACGGCACGGCCTGTTCCTGACCCGCCCGGTCCCCCGCCACCCGCCCGGCACGGCGGGGGGACCCCGGCCCGGTACCCGTCGGTGGGACGCCCCCGACCGACGGGTACCGGGCCCCGCGCCGCGCCGGGGACGGCGCGGCGCGGCACGTGGACCGGCGCGGGACGTGGGACCAGTGCCGCGCCGGTGCCGGGTCAGGCGCCCTGACCCTGGTTCTGCATCAGCCCGCCGTCCATGAAGTACGTCGACCCGGTGACGTAGTCGGCGTCGTCGCTGGCCAGGAAGACGGCCAGCTTGCCGATCTCCGCCGGTTCGGCGGCCCGCTTCCAGGGGATGCTCTGCACCTGCTCCTCCAGGTACGACGGGTCGTCGATGGCCTTCTGGTTGAACGGCGTGAGCACCATCCCGGGCCCGATGTTGTTGACGTTCATCTTCATCGGGGCGACCTCCAGGGCCAGGCTCTTGGCGAACTCCAGCAGCGCGCCCTTGCTGGTGTCGTAGTCGGAGCCGCCGGCACGGGCCACCTCCTGGTGGATCGAGGTGATGTTGATGATCTTCCCCCGGCCGCCCTCGTCGCGGCGGTGCCGGACGAACCGGCGGGAGCAGAAGAACGCCCCGTACACGTTGGTCCGGATCGCCCGGTCCCAGGTCTCGGTGTCCAGGTCGGCCACGGGGATACCCGAGGCGTCCACCCCGGCGTCGTTCATCAGCACGTCGAGGGTGCCGAACTCGGCCAGCGCGGCGTCGAACATCGCCTCGACCTCGCCCTCGTCGCTGATGTCGGCCTGCACCACCACGGCCCGTCGCCCGGCGTCGGCGACCTGCTCCCGGGTGTGCTCCGCGCCGTCGCGGTCGTGCAGGTAGTGCACCACCACGTCGGCGCCCTCGCGGCCGAACTCGATCGCGGTCGCCTGCCCGATCCCGGAGTCCGAACCAGTGATCAGGGCCGTCTTCCCGGTCAGCCGTCCGGTCATCCGCGTGCTCCTTCCCTGTGGCCCGCACCGGTCGGCGCGGGCTGCTCCTCGGCCTCGGTGAGGTGGCCCGCCGCGTTGATCAGCCCGATGTGGGAGAACGCCTGCGGGAAGTTGCCGAGTTGTTCCCCGGTGGCCGGGTCGATCTGCTCGGCGAACAGACCGAGGTCGTTGGTGCGGGCGGCCACCCGCTCGAAGAGGTCGGTGGCCGGGCCGGCCTCCCCGGCCAGCGCCAGGCAGCCCGCCAGCCAGAACGAACAGATGACGAAGCCGGCCGGGTCGCCGTCCCAGCGCCGGACCAGCCCGTCGGCGCAGAGCCGCCGCTGGATCACCGCCATCGTGGCGCGCATCCGCTCGTCGCCGGCCGGCAGGAAACCCACCAGCGGCATGAGCAGCACCGAGGCGTCCAACTCGGCCGAGTCGAAGGCCCCGGTGTACGCGCCCAGCCCCTCGTTCCAGCCCCGGCGCAGCACCGCGCCCCGGACCTCGTCGCGGGCTGCGGCCCAGCGGGCCACGTCGGCGGGGTCCCCGATCCGGGCGCCGAAGCGCACCGCCCGGTCCAGCGCCGTCCAGCACTGCACCTTCGACGACAGGTAGTGCCGGTCCGCGTCGCGTGCCTCCCACATCCCGGCGTCCGGCAGCCGCCAGACCTCGGCCGCCTGGTTGGCCAGCGCCCGCAGCAGGTCCCGGACCTCGGGGACCATCGGGTCCAGGTAGTGCCGCATCAGCCAGGCCGCGTCGAGCACCTCGCCGAGCACGTCGGTCTGCCGCTGCCGCCAGGCGTCGTTGCCGACGAGGACCGGCCGGCTGCCGGCGTACCCGGCGAGGTGGTCGAGGCGGTGCTCGGTGAGGTCCCGCTCGCCCTGCACGCCGTACATGATCGGTGCGGGCCGGTCGCCGATCATCCCCATCGCCCGCGCCACCCAGGCGAACTGGCGGTTCGCCTCGTCGGGGCAGGCCGCCCGCCAGAGCGCCTGGAGGGTGAGGCTGAAGTCGCGGACCCAGACAAACCGGTAGTCGTAGTTGCGGTCCCCACCGAGCTGCTCGGGCAACGAGGTGGTGGCCGCCGCCACGACCGCCCCGCTGGGCTGGTACGTCATGCCCTGCACCACCATCGCGCTGCGCCGGACCTGGTCGCGGTAGCGACCCTGGTAGTCGTGCAGCCCGGCCCAGGACCGCCAGCCGGCCAGCGCGTTCGCCACCACCCCGGCCGCGTCGGGGGTGGCCGGCGGCCCGCCGTCGTACGTCGGGGCGTACCCGAGGGTGAACCCGACGCGCTCCCCGGCGCGCACCGTGAACCGGCTGGTGGCCTCCCCGTCGCCGCAGCTCACCGGGGTGTCGCCGCACAGCCGCAGCCGGGCCGCGCCCGCCGTGGCCTCCACGGCGTCCCCCCGCCCGACCAGGTACGCGGTCACCCGGCCGTACTCGAAGCGGGGCCGGTAGCACAGCCGCATCGGCACCTCGCCGGAGATGCCCTCGACCACCCGGGCGAGGATGCCGGGCGAGCGCCGGCCGATCTCGTGCCCGCGCTCGTCGGGTCCGAGCGCGAGGGCGTCGGTGACCGACACCGACCCGCCGGGGGTGGTGAAGACGGTCCGCAGGACGAGACTGTCGTCCAGGTAGGACCGGTCCACCCGGAACTCCCCCACCGGCTGGATCGACCAGTGGCCCGCGTCGTCGTCGAGGAGCCGGCCGAAGACCGACGGCGCGTCGAACCGTTCCGGGCACCACCAGTTCACCGACCCGTTCCGGTCGACCAGCGCCGCGCTGCGCCCGTCGGCGAGGAAGCCGTGTTCGCTGATCCGTCCGCTCTGCACGCCGGCTGCCTACCCGGGCCGGGCCAGCAGCATTCCCGGCCCGGCCCGGCGACATCGGACCGGCCGGCGGCGTTAGCCGCTCCGGCACGGCGGGAACGCGGCCGGGCGACGAAGGAGGATCCTCATGACCAGTCCCTCGACACCATCAGCGGCCTGGCAGCCCGGGGTGCCCGGCGGCGCCACCCTTCCGTCCGGGCCGGCCGGAAGGGTCGGCGCGCCCAGCGGCGACGGGCACGGCCCCGCCCTCGGCCCGGCGGCCGTGACGATCGGTACGTACCCGGACTACCCGTCCGCCCAGCGGCTGGTGGACTTCCTGGCCGACAACCGGTTCCCGGTGGAGCACACCGCCATCGTGGGGACGAACCTCACCCTGGTGGAGACGGTGCTCGGCCGGTTGACCACCGCACGGGCCGCGCTGCTCGGCGCCGGCACCGGCGCCTGGTTCGGCCTGTTCATCGGTCTGCTCTTCGGGATCTTCACGGTCGGCAACTGGCTGGCGGTGATCCTGGCCGGCCTGGTGATCGGCGCGATCTGGGGCGCCGTCTTCGGGGCCATCGCGCACGCGATGTCCGGTGGACGACGCGACTTCACCTCGGCCAGTTCGTTGCGGGCGGCCCAGTACGCGGTCACGGTGGACGCGCAGGTGGCCGATCAGGCCCGGCAGTTGCTGGGCCGGTTGCACGTGCCGACCCACGCCACCGGCTGACCGGCCGGACCGGCCCGACAGCGCACCGCCGGCAGGGGATCCCGGAGCACCCGGGGTCCCCTGCCGGCGTCGCGGCCGACTCCGTCCCGACGGCCCGTCAACCCTTTACTTCAAAGTCCAACTATATTCCCCGACACGCCCCGGTGGCCCAGCTCACCAGCGCTACACAAGGGTTGTCAAAATTTGAAAGAGTGCTACTGTTGGGCCCGTGACCGAGAGCCTGAGCCCCGAGCGGATGGCCGCCTGGCGGGCGTACATCGAAACCAGCCAGCGGCTGTTCACCCAGCTGGAGGACGACCTGCGCGCGGCGAGCGAGCTGAGCTTCGCCGACTACCACGTGCTGGTCCTGCTCTCCGAGGCGCCCGGTCAACGGCTGCGGATGGGCGAGCTGGCCAGCCGACTGGTCTTCTCCCCCAGCCGGCTGACCTACCAGATTTCGACCATGCAGCGCCGTGGCCTGGTCGCCCGGGAGTCCTGTCCGGGCGACCGGCGGGGCAGCGAGGCGGTGCTCACCGCCACCGGCCTGCTGGCCCTGCGCGAGGCCGCCCCGCACCACCTCGCCTCGGTACGGCACCACCTGATGGACGACCTCGACGACGCCGAGGTCGCCTGCCTCACCCGGGTCTTCACCCGACTCGGCACCCGCCTGCGCGCCGCCCGCGACGCGTCGACCACCTCACGTCAGGAGTGATCACGATGCCCGCTGTCACCGTCGACGACGTCCTCGTCCTGCCCCGCCTGCCGAAGCTTTCCGAGTCGACCACCTACCGGCCGGTGCGCCGGCTGGTCACCGCCCCCAGCGGGTACGAGGGCGAGGGTTTCCCGGTCCGCCGGGCCTTCGCCGGCGTGCCGATGACCGAGCTGGACCCGTTCATCCACCTGGACCAGATGGGTGAGGTGGACTACGCCCCCGGCGAGCCGAAGGGCACCGCCTGGCACCCGCACCGGGGTTTCGAGACCGTCACGTACATGATCGACGGGATCATGGACCACCAGGACTCGACCGGCGGTGGCGGCACCATCACCAACGGCGACACCCAGTGGATGACGGCCGGCAGTGGCCTGCTGCACATCGAGGCGCCGCCGGAGCACCTGGTGACCAGTGGCGGCCTCTTCCACGGCCTCCAGCTCTGGGTGAACCTGCCCCGGGTGGCCAAGATGAGCCAGCCGAAGTACCAGGACATCCGGGGCTCGGAGTCGGCGCTGCTCACCACGCCCGACGGTGGCGCGCTGATCCGGGTGATCGCCGGCGCGGTCGCCGGGCACCAGGGCCCGGGGTCGACCCACACCCCGATCACCATCGCCCACGTCACGCTCCAGCCCGGCGCGGAGCTGAGCCTGCCCTGGCGGCCGGACTTCAACGCGCTGGTCTACGTGCTGGGCGGTCGGGGCACGGTCGGCACCGACCGGCGGCCGGTGCACACCGGGCAGCTCGCCGTGCACGGCCCGGGTGACGCGATCCGGGTCACCGCGGACCGCCAGCAGGACGGCAACACCCCGGCGCTGGACCTCTACATCATGGGCGGCCAGCCGATCCGGGAGCCGGTGGCGCACTACGGTCCGTTCGTGATGAACACCCGCGCGGAGCTGGTCCAGGCGGTCGAGGACTTCCAGGCCGGCCGGCTCGGGGTGATCCCCACCGAGCGGCTGCCGCACACCGGCGGTCAGGCCGGGCGCCCCTGACCCCGACCCCGCACGACGGGCGTCCCGGAGCTCCGGGACGCCCGTCGGCGGGTCAGGAGACCGCGAAGATCCCGGCCACCCCCAGGATCACCATGAGCAACACCGCGACCAGCGCGCCCCGTTCACCCTCCACCGCCGGCTCGCGGTGCTCGGTCCCGTGTGTCGTCTCGGCGGGCATCTCGATGGGCATCCTGTGGCCTCCTCGGTTGTCGCGTCAGGTCCGTCGTCCGCCGCGCGCGAGGCACCCACCGGCGTTCGGGACGCCGGCCGGGGTGCGGGCCCACGACGGGGGGTCCCACCGTGTGGACGGTGTCGACCTCGCCGAGGCTGGACGTACCGGCGCGGGCTGCTTCCTCCGCAGCCGGACGCGCCAACCCGGCCTCAGAGTTACCCGTCTGGAGCAGCGGAAACCCTCACCGGGCCCACGGTTCACGAGTGACCGAACGGTCAGCGGCGGCCCCACACCTCCGCCCCGCGACCGCCGCCGTCCACCGGACCCACACCGGAGTGTCCGCCAGCGTCCGGCCGGGCCGGTCGTCCCGCTCCGAGCGGCCCCCGGACGGGCCGGTAGCTGGTAGGCAAATGAGCCATTTTGTCCCTCTTTGGGGGTCTCATGACTCAAAATCACCTAAGTACATCGTCCTTTCGGCTAGATTTTGGCTAGCTGATCAGGCTAAGGTGACATCCGAACGGACATCTGAAGCTGAACCGATGCGTCACGTCTTTCATCCGCGGACGAGGTGCAGGGAGGACCACCATGACCGCGTCAACGATCACCGAAGAGGCGACCCGGGCTGCCGCTGCACCCGCCGAGAAGCTCGACCCTCGGGCGCTCACCGACAGCGCGACCGACCTCCTCAACGCGATGGCCGCGCTGCCGGCGAACCACCCGTCCCGGGCCGCGCTGCGGGACCGGGCCATCGAGGCCTGGCTGCCGCTGGCCAACCACCTCGCCCACCGCTACAGCGGGCGCGGCGAGCCGACCGACGACCTGGCGCAGACCGCCGCCGTCGGGCTGATCAAGGCCATCGACAAGTTCGACCCCACCCGGGGCGTGGACTTCGCCGGGTACGCCATCCCCACCATCATCGGTGAGCTCAAGCGGCACTTCCGGGACCGCACCTGGGACATCCGGGTCCCGCGCCGGCTCCAGGAGCTGCGGCTGGCCATCTCCGACGCCAACAGCTCGCTGCTGCAGACGCTGGGCCGGTCCCCGACGGTCGCCGACATCGCCGCCCACCTCAAGCTCACCGAGGAGGAGGTGCTGGAGGGCCTGGAGGGCGCCCGCGCGTACAACGCGGTGTCGCTGTCCACCCCGACCGGCGACGGTGACCGGGCCACCGAGCTGGGCGACATGCTCGGCGGCGAGGACAACGAGTTCGAGCTGGCCGAGCTGCGGGTCGCGCTCGGCCCGGCGCTGGCCACCCTGGACGAGCGCGAGCAGAAGATCCTGACCCTGCGCTTCTACGGCAACCTGACCCAGTCGCAGATCGCCGAGCAGATCGGGGTCTCGCAGATGCACGTGTCCCGGCTGCTCGCCCGGGCCCTCACCAAGCTGCGCGGGCAGCTCGACGGCACGTACTGACACGCTCGTCCGGCCCGCCCCGAGGGGCAGGCGCCGGGCAGGCTCGACGGCGGGCCGGGTCAACGGCGACCCGGCCCGCCGTCGTACGTCCGGGCCCAGCCCGGTGGAGACCGACGGCCGGGCCATCTGGCGTCGGTCACCGGCCGCCCCCACGGCGCGACGACCACGACGCCGGAATGCGGGAAACGACCGCGCTGAATTCCGAGCCACCACCCGCGTGACGGGAAGCGTGCGTCGACGACCGCCGGCCACGATTCCGTCGCCCCGGTGGGAGTGACCGCGTCGGCGTCGGCCGGATAGATGCCCGCCACCACCCGACCGGTCCGGAGAAAGTCACCGCGCCGTTGCGTGCACGGCGCAGGAAAGTGCCGCACCGACGTTTCCGTCGATCCCGTACCCGACCCCCCGAATCGGTCGGCGGCAGCGTGCCCGGCGACGTCGGGGAAAGAGTGCCACCGATCCCCCGCCGCCCCGCCGGACACGGCCGCCCGCCCGCTTGGCCGGTGCGGACACGCTGTTCAGCAGCGCCCGGCAATACACCGGCATTCTCCCTCAGGGTGACCAATAAAAAGGGCATCACGGGGCATTACCCCACGCCTTCGTCACGCTCGATCAACATGGTTGAACCATGAGTGATCTTCCCGTACGATCCGTTGTCGGCCACAGCACCCTATGCTTATTCCCTCGGAAAGGCTGAGGATGACAAATGCCAATGACGGCTCGCCGGTGGTGCGCCTCGCCGATGAACTCTTCCTTATCGGACACGACGACTTCACCGGCAAACCGCTGGCCGCCGCCGGCAATTTCGACACCGCGCTCGCCGGCGCGATCCTGGCCGAGCTGGTCCTCGACGGCCGACTCTCGGTGGACAACGGCGCGGTGGTCCCCCTGGACCACCAGCCGCGCGACGAGCCGCTGACCGACCAGGTCCTCAGCGAGATCCTGCGGCGGGGCAGCGGGCACTCCGCCCGACTGTGGCTGGCCTTTCTCCGCGACGAAATGCAGATCCGGGAACGGGTCGGCGGCCGGCTCGCCAGCGCGGGCTGGGTCCGCCGGGTGGAGAGCCGGGGGCTGACCCTGCGCGCCTCGGTCCGCTGGCCGGGGGTCAACCCGAACCTGGTGGCCGCGCCCCGGGTGCGGCTCGCCGCCAGCCTGCAACAGACCTACCGGCCGCTGGACACCGGCACCGCGACCCTGGCCGCGCTGATCCGGGCGGCCAACCTCACCAAGGTGCTCATGCTGGTCGACCGGGCCGTGCCCGAACGGATCACCCGCAGCCGGCAGGATCTCCCGGCCGCGCTCCAGTCGCTGCTCGCCGCGGTCGACGCGGGCGCCAGCACCACCGCGCTGCCGGCCCGCCGCTGACCCGGGCGCCCCACGGGCGGCCCCGCCGCCCCGGGGCCTCACCCGTCGACGACGACGTCCGCGACGATGACGGTGATGTTGTCCGGCCCGCCGGCCCGCAACGCGAGATCGATCAGGCGCTGGGCGCACTCGCCCCGGTCGGGGTGCCCGGCGAGGACCTCGGCGAGGGTGTCCGGGCGGACCACGTTGGACAGCCCGTCGCTGCACAGCAGCCAGCGGTCGCCGGCCCAGGGCACCATGGTGGCGTAGGTCGGGGAGACCTCCTCGCCCTGCAACGCCTGGGTGACCACGGCCCGGCGGGGGTGGCTGCTGGCCTCGTCCGGGCTGATCACCCCCTGGTCGACGAGCATCTGCACGAAGGTGTCGTCCCGGGTGATCTGCTTGAGCACCCCCTCCCGCAGCAGGTACGCCCGGGAGTCACCGATGTGCGCCAGGGCCAGGCAGCTCCCGGTACGGGCGAAGAGCAACGCGGTGAGCGTGGTGCCCATCCCGCGGCGGTCCGAGTCCTCGGCGACCGCCTGCCGGATCCGCGCGGTCGCCAGGTCGATCCCACCTTGCAGGGCGGCCACCAGACCGTCCTCCGGTGTCTCCACGTCCAGGGGGCCGACCGCGTCGATGGCGATCGTGCTGGCGAGATCACCGGCGGCCATCCCGCCCATGCCGTCGGCCACGGCGACGAGCCAGGTGCCGGCGTGGAGGGCATCCTGGTTGCCGCTGCGGATCAGCCCACGGTCGCTCGCCCCGACGGAACGCAGCTTCAGGGTCATGGGAGGCAGCCTGCCAGGCGAAGGGCGCAGTTGTCTCTAGGAGATCACGACGATGCCGCGTGGCGCGGCGAATCTCACTACCCGTAACCGCAGGAGAATGCCGATACCGCTGCTCATCCAGTGCCGTCAATTGACAGGGCGGTCACCTGCTGGAAATATCGAGCCGACACCTGGGAGCGCTCCCAGGTGTTCCCCCACCACACCCCCACCCCGGAAGGACTCCCGTGACGTCATCCCGACGCCGCCGACGCCGCCTCGCGCTGCTGGCCGTGGCGACCACCCTGGCCCTCACCGGCGCCTCCGCCACCGTGGCCCACGCCGAGCCGGGTGAGGAGGCTCCCGAACAGGTCCGCAACGGTGACTTCAGCGAAGGGGTCAGCCCCTGGTTCTCCTTCGGCACCGGCCCGCTGGCGGTGACCGACGGGCGGCTCTGCACCACCGTGGCCGGTGGCCTGGCCAACCCCTGGGACGCCGGGATCGGCCAGGAGGGCATCCCGCTGCTCGCCGGGGCCGAGTACACCCTCGGCTTCGACATCTCGGCCACCCCGGGCTCCGACGTCCGGGCGGTCCTCCAGCTCGGCGGCCCCCCGTACACCGCGTACGCCACCGTGGACGGGACCGCCGGCAGCACCCCGGCCCGGGTGGAGCAGACCTTCACCCTCACCGAGGGCAACCCCTCCGCCCAGCTCATCTTCCAGGTCGGCGGCAGCGCCCAGGAGCAGACCTTCTGCCTGGACAACGTCTCGCTGCGCGGCGGCGAGCCCCCGGAGCCGTACGTGCCGGACACCGGCCCCCGGGTCCGGGTGAACCAGGTGGGCTACCTGCCCGGCGGCCCGAAGAACGCCACCATCGTCACGGAGTCCACCACGGCGCTGCCCTGGCAGCTCAGGTCCGCCAGCGGGGCGGTGGTGGCCAGCGGCCAGAGCACCCCGCGCGGGGTCGACGAGGCGTCCGGCCAGAACGTGCACAGCGTCGACTTCTCCGCCTACCGCACGGCGGGCACCGGGCTGACCCTGGTCGCCGACGGGGAGACCAGCCACCCGTTCGACATCTCCGGCACGATCTACCAGCAGCTCCGCTCGGACGCGGTGCAGTTCTTCTACGCCCAGCGCAGCGGCATCGCCATCGACGGTGACCTGATCGGCGAGGAGTACGCCCGCCCCGCCGGCCACCTCGGGGTCGCCCCCAACCAGGGCGACATCGACGTACCCTGCCAGCCCGGGGTCTGCGACTACCGGCTGGACGTGCGCGGCGGCTGGTACGACGCCGGCGACCACGGCAAGTACGTCGTCAACGGGGGCCTGGCCACGTACCAGCTCCTGAGCACCTTCGAGCGGACCAAGACCGCCCCCACCGCCGACGGCGGGGCGGCCCTGGGCGACAGCACGCTGCGGGTGCCCGAGCGGGACAACGGGGTGCCGGACATCCTCGACGAGGCGCGCTGGGAGCTGGAGTTCCTGCTGCGGATGCAGGTCCCGGCCGGCAAGCCGCTCGCCGGCATGGCCCACCACAAGATCCACGACCGGAACTGGACCGGCCTGCCGCTGGACCCGGCCGCCGACCCGGAGCTGCGGGAGCTGCACCCGCCGTCGACCGCCGCCACCCTCAACCTGGCCGCCGTGGCCGCCCAGTGCGCCCGGCTGTTCGCCCCGTACGACGCGGCGTTCGCCACCCGCTGCGGCACCGCCGCGAAGACCGCCTACGCGGCGGCGAAGGCCAACCCGGCCCGGTACGCCAGCCCCACCGACTCCAACGGCGGCGGCGCGTACGACGACACCACCGTCACCGACGAGTTCTACTGGGCCGCCGCGGAGCTGTACCTGACCACCGGCGAGCAGAAGTACCTGACCGACCTGACCGCCTCCCCGCACCACACCGGGGACGTCTTCGACGTGCGTGGCTTCAGCTGGCAGGGCGTGGCCGCGCTGGGCCGGCTGGACCTGGCCACCGTGCCCAGCGGCCTGCCGGCCGCCGAGCGCACCCGCCTGCGGGCCTCGGTGACCGCCGCCGCCGACCGGTACCTCGCCGAGATCGGCGACCAGGCGTACGGCCTGCCGATGCCGGGTGACCCGGGCAGCTACTTCTGGGGCGGCAACGGCAACATCATCAACAACGCGGTCGTGCTGGCCACCGCCTTCGACCTGACCGGCGCGGCGAAGTACCGCGACGGCGCGGTGCAGACGATGGACTACATCTTCGGCCGCAACGCCCTGAACATGTCCTACGTCACCGGGTACGGCGAGCAGCACGCCAAGAACCAGCACAGCCGGCTCTTCGGCAACCAGAAGGACCCCAACTCGCCGAACCCGCCCGCCGGCTCCCTCGCCGGTGGGGCCAACGCCGCCCTCCAGGACCCGTACGTGGCCCAGCTCATCCCGGACTGCAAGCCGCAGTTCTGCTTCGTCGACCACATCGACTCGTACTCGACGAACGAGGTGGCGATCAACTGGAACTCGGCGCTGACCTGGATCGCGTCCTTCCTCGCCGACCAGGACGACGCCCCGGCCCCGGCCGCCTCCCGCTGCACCGCCGAGTACGTCAACTACGGCACCTGGCAGGGCGGCGGCGGGTTCACCGGCCAGGTGACCATCCGCAACACCGGCAGCACGACGGTGGACGGCTGGACCGCCCGGTTCGCCTTCACCGGTGACCAGAAGCTGCGCGAGGCGTGGCTGGCCAAGACCAGCCAGAGCGGCGCGACGGTGACCGCGAAGAACGAGTCGTACAACGCCCGGATCGCCCCCGGCGGGACGGTGACCTTCGGGTTCAACGCCCTCACCGGTGGCGGCGCCAACCCGGCGCCGGGCCTGATCACCCTCAACGGGGCGGCCTGTTCCTGACCTCCGCCCGCACGAACCGGTGCCGCCTGCCCGTCCCCCGGGCAGGCGGCACCCTCGTTCCGGGCGACGGCCGACGCCCCGGCCCCGTCGACGCCCCGGCCCCGTCGGCACCGTCGACCGGTCCGGGCGCGGTCGTCAGCGGGTGAGCCACTCCAGTAGTTCGCCGCCCTGCTGCCAGATGGTCAGCGCGGAGAAGACGCCGAAGAGCAGGACCGCCCAGATCAGCGCGGCCACCCGGTAGTGGCGGGGGCGGATCTGCTCCGGCAGTACCCGCCGGTTGAGCACCAGCAGCAGGATCGAGTACACGAACATCATCAGGCCGCCGACGCAGGCGGAGATGACCAGCAGCGGTAGCGGCTGGCTCAGCCCGGCCAGCAGGATCGCGCAGCCGAGCCCGACCAGCCCCCAGACCAGGGCGAAGTAGATCCGGCTCTCCGAGGCGCGGCGCAGGTACGAGGTCTTCAGCACGTCGGCGGCGAGCCGGCTGGTGTAGTCGACGATGCCCATCGCGGCGGCGAACAGCGACAGCGCGCCGATCAGCCAGAACAGGGTGCCGAACCAGGGCCCGACGAGTTCCTTCAGGCGGTTCCCCTCGACCTCCAGGAAGGAGACGCTGTTGGCCAGGCCGGGCACCCCGTACACGGTGGAGTAGGCCAGCATCGACATCAGCGTGATGGTGACGAAGGAGATCAGCACGAAGGTGACCAGTTGCTCCTGGTTGGCCAGTCGCCACCAGCGCCGCCACCGGCCGAGGTTCTCCTCGGTGGGCTCGAAGACGAAGCCCGCCCCGGCCGGGGCCGCCTCCTCCCGGCCGGTGACCGGGCTGACCAGGCGCGGGACGTACGCCCCCATGCCGTAGCCCTTGTCCCGGATCCAGTTGGACTGGACCAGGTTCTGGCCACCGCCGGCACCGGCGAAGACCAGGGCGGAGAGCATCAGCGCGAAGCCCAGTTCGGCGGGGAAGTCCGGCGCGGTGACCGCCCGGGGCAGTTCCCCCCAGGTGTCCACGGAGATCGCGAAGACCACCGCGACCAGGACGAAGAGCACCACCAGGCCGACCTTGACGAACTCGACGCGCTCCAGCGCCCGGTACACCACCGGGGCGAGGGTGAGGGTCGCGCCGATCACCAGCAGCAGGCCGACGGCGATCCAGGTGACGTCCCCGCCGACCAGGTAGGTCACCATGGTCGCCGAGCTGGACGCCCAGCCGGGCCAGAGGTTGGCGAAGTACACCATCACCGCGAAGACCAGGCCCCAGTGCCGCCAGAACCGGGAGAACCCGGTCAGCGCGGTCTCCCCGGTGGCCAGCGTGTACCGCTCGATCTCCATGTTCAGGAACCACTGGGTGACGATGCCGACCGCCGCGGCCCAGAGGAAGACCAGCCCCACCTGGGAGGCGATGTACGGGTAGAGGATGAACTCACCCGAGGCGAGCCCGACCCCGGCGGCGATCACGCCGGGACCGAGGATCCGCCAGGCCGAGCGGGGTGGTGGTGGCAGGTCCCGGACGGTGACCCCGGGCAGGTGTCGGGTGGGGAACCGGTCGGCGGCGGTCGGCGTCATCGGGGACCTCCAGCGGGGGTGGGGTGTGCCCCTGGCTACCCGAGACCCATCGATGACGAAACATCCTCCGGCACCCGCCCGGCCACCCGATGGGGCAGCAGGGGCCGGACCCCGGTGGCAGGATCAGCGGATGACGGCTGGCCAGACCATCACCATCTCCCCCGGCGGGGCGGGGGACGCCGGCACCGTGCTGCGCCTGCTCGACGCCGCCACCGCCTGGCTGGTGGCGCAGGGGCGCAGCAGCCAGTGGGGCAGCGCGCCGGCCTCGACCGACCCCCGCCGGCTCGCGCAGGTGCGACAGTGGACCGGCGGGAACGGGCTGCACCTGGCCCGCTTCGGCGAGCACCCGGTCGGCGCCTTGGTCGTCGGCGCGGCGACCGAGCACGTGCCGCCGGCCACCGAGCCGGAGTTGTACGTGAACCTGCTGGTCACCGACCGGGCGTACGCGGGGCTGGGGATCGGGGCCCGGTTGCTGGCGCACGCCGCGGGCCTGGCCCAGGCGGCGGGCGTGAGGCTGCTGCGGGTGGACTGTTACGCCGGGGACGACCGGGCCCTGGTCCGCTGGTACGAACGGCAGGGTTTCACCGCGACCGACCGCTTCGTGGTGCCCCGCCCCGGCCGCCCCGGCTGGCCGGGGCAGGTGCTGGTCCGCCGGCTGCCCGCCGCCGGGACCACCACGCGCTGAGGTCGGCGGGCCGACGGCGGACGAAGGCCGCTCACCCGGTCGGGCGCAGTTTCGGCAGCACCTCCGCGCCGAACGTGTCGATGAACGCGCGCTGCTCCTGCCCCACGTGGTGCAGGGCGATCTGGTCGAAGCCGAGGTCCACGTACCGCTCCAGCCAGCCGACGTGCCGGCCCAGGTCGGCGGAGATGTTGACCACCTCGGCGAGCCGGTGCATCGGCACCTCCTGCGACACCACGTCGAAGTGCTCCGGCGTGGTGAGGTCCCAGCAGACCGGCGGCGCGAAGACGTTGCTGCGCCACTGGTCGTACGCCAGCGCCTCGGCCTCCTGCTGGTCGGGCGCCCAGCTCAGGTGCACCTGGAGGTGCAGCGGCCCCCGGCCCCCGGCGTCCCGATAGGCGTCGATCATCCGGCGCAGGTGCTCCTCCGGGGCGTTCACCGTGATCAGCCCGTCCGCCCACTCGGCGCACCAGCGGGCGGTCGCCACGCTCGTCGCCGCGCCGACCAGGGCGGGCGGCTCCGTCGGCCGGGTCCACAGCTTCGCCCGGTCCACCCGGACCAGCCCGTCGTGGCTGACCTCCTCCCCGGCCAGCAGCGCCCGGATGACGTCGACGCACTCGCGCAGCCGGGCGTTACGCAGCTCCTTGCGGGGCCACACCTCGCCGGTGACGTGCTCGTTGGCGTTCTCGCCGCTGCCCAGCGCCGCCCAGAACCGCCCGGGGTACATCGCGGCGAGGGTGCCGATCGCCTGGGCGACGATCGCCGGGTGGTACCGCTGCCCCGGAGCGTTGACCACGCCGAACGACAGGTCGGTCGCCTGGAGCGCGGCGCCCAGCCAGGACCAGGCGAACCCGGACTGCCCCTGCCGCTCGCTCCAGGGCGCGAAGTGGTCCGAGCACATGGCGGCGGCGAAGCCGGCCCGCTCGGCGTGGACCACCGCGTCCAGCAGGGCGCGGGGATGGATCTGCTCGTGCGAGGCGTGGAACCCGAACACCGTCATGGCGGCACTCCGTACCCACCCCACCACCCCCACATTCCTGTAAGGAAGGGCCCCCTGTTAACGCTTTCGGTAGTAAA
>NZ_LRQV01000142.1 GCF_001567585.1 Micromonospora rosaria
CATCCCTGAGCAGGCTCTCGCCTGCTAACCAACCCTCCGCGTTATCGGGGGAACCTCAGCTTGCGGAACGTCACGTAGAACTTGTTGAACTGTCCGGCGGTTCCCTCGCCGAGCAGCTGGCCGACCCGATCGGCCGTCACCCTGATTTCCGCCAGGTCTTCCTGGTTCATTCCCATGACCTCATCGACGTAGGACATACACAACTTGACCAGCTCAGACGTTCCAGCGGGCAGGCGGCCAACGCACGCTGCCCGCCCCAACCAGGCACCTGCGGTACTCACGATCCGACCCGGCTCCCGGAACGCGTTGCGTGACACATTCACCACTCCGGGGCGGTTTCGGCCCTTGTGTGCCCGAAGTAAGATGGTGAAGCCGGCCCTCGTGACGGGAGCCTGACTGGTTCGGCGCAACCACTCCGCCAGCGGCTGGTCCATCACGTGGACGTCAAGCGCCGGACCCCGGTTGTTGTTGCTGTACACCAGCAGTTCCACTCCGGCGTTCAGCTCGTCGTGGTATCCACGCAGCGCCCGCAGGGCGAGGACCTCGTGGGACGGCGGTTGGCGGGGTAGTCCTCGCCCGACGAGGATCTCTCGTCTGTTGCGGTCCACCTGCTCGGCAACAGTCCAGCTCAGGAACGCCTCGTCCCAACTGTGCAGCACCACCGCCGGGCCGCCAGTCAACTGGCTGCCGTAGGGCAAGGCATGGAAGCAGCACAGGCAGGGCCAGCACAGCGCCATTCCGTGATGGTGCCGGGGTGTGCTGTTGCGATAGAGGTCGCTCTCTGCAAGCGGCACATCCATCTTGCCGTAGAAGCCGGCGGCCGGTCGGCCGCACAGCGTGCACGGGACGTGCGGATTCTGCTCTTGCTTCGGACGTCCCCGCCACCTCCGAACCGCGTCCGCGACCACGCGCTGCGGTTTCTTCCCGTTGCTCGGGTGGTTCATTGGAGAGTTCGGGAACAGCGACAGGCTGCACTTGAGCCAGAAGCCCGCCGGTGTCTTGGTGTCGGGGCCAGTCGCCGCGTCGACCACATGGTCAGTCATCCAGTCCGCCACCGCAACGAGGCGTTCCCCCGACACGGCTGCCGGCGACTGCACGTCAGCCAACGCCGCCAGGGCGAACGCGCCGATCCGTTGCAGCGGGTGAGCGGTGAGTTCGACGCTGTCCACCGGGCCGGCGATGGGCGGCTGGTCCACCACGGCGCCGGTCACGCCTCCACCCATCCGAAGCCAGCCGAGTTGGCCTGGCCGAGGCCCCAGCTCCAGATGGCCTGCAACGCCTCGGGATCACCGCTCAGCTCCACCCCGATCGGGGCGCCTGGCTTCGCTCCCCCGCCCACGGCGAACGACCGCTTCGCCCCGACCCAGGTGATGGCATTCAGCGTCACCGTGCCCGGCAAGCCCAGCGTCTCCAGCTTTCGGTTCAGGTTCCCCTGCACGTAGCTCGGGAACTCGGGGTCGGTGGGCAGTAACCACACCCCCTTGCCCGCATCCGCTCGCGACCCGCTGTCAGCCTCCGGGCTGACCAGCTCACTCACCGCAGCACCCCGCTGTGCCGACTCAACTGTGGGTGCCACACCCCCGCGTTTCATGACCACCGGTGTGGCCGTCCGCAGTCGTGCCCGGCCGTTGACGTAGTCCGGGGGCGACACCACCTCGACATCGGCGATCCGCATCGCCACCCCACCCCAGTCGAGCATCTCTCGGTGCCGAATCGCCCCTGCCCATGCCTCGACGACCTCCGGAACCGGGCTGCCGAACTCCACCATCCCGCGGCCGCCGGCCGCGTACCGTCCCCGCTGCCGCGGCGCCTTGGGGAACAACGGAGCGCTGTGACCGATCGGAACCATTCCGTGGGTTCCTGCACCCTGCTCGTGAAGTCGCTGCCCGAGCGCGGGGTGCGCCGCCGCAAGGAGCTGATACGCGATCCCCCGCCCTGGTACCAGCACCGCCGGCCAGGGAATCTCTGATGCCCGCGTCACCACGTGAACCCGCAACCGCACCGTTGCCTCCTCACCCTCTCACCCTGAGAACCGGACATTCCGGGCCGCTGCACCGGCCCCGTGGCCGCCCCCGTCGACCGCCGGCACCCGCCGGGCTGTGACAGGGTCCGTCATTTCACCCAGCCGAAGCCCTGGATGTTGCCCACTCCCAGACCCCACTCGCGCAGCGCACCGATCAGACGAGCGTCGGCGTGCAGCCGAATGGTGGCCGTCGCCCCGATCCGGATACCGCCGGAGACGTCGAACCGTCGCCGTGACCCGGCCGCCAACACCTCGACCTCGGCGTCGCCAGGAAGGCCGAGAAGGTCGGCCTTGTGACGGATGTTCGCCGCCAGGCCGGCGACGAACCCGTCCTCCTCGGGCAGCAGGTAGCGGTCGTCGTTGACCTTGACCAGCACCGGTGTACGGGTTTCCAGCACCGCCGGGGATTCCGGGCTGGTGAGGGGCTCCAGCTGGGCGCCCTTGACGGCCAGGGTGACCGGCCCCCACTGCAGTTCGCGGCGGCTAGTCACACCGGCCAGCAGTGACGCGGCCAACGCGGGCACCGGCGAGCCGAACCAGATCCGGCCGTTCGGCGACATCATGTACGCGCTGCGCTTCTTCGGCGCGCCGGAGAAGACCGGGGGTGAGATGCCCACCGGGCGCAGGGCGCTCCCCGCCCAGCCTGTGTCGTGCAGCTGCGTGGCCAGGGCTGGTGCCTGGTCGCCGATCACGCTGTACACGACGGCGTGGGCCACGCCGTGGACGTATCTCCAGGGCAGTTGACCGGCGGGTCCCGCCACGTCCACGTAGAACCTCATGTCCTGGTCTCCGTTTTGTCGTCAGCACCCGTTGAGAAAACGAGCAGTGTTCGCGATGGACACGCCCGCGTGGTGCCTGAGTTCTGAATCTGTCCGATAGGGAGTGACGTGCGCCAACCTGCCGGGTCAGCGACGGGTGCGGTTGTCCTTGCCGCCCGGGTCCTGCCGGCCGGCCGCGCGCTGGTTCGTGCCGTTCCCGTTGCCCGCACCGGCACCGGGTCTGGGCTGTGGGCGTCGTTCCTGGCCTGAGGCGGGTCGCGGGGGCGGTACCCGGCGTTCCGGGGATGCACCCGCGCCTCGGCTGCCCTGCGGTCGTTCGTCACGGCCGCTGCCGAGGTACGGCAGCCGTTGGTCGCTGTCGCGGACGTGCGGCAGCGGCCAGCCCTCGACGGTCTCGCCACCTGCCACACGGTCGTTGGCGACGAACCACTGGTAGTTCTCCGCCTGCGGCTGCGGGGTCATCCGTGGGTAGTGCACCGGTTCGGTGACGGGTTTGACGGCTTCCAGGTACGACTCGGTGGCCTCGCGCAGCACCTCGTTACCCCGGGCGGTGGCGTCGAAGCGGTCCGCGAGCTCGGTGAGCCGGTGCGCGCCGACCGGGTCGGGGCGGGTCAGACCCCGCCAGCCGGCGCGGACCCCGGCCGCGTCCCACAGCCTGGTGCGTTCCGGGTCGAGCCGGGCGGTGACGACGCCGAACCCGTACGGCTTGCCGGCGCCGAGCCGCAGCGGAGCGTCCTTACCCCGGGTGAGAAGCCACAGCAGCGCGCCGAGTTCGGCGTCCGGCACCCCGTCGAGAAACAGGTCGGCCTGGAACGTCACCTCGGGTCGGACCCAGCCATGGTGACAGACCAGCTGCGTGGCGTGTTGGTAGTGGTCCTCCAGTGCGAGGTATCCCGGGGCCTGGCTGTCCTTGTCCTGGCTCTTGGTCGGCTCCCAGTGATCGGGGGCTTCCTCACGCCAGCGGTACATCTTCCGGCCGCGCAGCCCACCACCGGTGGTATAGCCGTCGGCTTTCGCCGCTTTCCGGCGCACGGGCATCCCGACGCTCGGGTCGGGGGATGCGTAGAAGCGGAACTGGGTGGGTTTGGGGCTGCTCAGCGGGGCGAGGGTGACCCCGTCGGATGGGAAGGACGAGGGCCGCCAGTCCTCAGTGGTGCAGGTGATCGACCGGACCCGCAGGCGGCCCCGGTAGCCCGAGGCGCCGTCGTTGGTGTCGGTCCCGTCGTCTGCCCGCCCCGGAGGCACCCAGCCGAACAGCCGGTCGGCCGGGGACAGCTCGTCGCGGTGGCGCGCCGGGCGCAGGCTCTCGTGCAGCAGGTCCCCCGGCGCGGCGTCGAACGGCAGCCGACCGATCATGACCGGGTGGACCTCGGTGACCTCGTTGCGCTGCTCGTCGTACTTGACGTAGACGAGCGTGCCGGGCGGCAGTGTCCGCAGCTCCGGGTTACTGGGAACGTGCATGGACCGGACGACTCCGCCCCGCGCCGTCGAGGTGCCGCGAGAGTACGTGGCGTTGGGGTCGTTGTATCCCTGGGCCACGTCGTAGGCCCGCAGCACCGACTGCCAGTAGCTCACATGCTCGGCGGCGAGGGGGACTTCCACGCCGTCGGTCTCCACGAACAGCCGTTCGTCGTGCTTTCTTCCGATCGAGTACCCGGTGGCGGACAGCCAACCCCGGACGAATCTGGGCGCGACCCCGGTCACGGGGGTCAACGTGTGTGCGGAGTTCCGGCCAGCCGCCGGGTCGGGTGGGAGTGAGCCCGTGATCTCGGCGGCGGTACGGGCCAGGTGGGTGGCACGCCACACCTGGAACTGGGTCTTGCCCTTGCGGTACTGGTGCAGGACGAGACGGGCGTGGACCGGGCTGCCGTGATGCTGGGTCAGCGGCCCTCGGGCCAGATCGCCGAGGCGGCGAACGGGGCTCACTTTGTATGTCGGTACCCAGGCGGCGTACTGCACCTCGTTGCCCCGCGTGCTGGACTGCGTCCAGTCGGCGTCCCCGCGGCACAGCCGGAAAGCCGCGGTGCCGTCCTCACGGAGATACACCCGGGCCGGGGTCAGGTTCAGCGCGGCACCGGCATTGACGCGGTAGGCGAGCCGTTCGTGGTGTTCGAAGAAGATCCCGTACCGGCTGGCTGTGATCGTCTCGTAGGCGCTGCGCAGCGCGCCCTTGAGCGACGCGCCGTGGATCAGCGGTCGGCCGTGCGGGTCGACCCGCACGTCGAAGGTCCGCACGCCGTCCTGCGACGGCGTCGCGGCGGGCACGGGCAGCAGGAGCGGGGTGACGGTGGTCAGGGTCAGCGACAGCGTTCCGCTCCACTGCCCGTCCGCGTGGTGGGCGTGGCTCGGTGGTGGGGCGTCGTCCAGGTCGGTGCCGGCCAGGCGGGTGCCGTGCTGGTCGCTGCGGGGCAGGGTCGGCACGAACGTGTACGGGTTGACGAACCCGCCGGCCTTCGCGAGAAGTGCCGTCCGGTCACGGTCCTTAGTGACTGTGGCCAGCGGGGCGACCCCTGCCAGCCGGGCGGTCCGCTTCCCGTCTGCCAGGTTGAAGGTGACCACCACCGTGACGGTGTCACCGTCGGCCATGGTGGCCACGTGCTCGGCGAGGGCGTCGTCCCACGCGGACCGGTCGAGGCGCTTCGGCTTCTTGTCCTTGGCCCGATCGCTGCTGAGGATCACCCCCTCCAGAACCTCACCCGTTTTGGTCAGCTCCGCCGGGACGATCTTCTCGAGCTTGTTCACGGGCCCGCTCACGTCGCCGTTCCTTCCTGGCCGGTCATGGTGACGGCGACGGCACGCACCGCCTCCTTGTTGGTCGATCGCAGCGCGACCATGCGGGTGTCGGCGACGTCGAGGTTGCCGTGTTCGTCCTCGACGAGGTACTCGACGGTCTCGATGGTGAGCACGTCGCCGCCGGTGAACGTCACCGGCAGGTGGGCGGCGGCGTACCGCTGGCTGCCCAGCGTCGACCAGCCGGCCATGTCGTGGGCAGCGGGGGTGCCGGCGAGCAGCCGGGCATGGGTGTCGCCGCGTCGGGGCGGCGGATCGGCGGTGACCTCAGACCCGTCCGGGAGGCTGGCCGGGTCCTCGCCGAGGGCGACCGCCGGGCCGCGCCCGTCCGGGGTGCGCAGCCAGCGCAGTTCCCGCGCGCCGTCGAAGAGCACCATCTCGTACGCCCCGGTGAGCACGTCCCCGGCCGTTCCGGCGGCCACCTCGATGGCCCCGGTCGGGTCGATCCGCAGCCAGGTGGCGGCTCGGGCCGACAGGGTGTAGCCGATCACCTGTCGTCCCGGTGGGGTGCCGGGGGTGAACCAGGCGACCGCGTCGGCCGCGGTGAGGTTCTCGGCGGCCCGCACGGCGTGCAGTGCCGCGTCCTGGTGGCCGATATTCACGCTGGCACCTCCTGGAACGCGGTAGCCCAGGTGGTCATGCTGTCGATGACCTCCGGGGGCGGGTCGGTGAGGATGCTGTCGAGGGTGCGTCCGGCCAGCGACTGCCAGGGTCCGCTCAGTCCGTCGCCGGTGAACGTCACGCCAGTGACCTCGATCTGGCCCCGTCCGCGGGTGCCGCCGTAGCCGAGGCTCAGCCACCCGTCGCGCAGATCCCGCAGGACGAGCAGCAGCAGCGGCAGCGCCAACGGGCCCGAGGTCGCGCCGGTGGGCGCACGGTGGCCGTCCAGGCGGGTGGTGTCGACCTCGATGCGGATCGGTTCCCACGCCACCGTGGTGTCGGGGTCGAGGACGCTAAAGAGCCGGTGGTCACCGGCACCGCCGGTCCACCGGTCGATGGCGACGTGGTCGCTGACCCCGAGCGCGATGTTGCCGCTGATGTCGCCCAGCCCTTCGCGCAGGGCGGTGCGGGCTTGGTCGCGGGCGCTGTTGCGTTGCTCGCGGTCCTTCCGTTCCACACCCGAGGCGTCGACCGACTCAGGGCTGGTGGTGACGATGCCGTTCCACTGGGGTGCGCTGACCTGTCCGGCGCTGTGGCAGTCGGCAACCGTCACGACTCCCCGCCACCCCCTACCGGCAGGCTCCCCGATACCTTCACCGTCCGGGACCGCCTGCTCCGGGTCGGTGCGACGCCTGGGGGGTGCGGACCCGAACAGCACGTCGACACCGGGCGGTGGATGGATCAACGTGTCGAGGAAGCCGACCGGGGCGTCGCCGCCCTGCAGCGTGCGGACGATCCGTTCGGCGTGCGCGCGGACCACGCCACGGATCGACGAGCCGGGCAGCAGCAGCCGGACCGTTCCGTCGGCGGCGGTGTCGGTCAACGGCAGGGTGTCGACGACGGTGCCGGGCATCGAGTCGCGCACCAGCAGCGGGGTGACCGGCCGCCAGGTGACGGTGACCTGGAGCCGGCCGTCCGCTGGCGCGGTGTCCTCGCTGGGCGGGCGTGGGGTGGCCGGGACCGCGCCGGTGAGCCAGGCGACCAGGCCGGCCGGGTCGGACAGGTCGGCGCTGCGCACGGTGACGTCGCGCAGCTGCACCTGCCCGAAGCCACGGCCCCGGCCAGCGCCGATGGGGACCCGGCCGTGGGCCAGACCGTCGGCCACGGCTTCGACGGCGTCGCGCACCAGCCCCGACCAACCGCCGGGGTAGTCCGGGGCGGCGGCGGTGGTCGGGGTGTCGGCGACCAGGCGCAGCGCGAACCGGGTCCCGGCCGGCAGAACCTGCCGGGTGTAGAGGTAGGTCGCGGCGGCGCTGGCCGAGCGTCGGTCGATGCCGACCCCGTCGCGTACCGTCAGCGGGACGTCCTCGCCGATCAGGTGCGCGTCATCGACGCGGAGCCAGGACGGCGACCCGCCTCGACCGGTCGAGTCGATGTGTCCGAACAGGGCGTTCATCAGCGTGGCTGCGCGGTTACCTCGGAATCCGGTGACGCCGGTGAGGTAGGCCCGGAGGGCGCCGGCGATCGAGGTGCCGGGCAGGCACGGCCGGCCGGTGCCGTCGCGGGCGATGGTCAGGTTGGCCTCGGCGGTGGTGTCCCAGCCGCCGACGTGGACCGGGCCGAGGCAGGTGAGGACGCCGATGACCTCGATCCGGGTACCGATCGACTGGCCCATCAGTGTTGCTCCTTCGCCGTCGTGGCCGGTGAGGTGGAGGTGTCCCGGTCCGGGATGCCACCGGTGGTGGCGCTGCGCTGCCGGGCGAGGCGTCGCAGCATGTCGGTGACCGCCGTCGTCACTGCCTCGGTGTGCAGCCGGTGCCGCACGTCGTCTTCCCGGCCAGCGGCGAGAACCAGGTCGCGTTGGGTGCCCGCCAGCTTGAGGCGTTCCCACACGCGGTTCGGGTCGTCGACCAGCAGCGCGGCGATCTCGTTGAGGACCGGCTCGGTCCATGCGTCGCGGCGGGCGGGGACCGCCCCGGTGCCTGCCAGCCAGTGGCGCACCATGGCCGACCCGTTGGGCACCGTGAGCCGCTCCAGTTGCCGGCGCAGCGCGCCGAGCTGGGCCCGGTTCCCGGCCAGCCGGTCGATTCCCGGAATCAGGTCGCCGGGGCTCAGGTGCGCGCTGGCCCGGCGGATGGCCCGCCGCCAGGCGTTGACCTCCAGGGGGTGCACCGGGCCACGGTGATTGGGGGCCGCGTCCCGGGCCCCGGCCTCCAGGTCATCGGATGGGTGATCCGGTGTACCGGAATCCGGGCACGAAGAGTCGCCGGGGAACGTCACGGCGGGTTGGTGGGGGGTCAGCTCCGGCGGGTTGAACCGGATCCGGCCGTAGCCCTCGACGGTGCGCTCCCCGATACCGTCGCGTTCCAGCTCGGCCAGCCGCTGCGGATCGACCGGGCCGGTCACGGTGAGGGTGACGACGCTTCCGGCCCGCAGCGCGACCTGACTCGGACGCGGGCGGCACCAGGCAACCCCGAACCCCTCCCGCCGGGTCGCCGCCACCACCGTGGCCTCCTCGACCACCACGCACGACACCACCGCCGTGGTGTCCCGACCCGGCTCGACTGCCGTCGGGGCCAACGCCGCGGACAGCGCCCGGGCCAGGGCCCGCGGCGACGGGTCCGGGGCCAGCCGCTCGTCGCGCAGCAGGACGTCGGAGACGCACCACACCCGCAGCGGACCCGTTTCCGGTCGCGGCGGCGGGGGCGCCGGGAGCACATCGAGCACCTCGACGACCTCGACCAGACCGAAGTCGTCCTTGCGGGAGCGGCCGAAGCGGAGGCGTTCCCCCTGGTTCAGCCGCAGCCGGACGTCGGCGGGCAGCACGACGTCAGCACACAGCAGCGTGTCCGGGGCGATACCCAGGTAGGTGTAGACGCCGCCGCTGGCGACGGTGGGGCGGCGGGCGTCGTCGTCGACGACGGCGTGGGTGGACACCGACTTGGCAGGGTCGAGGTACCGCCAGCGGTCGCCGGCCGGCACGATCCACCCGGACATGGGCTTGGCGCGGTCTTCTGATGCCCTGGTGCCGTGCACGGTGTTGTGCACCGTGCTTCCCCGGCCCTTGTCGCTTCGGTGCCACACCGCCGGTACCGGGCGGGCGGGGACCACCGACATCGGGTCGTGCGGTTCACTGTGGGCCGGCACGGCGTCGCTGACGCTCACCTCACCCAACCCCACCCGGCCAGGGCGGGTGCCGCCAGCGTGCGGGGCGCGCACGGCGCGTCCCAGCACCATGCCCAGCAGCGCGGTGCCGGGGATGGCGTCGCGGCTGGAGATGACGTTGCCCAGCACGTCCTGCTGGGCCACCACCGGTGTGATCACCTTCAGGACCAGCCGCACGGTGCGCCGCCGGTCGGGGTGCATCCGGGCGTACGGGTACACCACGACCGCCTCCGCCGGCGTGGGCGGGGCCGGCGGTGTGGGCGGCACCCCGGCGGCGAGCAGGTCGGCGAGGCGCGTATCGGTGACGGTGGGGTGGCCGGCGGCGTCGTCCAGGCGGGTGCCGGGCAGCAGGACGGCGACGCGCCCGCAGCCGCGGTTCCGTTTGCCGCCGACGGCTTCGACGAGCCGTGCGCCGGCTCGCAGCAGCAGCTCCGCCGGCTCCGGCAGCCGACCGGTGTCGGTGGCACCGGTCGAGCCTGCCGGGCCGGTCAGGGCGGTGCCGGCGATGCTGGCCTCGGCGTGCAGCCGCAGGGTGCGGATCGCCCGCTCCTCGACACGCAGCAGCCGGTCGGCTGCCGTGCCGGTCGCGTCGTCGATCCGCACGCCGGGCCGGAGCACGACGGCGGCCTGCGCGAGCGCCGGCCGGTTCCGTACCCCGGCCCGCAACCAGTCGGGTGCCCTCGCCGGGGTGACCGTCAGGGCCGCCGGCACCGGCGGCCGGCCGGCCCGCGCGGTCGGATCCCCGGTCCGGGCGGCTTGGGACCCGAACAGCCAGGTGACCCAATCCTGCCAGGCACCCGGCCGGTCCCCTGCCCGGTCGAACGTGTCGGCGACGGTCTCGCACGCGTCCCGCCACACTCCGACGAGGGTTTTGGCCGGCACGAACGGCAGGCCGTCGGCGTCGCGGCGGACCTCGGCGTCGACGGCGCCGAGCCGGCCCTGGCCGGTGCCGACATGCCAGTCGCTGAGGAACTCCAGGGTGATGTCGAACGTGACGGGCACACTCATCAGGCACCTCGGGCGAGGGCAGGTACGGCGTCCGGCGTGGGCAGGTCCGACGTGGGCAGTCGCAGACCGCGCAGGTGCAGCGCGTCGAACAGCCGCAGGAACGGGCCCGCCACGTCGGAGCCGGCCGGTCCGGCCTCGGATCCGCCGGCCGGGCCGTCCGCTGTCGCGGCCGTCGCCGGCTGGACGTCGAGCAGCTCGCGGGCCCGCCGCGGGTCGAAGGCGCGGGCCAGCAAGAGGTCCAGGTGGTGGCGGTACTCGGCCAGGCTGCGGTCGGCAGCATCGCGCAGGGCATGGGCCTGCGCGGCCGACAGCCACCCGTCGGGGCCGAGCCACCCGTCGACCTCGTCGAGCAGGTCGACGCCACGGTGCCGCAGCTCGCCGGGCAGGTCCCCGGCCCGGTCGAGCAGGTACGGGCCGGCATACCGGGCGACCGGACTGCCGTCGTCCCCACGCACGTACTGGCGTAGCTGGTCCAGGTCCCGCAGCGTCGAGGTGTGCGCCACGTGGATGTCGCACGCGGCCAACGTCCGGCCTTCCGGCGCAAACCGCTTGGCGGAGACGGTGAGCGCCTCGGCCAGGCCGTAGGCGGTGGCGAACGGGTGGTGCGACTTCACCACAGCGATCCCGGCGGAGGCGGTGAGCCCGGCGTGCCCGGTCGCGACGCGGGCGATCGCCGACAGCGTCGGCTGCGCGGCGGTACGCCGCGCGTACGCGGCGGCGAACGATCGCACGAACGGCACGGCCAGCGCCGCGTCGCAGGCCACCGTCACGTCGTCGCCTCCGACGACGATCGGCAGCAGCCGTCCGGTCAGGTTCTCGTCCGGCCGCTCGTCGATGAGCTCACCGACCGCGTCGCGTACCGCGTCCCAGGTCGCGTCGTCGAGTTGCGTCGCGACGGCGCGCTGGTACCGCGCGTGGGTCGCCACCGACACCCGGTCGGTCTTCTCGACGGCGGCGACGTGCGCGGCGAACGTGCGGAACAAGCCACCGACACCGTTGCCGTCGGCGTGCACGACCGCCACCCAGCCGCCGTGGCGCAGTTCGTCGAGGTGCGTCGGTATTACGGCGGCGAGGCGGTCACCGAGCCGGTCGCGTAGCCGTCGGCGGGCCCGGTTACGGGCCCCGGAGCGGGCCAGCATGCCGGCGGAGGCCGGCACGGCCGGCTCCCCGCTGCCGTAGACCTCCTCCCGGGCGGCGGGCTGGCCGCTGTCGCGGCACAGCCGGTGCCAGGGGAACACCCGGTCGCGCAGCACCAGGTCGGTGCGGGCGGCCCGGACCCTGCCGTGCAGCGCGTAGGTGTCGCGGCGGGCCTCCTCGTGCGCGCCGTCGTCGGTGGGGTCGAATCCAGGGCCCACTACCCCCGTCACGCGCAACCCGGGCGCCTCCGTCAGCGCCCGCCGGGTGACCGCCCGGATCACCGCTTGTCCGGCGGCGGCCGAGTCCACGAGCAGCAGGGCCTTACCCGAGGCGGTCATCACCACCGGGTCAGGTGACAGGGCGGCGTCAGTGACCGCGTCCCGCACCCATTCGGTGCCGACCTCGTGCACGAGCTGCGACGCTCCGACGACGTGTCGCAGACGGTTGCTGCCGAAGATGTACGCCTGGTTGCCGCCGGTCTCGATCAGAACCCAGTGCCTGCCGGCACCCGGTTCACGTCGTTCGGGTTCTCTGGTCATCGTCGGGTCTCGTCTCTCGGGGATTCGGGAAGAGGTCACTACGCCGGCCGTCATCCCCTCGGGGCGGTGGCGGCGGCACCGGACATGTCGATCAGGCGCACCCGCCACTCGCGCAGCGTGCCCGGATGGGTCTCACCATTGCCGGGGGCGTCGCCGGGCGCCGTGCCACGGGATTCGTCGTCGGCGAGGGCACGGTCGAGCAGCGCCACCGCAGCGGCGACGTCCGTCGTGTCCACCGCCACGTGCTGGGACGCGGCCACGGTCAGGGCCCGCGCCACCACTCGGGCGATCCGGCCGGTGGCGGGCTGCGGACTCTTCGCCCGTTTTAGGTCGGAGATGCTCGGGTCGGCCAGCACCGCATGGGCGTGCCGGACTGCGGTTTCCAGGGCGTGGGTCCGCGCCCGGCGCTCCCGGTCGGGGGTGGCCAGGGCCAGGTCGGTGGCGATCGTCGCGGCCAACTCGTGCCCGTCCCGCGCGGCGGCGGACTTCGCCGCGAACCCGGCCGGCTCACGACGAGCTACCTGGACGCGCACCGCGACGACCCGCTCCTGCACCGCCAGGGCCCGGCGCAGGTCCGTGCGCCGTCCGCTGCGGGCCAGCCAGGCGGCGTAGTGCTGCAGGTGGAACACCTGCGCGTCGCTGAGCGCGGCGACGCGGGCCGCCAGGTCACCCCGAGGGTCCAGACCGCGGGCCTCTAGGCTCGCCGACCACCACGACCCGACCGCGGCCGGGTCGACGGCCCGGTCCGCGTCCCGCAGCGCGACGACACCGATCTCCAACAGGTACGCGGCGGCGCCGGGATCCAGCCGCCCCGCCCGCCACGCCTGCACCACGGCATGCTGCGAATCCAGCAGCCGCCGGACCGACGCCGCCGGGCGGGTGCCGTCGGCGGCGCCAGGAGTCCCATCGGCCCGCCCGGCGCGCGGCGGATCCCACACCTCCAGATACGCGTCATACGCCCGCAGCTGCAGCGGCACCGGATCGTCGGCGGCGAGGACGTCGGCACACCCCCGGACGGCGCGGGCCACCAACGCGCGTGTCCGCGTCCGGAGTTCCGGCCAGTCCCGGAGCAGCTCGTCGCGGTACCGCAGGTAGTTCACGGCCACGTGGGCCACCAGGAGGTGGGCGCGGCGCTGCAGCAGCGGCAGGTCGGCCAGCACGTCGACGGTGGGCAGGGTCGGCAGCACCGGCGGGTGCTTTCGTTCGGGGCGGTGGGTGCCGCCGAGGGTGGCCGCCACGAACGGTGCCACCACGGCACCGACGCGCACCATGGCGTGGACCCGCCGTGACCCACCGCTGTCCTCGGTCAGCCACACCACGCCCCGGCCCGGTCGTCCTACCCCGACCAGTCGGTGGCACCACGCCGAGGCGATGTCGTCGAGCGTGTCCGGGGCCAGCAGGCCCGGTCCGGTGGCCGGGTCGTCGGCCAGCCCGACGGCCGGCAGGGTGGCATCGACCAGGTCGAAGGAGGTGGGTTGCCATCGGCTGGCCGACTCGTGCGGGTCGCTGGCGTCGTCCGGGTCGGACGGAGGGTGGATCTCGGAGGGGGCGCCGGCGGCGGTGACCGCGGCCCGGTCGACCTGCGTGCCCCAGCGGGCCGACAGCGACCGCTGCACCTGGCGGGCCTGGATGGCGGCGACCACCAGCGCCGGCTGCGCCCGGTAGACCTCGAGCACCAGACCCGCCCACACGGCCAGCCGCAACTCGGCGTCGCAGTCCGTGTGGGCCAGATACCGGCACACCTCCGCCACCGCCTCGGTCGGACCCTGCAGGAGCCGGTTCGCGCCGGCCAGCACCGCTGCGGCCTTGGTGTCGGGCCCGTACCGGTTCAGGGTCGCGTTCGTCAGCGCGCCGGGCAGGGTGCCCTGCTGCGGTGCCCACACCGCGCGGCCCGACCACGCCCATTCCGGAGGGTCGCCGCCGGTCGAGCGGGCCGGCGTGGACTCCAACCTGGACCGGTCCGCGCGGTCGGGGCTGGGTGCTCCCCGACCGACCTCCGCCAGGGAAAGCTCCGTGAAGTCACACACCCACGACCGGCGGAACGGGGGCAGCTCGCTACCCAGCCCGAACAGCGCCGCCACCTTGCGGGCCACCCGGACCTCCACGACGTCGGCGCGGCGGGCCTCTGCTGCCGGGATCTCGGCGGGGAACACATGCACGGGAGGCAGGCTACAGATCCATACCCCGCTAGTTCAACTACAAAAGTATCCGAGTCGCGGATCCTTGCGGCAAGCCCGCTCATCGCTCCCACCCGAACGGACGGGGTGGCCCAGCACAGCCGCACTCACCCACCGCCGGCAACCGCCGGCCGGGCAAGTGACCGACATCCGACAACCCTGCCGCCGGCATCCCGGACCGTGTCATGGGGATAGACGAGATCGTTGCGCTCCGGCAACGCCTCCGCCACCGCCCGGGCCACGATGAACAGCACTCCCGGCCGGCTCTCCGGCACCCCGACGACCACAGGCGACGCCGCCGTCCGCTTCAGCGGCACCACCAGCGGACCCACCCGCACCACCCCGTCGGCAATGTCCGGCCGCAACACCACCCGCGCCGGCGGACCCGACGGCGGCACCTCCACTGCCAGCTCACCACCCAGCAGACACACCACGTGCGGCGTCAGGTTGACCACCTCGACAGGCGGGCCAGCATCCAGGGACTGCATGCCCGCCAGCGTAGGCACGGAGACGACACACCGGGTAATCGTCCGTCGTAGTCGTGGTTCACAATGGTCCGCATGCGCCTGCTGGTACACGTCGTCGGAGAAGCGGACCTCCTCCTGCCTTCCTCCCCCACTGCCGCTCACGCCATCCGCGCCGCACGCATCCAGGCCCGGTGCCGACAGCTCACCACCGCCGCCGCCAGCCCCGAGGGAGCCACCGCCGTCCGGCAGCTGCTCAACAAGGGCGCCTGGGACGACGACTACCCCCACACGCCCGCGCCCAGCCCCCTGCTCGGCGCGCTGGCCGCCGTCGCCGCAACACCGGACCTCGACGTCGTGCTGATCGGCACCCGGCAACAGCCACCCCACCCCCTGGACACGATGCCGATCGCACAGACCCTCACCGACGCCCTCGTCTCCGCAACCAGCACCAACACCCCCGTCAGGGCCGCCACCGCGATAGCCGTCGACGACCTGGCCGAGGCACCGGTCGTCCACGCTCTCGCCCGACACCTCGACGACGCCCCCACCTACCAGCAGGCACTGGTGACCTGGGGCTCCGGCGCCACCGCACTGGCCATGGGCACGCTCACCGCCCTCTCCCAGGCCGGCCTCCCCTGGCGGCTGGTGCTCACCACCGGCCCCACGGCCTACGAGACCATCGACCCCCTGGAACAACTCGACACCGACCCCGTCGCCGGCGTCCTCGTTCGCTGGCGGATGTTCGCCGCCCTGTCCGACCTCACCCACACGGACCCACCCACCGTCCGGCTCACCGACGCCGGACGCGAACTGGTCCGCGAAGCCGTCGACCGCCACGACAAGGGCTTCGCCGCCCACGACACCGCATCCTTGCGGGCGGTACTCGCCGACGCCGTCGTCCGCCGAGACGGCACCGCCAGCCTCGCCGTCCGCCGCTACATCACCAGCCGGTACGAAGAACTCCTCGACCTCGACAAGATCAACCACCCGTGGGCCGAGGACCTGCTCCGCCGCTGCGAGGAACCCCGAGGCGGACCACCACTGGGAGCCAAACTCGCCCGAATCGCCCACCGCCACCACGACGACCCGATCATCTGCGCCTCGGCCGCCCTGCCCTCCTACCAATGGCTGTACGGGGCCGAGGTCAACTCGCTGCAGAACATCGGCAAGGGCAGCCACAACCTCCGTCCACCCGCTCCCTGCGACTCGAAGTTCATCGGCGACTACCTCTCCCGGTATCTGAACGACGGGAACGCCTGGCAGCAGGCCGGCCTACCCGAGCCCCCAGTCGCGCCAGCAGACACCGTGCTGGCGGTGTGGCTAGCCGGCGTCCCACCGCAGACCAGCACCACCGAATCGGTAGGGCAGCAACTGAGCCGTGGCCTACCCCCGGCAGTTGCCAACTTCCTGGGCGTGCAGGAAGCCCGACTCCGAGCGGTCATCTTCGGAGTCGACGACGGCCAGGGCAGCCGCGAGGTCGCCACCGCCGACGCCGAGCTGGTCACCGGCGTCACCCACCAGATCACCGGCGCGCCCCGAGGCGCAGCCTGGACCGAGTCGATCCACCTCGCCGATGTCGATCCACACGCCGTCGAGCAGGCCATCGAGACCCGGCTTACCCGTGAGACCGGGGCGCTGCTTCTCATCCCCACCGGCAACAAGCCGGTGATGCTCGCACTACTGCGTGCCATGCGCCTCATCGGAGCGCGGCACGGCATCCCCCTGTTCGTCCGCGAGAACGCGAAACCCTCCGCCGGGGAAACCTACACAGACGTCCACCTCTGGCCCGCCATCACCGGCGGTGACCTCCCGCTCCTCATCGCCGCCGAACGGGCTCTGCGCTCCCTGGAACTGGACGTCGCCTGGCGGCTGCTGGCCGCCTCAGCAATCGGCGAGGAACCCACCGACCGGGCCCGCCGCTTGGCCGACACCTTCGCCAGCCGGCAGCCCCCGCGATACCCTCGCCAGCCCAACACGACCCACGCGCCACCCCGCTCGACGACCGGGATGATCGTGCAGCGCCTGGAACTCGTCGAAAACGCCCTCGCCACCGCGACAGCGCCCGCCGACCGCATCCGCCTGCTGGTCGTCGCGGCCGACGCCATGGAAGCATCCGTCGCCGCCACTGAAACGGGACAAAACAAGGGCAGAGCCTACGCAAACTTCCGCAAAGACCTGAGGAAGAAAATCAAGGAGGAAGATCGACCCAAGGCGTGGCCCGCACTGATCCTCGACCTACTCAACGAGGCGCGTGATCGAGCCCCGATCACCCACGGCACCAAGACGACCGCAGACATCGTCGTTGTCGACGCAGCGGAAAACCGCGCGCGAAACCACGAGCTAAGTCCGGCCGACTCCGCTCGGCTGCCGCGTAGCTTGTCCGAGTTGCTGCGCGAAGCAGTTACCGCAGCCGCTACCCTCCGACTAGGGAAGCCCAACCAAAAGGGAAGCCTGCTTCGACTCCACGCCAAAATCCTGGAAGAGGTCAGAACTGCCATCAGCGAACGACGGGCAGCCAACGCCGCCGACAGGGCCGAAACGCGCCGCGCTGGTTCGACACTCACCCCACCGGATCAGACCTACCCGCAATGTCGACATGCCTCTTCGCCCGCCACGTACTGAGCAACTCTGCTTCAGCGCTCTGACCAGCACAGATGCACAACCGGCGGTCCGCTGCAAAATCCGCCCGATCCGAGGCGGAGAAAGCAGCTCTGACCTGCGACTTAAGGTTCGGGTCGCTCATCACCCCTGGAGGGATCGCAACCCCGGCGCGATCGACTCGGACTACGGGCCGGCGACGTCGTCGCTCATCACCCCTGGAGGGATCGCAACGCGGTGAGGCTGACCCTGGCTGCGCATCGGGACGGGCGGTCGCTCATCACCCCTGGAGGGATCGCAACCTCGACCAGCTGGCCGGCCCCTGGCCGCCGTGCCGGGGTCGCTCATCACCCTGGAGGGATCGCAACGATCTTCCGGACACCAGATCCGGGCCTTTGCGCCGTCGCTCATCACCCCTGGAGGGATCGCAAC